>JAISAZ010000091.1 GCA_031266435.1 Accumulibacter sp.
GGACACGGCGCGCCGTGCCCGATCAGGAACCAAGAAATTAGAACCGCGAAACACGCGAAAAACGCGAAAATTTATGCAAACACTTCACTTTCGCGTCTTTCGCGCCTTTCGCGGTTGAATCGGTTTTTATCTGATTCCTGCCATCCTGTTCCGTCATTCATCCGCATACGGAATCGTTGGGATTCGCTTCGCTCATACGTTCGCGGAACGTTGGGCATCGCTTCGCTCACCCCAACCTATACCGCCGCAAGGGCACGGCACGCCGTGCCCCTACAATTCCTCTGATCCCTGAAACCTGATCACCGCGGCGGAACGTAATCCGGCGGGGGCGATTCCGGGGGCGCAAACGGCGGAGGTGCGGGAATCGCCGGTTTCGGCTTCACATCCGGCGCGGCCTTCGCTTGAGGCGCCGCCGCCGTAGCCTTCGCCGTAGACGCCGCCTTCGCCGTGGAAGCCACCGGCGCGGGTTTCGTTGCGGAGGCTGCCGGCGCGTTCCTAGCCGGAGAAGCCGTCGGAGCGACGGGCGCCGGCGCGGGGAGTTGTCTCAGGGTCTTTGCCACCGCTTCGGGAATCGGCACCTTGTGTCCGTACGCGTACATACATTGCGTATAGGTTTCGTCGTAACGGCGTTGCGCCTCGGCGCCGTACAGGCGTTTTTGTTCCGGGGCGGGCGCGCTCGCGGCGGCGCGGCGGTTCGCGTCGCCGCTCGGCGTCATTCCGATTGAACGCTCGGCGTACTGGCAGCAGAGTTCGTCGTTCATGACGAACTCGTTGTAGGTTTTTCCCGTCCCGGGCAGCACGACGACGCGGGGACCGGAAGGCTGGCTGGCGCAGCCGCCAAGAAGCGCCACGCTCGACAAGAAAGCCAGGGAAGACAGAAGTTTCATTCGCACTCTCCTCACGTCGGGTTAATTGGCGCTCTGCGCGGGGACTTTCTCCCACCCCGCCGGACAGCTTTTGACGTAGGGATAAAAGCCGTTCGAGGCGCTACAGTAATACCAAAAGGACTTGTCTGCCGCCGTCGCGGCCTGGTCGCCGGCCTGCGCGACGGCTTCGCGCGCTGCCAGGAGCGCGGCGTCTGCCAGATCGATCGCTTCCTGCGCTTCCGTCGACGCGGAACCGTTTTGCCCGATGGCCTCGCGCGCCGCCATGAGCGCGGCGTCTGCCAAGTCGATCGCTTCCTGTGCCGTCGTAACGGGCACGGCGTCGTTGGCTTGCCCAGCGGCTTCCGGCGCCACCGGCGCTACCGGCGCGGCTTCTTCGGCATCTTCTTCCGCCGGGTCGGGCGTAACCGCGATCGCCTGATCGGCTTTTTCCGGCGTCACCAAGGCGATCGGGGCGTCCTCGATGTTTTCCGACGCCGCCGGCGCGGTGTCGTCGGCATCAGTCGCCGCTGGAAGGGGCAGGACCGCCATCGCGCGTTCGACGCTTTCCGGCGCCGCCAGCGCGACCGGCGCGACCGGAGCCCCCCCGATATTTTCCGCGACCGCCGGGGCTTCTTCAAAGCTTTCCGGCGCCATTGACGGCGCGGATTCTTCGAGGATTCCCGCCGCCGTCGTGGGCGCGGCCTTGGCGAGTTCGACGGCTTGCGCAGCCGTCGAGGACGCGAGCCTGGCCTGCTCGACGGCGTACGCGGCGTTGGCCTGTTCGATGGCTTCCTGCGCCGCCATCGGCGCTACGCTCGCCTGTTCGACGTAAACGGGCGGCGTGGAGTAGTCGGCGACGACGGGGATATACGGAGAAGTGTAATACGGCGCATAGCCGTAAGACGCCGAGCCCACGCCGAAAAGCCCGAAGAATCCGATGGAATAACTCGACCTCGGACGGTAGAAGGGCCGCGCGATCGGACGACCGGGCGAATAGCGCCCCGCGTACGAGGGTCCCCGGTACGGATGCCCCATGTACACAGGCCCCCGGTACGCGCGTCCCGCGTACGAGCGATTGTTCGACGGACGCCCCGAGTACGAGCGGTTGTTCGACGGACGCCCCGCGTAGGAACGATTGGACGACGGACGCCCAAAGTAAGACCGACTCGACGACGGGCGCCCCGCGTACGAGCGACTCGCCGAAGGACGCCCTGCATAGGAACGGCTCGGCGAGGATGATCTCGCGGAAGAACGCGAGCCTGACGAATGCCGGACCGCCGGCGCGTGCGAACGCGCGCGTGAAGAAGAATGCGAGCGCGAAAAAGAACGCGAAGAACGCGAGGAAGAGCGTGAAGAAGAACGGGAATGACCGCGCGCGAGCGCGTCGTGATCAACGAACGACAGGGCGACGATCAGGCTCAGCACGCCGTACCTGAACCATTTTGAAAATTTCATCATGAGTTATCCCTCCTTCGTCCGGCGACACCCCTGAAATATCCCACTCCGGCTTCTGCGCTCCCGGCCGCGCCGGCCGCCCGGAAGGCGCTCAACCAGCGGTTTTTCGCGCGATGTTTGCGCGCGTCATTGCTTCCACATCCTTGCTTCTCGCGTGTTTCAAGCGACGTCCGGGGCTGCCGGACGACCGCGCGGAAGAACACGCCCTTCCACGCAGGATTATCCTCCTGAAGGATGGGGTTTCCAACCGGAATCGGAATCCCACGATCTCACAATCTCTCGATCCCACGACCTCACGATCAAGCCAATCCTTTTTCGCGCGACCCGAAGCGGTTTTCACCCCCTCCCCGTCCACACGCCGAATCAGCGCGGAGGGACGTAATCCGGCGGAGGCGACAAGGGCGGCTGAAACGGCGGCGGCGGCGGGATATCCGCCGCGGGTTCCGCGTCCTCCGCGCCGCCCGGAACGGCATTCCGGGGCGTCAGCGCCAGCGACCGCGCCACCTCGGCGGGAACCGGAATCTTGTGCCCCGCCGAGTACATGCACTGCATATACGCTTCGTCGTAGCGGTATTGCGCCTCGTGACCGTAAAGGCGGCTCGACTCCGACCCTGCCGCGCTTCCGACGATCAGCCCCATTCCCGCGCCGACGCCGGCGCCGCCTCTGCCGCCGATCGCGGCGCCCGCGAGCGTACCGACCGCCGTACCGACGACGGCGTCACGCACGGCGGGGTCGTTCGACGCCTGACCGATGACGCTCTGCGCGTGCTGACGACACGCGCGGTCGCTCTCAAGGAATTCGCTGAAACTCTTTCCCGTTCCGGGCAAGACCGTAACGCGTGGTCCGGAAGGCGTCGAAGCGCATCCGCCGAGGACGAGCGCCGAAAAAATCATCAGGGGCAAAACGGGTTTCATATCGACGCCTCTTTACCGAACGCCCGCGGGACGCGACGGCACTTTCCGCCACCCCGAAGGGCATTTGTCGACGTAGGGGTAATAGTTTTTAGACGCCGCGCAGTAATACCAGTAGGTCTCAGCGGGAGCCTGCGCGCGGGCGACGGGCCGCACCGCGACCGTATCGACGGGGGCGGCTTCGACCGCAGCGGCTTCGATCGTCGCCTTTTCGATATAGACCGGCGGCGCGCGGTTGATCACGACCGGCGCGTACCCCCCGTAGTACGGGTACGGAGAATAGTACGGGGAATAATACGGGTACGCGTACGCCGGACGGTAGGAATGGTAAAACGGCGAAAACAGCGGCATGCCGACGCCGATGCCGACGCCGACCCGCACACGCGAGTGCGAGCGATGATGGCCTCTCCTCGCCCACGCCGCGTCGCTCGTGAACGCGAAAACGGCGACGAGCGCCAGCAAACCGTATTTGAAGCCTTTTGCGAATTTCATGGCGGCACCTCGTTTGATCGATGCAATCTTGCCTTTCGGCACGTCAACAATACCTGAAAATCACCGGGAATTCTCGGCGATTCCTTGACTTCCTTAACTTAAAGTATAGTCTCGTGAAATAAGGGAGATGTCCTTTTTACCGAAAAGCGTGTTTCATTCGGTTTCAGGACAGAGGACAGAGGACTGAGGACAGATGACAGAGCGCTCACTGCGTTCGCTTTGTGATCTGTTGTTTTATAGGTTGGGCTAAGCGTAGCGCAGCCCAACGAACTGATGTTGGGCTTTGTGACCAGTTTTCAGTATTCAGATGTCGCGTGGCATCCCCCCTCAGATTACAGACAACTGATTACAAAGGCCGTAGGCCGCTGTCTGTCCTCTGTTTTCTGTTTTCTGTCTTCTGTCCTCTGTCCTCTGTCTTCTGAAGTCAAAGCGCCTTATAATCCCGGAATGAACGCCGACCCCCCTGACCCGAATTGAACCCAAATCTTTCGAAACTACAGCCCTACCCGTTCGAAAAATTACGCCAGCTTCTCGCGGGGGTCACGCCGAATCCGGCGACCAGGGAAATCCGGCTCTCGATTGGAGAGCCACGGCATCCGACGCCCGAATTCATCAAAACGGCTTTAAGCGCCGCGCTCGATACTCTGGAGAACTATCCGACCACCGCCGGGTCGCCGGCGTTGCGTCGGGCGATCGCCGACTGGATGGATCGCCGCTATGCAATCCCGGACATCGACCCGGAAACGCAGATTCTCCCGACGAACGGATCGCGCGAAGCGATCTTTTCGCTGACGCAAACGCTCATCGACGCGTCCCGGCGCCCTCTGGTCGTTTGTCCGAATCCTTTCTACCAAATCTACGAAGGCGCGACCATCCTCGCGGGCGCCGAACCCCGTTTTCTGAATACCGTCCCCGAAAACGATTTCGCCTTCGACTTCGACGCGATCAGTGGCGAAGAATGGGCGCGCGTTCAGCTTCTTTTCGTCTGCTCTCCGGCGAACCCGACCGGAAAGACGCTTTCGCTCGACGAGTGGAAAAGGCTTTTCGACCTCGCCGACCGTTACGGATTCGTCATTGCCTCCGACGAGTGTTATTCGGAAATATATTTCGACGAGGCCGCGCCGCCGCTCGGCGTTCTCCAGGCCGCGAAGGCGCTCGGACGCGGCTTTGCGGGGCTGGTCATGCTTTCCAGCCTTTCCAAGCGCTCGAACGTCCCCGGAATGCGGTCGGGATTCGCCGCCGGAGACGCCGCCATTTTGAATCGCTTTCTCCTGTACCGGACTTACCACGGGAGCGCCATGAGTCCGGCGATTCAGGCCGCAAGCCTGAAAGCGTGGGGCAACGAGGCGCACGTCGTCGACAACCGCGCGCGTTATCGTGAAAAATTCGACGCGGCGCTCCCGGTTTTTTCGGACGCGCTGGAAACCCGGATGCCCGACGCCGGCTTTTACTTCTGGGCGCGCGTCGACCGTAAAACGCCGTATTCGGATACCGAATTCGCGCGCCGCCTTTTTGCCGATTACAATATCGTCGTATTGCCGGGAAGTTATCTTTCACGGACGGTGAAAGGCATCAACCCCGGAAACGGTTTTTTACGCATCGCGCTCGTCGCGCCGCACGCCGAATGCGTCGAGGCGGTCGATCGCATCCGGCAATTCGTTTCGAAATCAGGATGACTTTCATGCACGAGATACAGGGATTGCGCGATACCATCGAGGCGGCTTGGGAAGGCCGGGAGGGCCTCGAACCCGGCGTCGCCCCGGCCAAAGTGGGTCTGGCCGTCGAGAAGGTTCTCGCCGCGCTCGACGAGGGGAAGATTCGCGTCGCGGAAAAAAAGGACGGCGCGTGGATCACGCAGGAATGGATAAAAAAAGCCGTCCTGCTCTCTTTTCGCCTTGAGAAGAACCGCATGATCAGCGACGCTTCGTCGCGCTACTTCGACAAGGTGCCGACGAAGTTCATCCACTACGACCACGAGCAATTTTCTCGCGGCGGGTTTCGCGTCGTCCCCCCCGCCACGGTTCGGCGCGGGTCCTACGTCGCGCCGAATGTCGTCCTGATGCCGTCTTACGTGAATATCGGCGCCTATATCGGCGAGGGAACGATGGTCGATACCTGGGCGACGGTAGGGTCGTGCGCGCAGATCGGCAAGAACGTCCACCTTTCGGGCGGTGTCGGCATCGGCGGCGTTCTCGAACCTCTGCAGGCGAATCCGACGATCATCGAAGATAACTGCTTCATCGGCGCGCGCTCGGAAATCGTCGAAGGCGTCGTCGTCGGCGAGGGTTCGGTCATTTCGATGGGCGTCTATATCGGCCAATCGACCCGCATCTACAACCGTGACGCGGGAACGACGCATTATGGGTACATTCCGCCGGGTTCGGTCGTCGTTTCCGGCAATCTGCCGTCGAAAGACGGCGCCTACAGTTTGTATTGCGCGGTCATCGTGAAAACGGTCGACGCGCAAACGCGAAGCAAAACCAGTCTCAACGATCTTTTACGCGAGAGCTGATTTCTGGTTTAATGCACTCTGCAAGGGAGGCAGATGATGATTCTCGACAAGATTTTCCAACTCATGGGCGAAAAGCAGGCGTCGGATATTTTTATTTCGGCGGGCGCGCCCATCAATATCAAGATTCAGGGGATATCGGTTCCGGTCAACCAGCAGATCATGACGCCGGCGATGGTCGAAAAAATCGCCTACGAGTTGATGACGCCCAAACAGGCGAAAATCTTCGAGATGACGAAGGAAATGAATCTCTTCCACAGCGTCACGGGTCTCGGCAACTTTCGGATCAATCTCTTCCGCCAGCGCTCGTCGATCGCGATCGTCGTCCGCTACATTCTCGGAAACATCCCGGCGATCGATTCTTTGGACCTGCCGCCGATCCTGCCCGACCTGATCCTGGAAAAACGCGGCCTCATCCTCGTGACCGGCGCGACGGGCGCGGGGAAATCGACGACGATCGCGGCGATGCTCGACCATCGCAACATCCACCATACGGGGCATATCCTGACGATCGAAGACCCGATCGAGTTTCTTTTCCGCCACAAAAAATCGATCGTCAACCAGCGCGAACTCGGCATGGATACGATCGGGTGGGAAAACGCGCTGAAAAACGCGATGCGTCAGGCGCCCGACTGCATCCTGATCGGGGAAATCCGCGACAGGGAAACGATGCAGGCCGCGATTTCCTACGCGCAGTCGGGTCACCTCTGCCTCGCCACGCTGCACGCGAACAACAGTTACCACGCTCTGAACCGCATCATCAATTTCTTCCCGCTCGAAAACAGAACTTCGCTCTACCTCGACCTCTCCGCGTGCCTCAAGGCGATCGTCTCGCAGCGCCTGGTGAGGAAGATCAACGGAAAGCGGACGCCCTCCGTCGAAATCCTGATCAATACGCTCCATATCCAGGAACTGATTTCGCGCGGCGACATCCTTTCGATCAAGGAGGCGATGGAGCAAAGCCTCGCGCCCGACTCGCAGACCTTCGAACAAGACCTCTACCGGCTTTACAAGGAGGGGACGATCACGATCGAAGAAGCCCTCGCCAACGCGGATTCGCCGACCAACCTCTCGTGGCTGATCAACAACAGCAACGACACTTTCAACGGCGCCGCCTTGAAGGACAACAACACCATGACCCTGGACACCGCCTCGTTTTCCGAAGAGAGCGTCAGCGGCATCTCGTTCAAGGAATTCTCGCTCAATTTCGACGAAGGGGCCGCTGTCGAACAACATGCCGCCTGACCCGACCCTTCGCCTCGCCGAAGAACTCATCGCCCGCCCTTCGCTCACGCCGGACGACGCGGGGTGCATGTCGATCGTTGAAAAGCGGCTCGAACCGCTGGGTTTTCATTGCGAATACCTCCGGCGCGGAAAAGTGACGAATCTCTGGGCGCGCCGCGGGTCGTCCGCTCCGCTTTTTTGCTTCGCCGGACACACCGACGTCGTCCCGCCGGGGCCGGAGTCGGAATGGAGAAGCCCGCCGTTTCTGCCGAGCCTCCGCGACGGTTTTCTTTACGGACGCGGCGCGGCGGACATGAAGAGCGCGATCGCGGCTTTCATAACGGCCTGTGAGCGTTTCGTTTCCGAAGCCCCCGCGCACGGAGGCTCGATCGCGCTACTCCTCACGTCCGACGAAGAAGGCGACGCGATCGACGGGACGGTCGCCGTGACCGAAACACTCGCGCGGCGCGGCGAAAAAATCGACTACTGCGTTCTCGGCGAGCCGACCGCCGTCGAGCACTTCGGCGACACGATCAAAAACGGGCGGCGCGGCTCGCTCTCCGGGACGCTCACGGTCCAAGGCGTCCAAGGGCATATCGCTTACCCGCAACTCGCGAAAAATCCAATCCACCTCGTCGCGCCCGCGATCGACGAACTCGCGCGCACCGAATGGGACGACGGCGGCGAATTCTTTCCGCCGACTTCGTGGCAAATCTCGAATATCCACGCGGGAACCGGCGCGAGTAATGTGATTCCCGGACACGTCGACCTTGCGTTCAACTTCCGTTTTTCAACGGCGAGCACGCCCGAATCGCTTCAGGCGCGGGCAGAGGCAATCCTCGAACGCCACGGCCTCGACTACCGGATCGAATGGAATCTCTCCGCGCGCCCCTTCCTGACCGGACGCTCAAAGCTCACCGACGCCGCGCTGACCGCGATCCGCGAAGAAACGGGTCTTTCCGCGGCGCTTTCGACCGCCGGCGGCACCTCGGACGGACGCTTCATCGCCGAAATCTGCCCGCAAGTCGTCGAAATCGGCCTCGTCGGCGCAAGCATCCACCAGATCGACGAGCGTATCGAGCTTGCCGACCTGCCCCGCCTCTCCGGCGTCTATTTCCGCATTCTCAAAAGCCTATTATATTGACATGTACAGACAAGCCCGATCCGAACTCTCCACGCTACGCGACCTGATACGCTTTGCCGTCAGCCGCTTCTCGGAAGCCAAGCTGTTTTTCGGGCACGGCACCGACAACGCCTGGGACGAGGCGATCTACCTTCTGCTCCACGCGCTCCACCTGCCTCACGACCGCTTCAACGATTTCATCGACGCGCGCCTCGTCGAAGACGAACGCGAGCGCGCGCTGAAGATCATCGAGCGCCGCGTCGTCGAACGTCTGCCCGCCGCCTACCTCACGAAGGAAGCGTGGATCGGCGACTACCGCTTCTTCGTCGACGAGCGCGCGATCATCCCGCGCTCACACATCGGCGAGCTTTTACACGAACAACTCGCGCCCTGGGTCAACGACCCGTGGGCGATCCACAACATCCTCGATTTATGCACGGGGTCGGGCTGCCTTGCGATCATCGCCACGCTCGCCTTCCCCGAAGCGAGAGTCGACGCCGTCGACATCTCGGAAGACGCGCTCGCCATCGCGCGCGAGAACGTCAAGGGCTACAAGCTGAAAAAGCGCATGGAATTGATCCGGTCCGACCTTTTTTCGGCGCTCGACTCGAAAAAATACGACCTGATCATCGCCAACCCGCCCTACGTCGACGCCGAAACGATGGCATCGCTCCCGCAGGAATACCTCAGGGAACCCGAAATCGCGCTCGCCGGCGGCGACGACGGCTTGAAGTACATCCGCATCATCGTCGAAAACGCCGCGAAACACTTGAAGCCCAAGGGACTCCTCGTCGTCGAGGCGGGAAACAACTTCGACGCTATGGAAAACGCCTACCCCAACACGCCCTTCATCTGGCTCGATACCGCCGCCGGCAGCCGTTCGGTCTTTTTGCTGAAGCGCGAAGACCTGCCGTCGAAAAGCTGACCGGGCGCGGCCAGCAGGAGACTGCCGCATAGGTTGGGGTGAGCATTGCTACCCCCAACGTTCCGCATGTGCGTGAATGATGGTGGAGATCAAACGATGCGCCTTTTCATACCGCCCCGTAATCGTTGTGGCTCTCTCTTCGTTCAGCCCGACCTATAGCGTTTCCGCTCCGTCTTCGGCGGTATAGGTTGGGCTGAGGAACGAAGCCCAACGTTTCCTCAGGCGAATATCATATGACATATGTCAGGGATCAGATGAAAACCGATCGGTTTTTTATCGCTTTTCCCCGGTGGCAACGCCGCCGCTAACTGATCTGTCCTCTGTCCTCTGTCTCCTGTCTTCTGATCCCTGTCCTCAATACCCACGCATGCCTTTGCCCTGATACGCGCGCTGCAAAATGTCGAGCATCCGCGCGCTCGGTTCGTAGTGGTACTCGTATATCTCCTTGTAGACGCGTACCAGTTTCTTCAGGCGAAAGTTCATGTCGTCCACGTCGAAGGCTTCGAGGTCCAGAGTGGTACTGTCGAGCCAGTTGACGAAATCTCTGTACTCGCGGCCTTTGCGTTTTTTCAGAGCCTTGGCAAGCTTTTCCAGGCCGTAAGTACCGCCCACGTCCTCGATGATGCCGTAACCTTCGCCCTCGATGACGTGGGGCAGACCCGCCAGCGACACCTCGCGCTTCTCGCAATCTTCGAGCGTCAGGGCGACCTCCCAGCCGTCACCGAAGTCGTACTCCATTATCAGGTTCCAGTCGGGGACGCGGGTCACGTCGATCAGCCTGATCTCGTCGGCCTTTATCAGCCGCTCGTCGTCGTTCTTGTCGGTAAAAAAAGTATCCGAGGATACCAGCTCGTAGCGGTAGCTCTTGGCGAGATCCGACATCAAGTATCTCTCCCAGACACCCTTGATTTCCGCATCCGTGTAGTGCTCGCGCAGGCGGTTGAGCAGAGCCGATTCCCTGTCCTCCCTGAAGCAGAACAGATGGCTGGCTTGCATCTCGAACATCAGCATGACGGCGTAGCCAAATTCCGCCATCGTTTTTCCGCCGTTTATTTCAAACCGTCTCCATATCCTCGGCTTGTAGTCGAGCAGCTCCGCGTGGAAGCGGTATATGTAGTGTTGCGCCATTCTTTCAGTCTCCCGTTATGCCTTGCCGGCGTCTGTGATGTCGCTGCTCTGCTCATGGTAATACAGTTTGCAATCTGGTGCCATGAGTTTGAAATCCTTACAATTTGCAAGGACTTCACTTCGGGCCTTTTCCCCTCGGGTGCGATTTGTGCCACGGCCTGTGGCACTTTCTCGTTCCTTCCCCTCACTGACCGGCGCGCAGCGCCGCGAGCGGGGGCGCGTCGATCAGGCGGGAGGCCGCAAACCATCCGGCGAGCATCACCGCGAACGCGCCGAAAATCGTCGCGGCCGGAAACATCGGGTAGTTGATGAAAAGTTCGAACTGGAAGACGTTCTTCGACAAGAGTTGACCGACGACGGTCGCGCCGCCGGAAGCGATCAGCCCGGCCAGGCCGCCGACGACGGCGAATTCGGCGAGCATCGCGCGGCGCAGTTGTTCGCGCCGCGCACCGAGCGCGCGCATGACGGCGAGTTCAAAGCGGCGCTCGTCGGCGGCGGAGATCAGCGTCGCGTACAGGACGATCACCCCGGCTGCCAAGGTGAACAAAAAAACGAATTGGACGGCCTGCGCGACCTGGTCGATGACGGATTGCAACTGCCTTACGATGACTGCGGTGTCGATGACGGTCAGGTTCGGGTGCGCGCGAACGAGCCGGTTCACGAACTCCGCGTTCTCCGGCGCGAGATGAAAACTCGTGATCCAGCTTGCCGGAAAATCCCGCAGCGCTCCCGGCGGCGTCAGCACAAAAAAATTGACGCGCATCGAATCCCATTTGAGCGTACGGATGCCGACGACGCGGATTTCGACGCTTTCTCCTGCCACCGAAAATTCGAGCCGGTCGCCGACGCCAAGATGGAGCGACTTCGCCAGCCCCGCTTCGAGCGACGCTTCCAAGGCATCGTTGCCGGAAAACCAGCGTCCCTCGGTCACGAGATTGCCTTCCGGCAAGGCTTCGCGGTACGAGAGGTTGAATTCGCGCTCGATCATGCGACGGAAACGTTCTTCCGAATACCGGTCGGAACGCGGTTCGGCTCCATTAATCCTGACGAGGCGTGCGCGCACCATCGGCGAAAATTCGGCGGAAACGGAAGATTCGGCGAAAAAACGCCCCAGGTCTTCGAGTTGGTCGGGCTGGATGTTGATGACGAAACGGTTCGGCGCGTCGGGCGGCAGCGTCTCGCGCCACGCGTCGAGAAGGTCGTTCCGCGTGACGGTCAGAAGGATCAGCGCCATGAAACCCAAACCGAGCGCGACGATCTGGACGACGCTCGAAGCCGTGCGCCGGCTCAGGCTCGCAAGGCCGTAGCGCCATCCGAAATGTCCTCCGAATTTTCGCCAGCGGTGCGCGCCGGCGAGTCGGACGCAGGCGAAGGCCACGAGCGCGAAAACGATGAGAGCGCCTGAAAAACCGAAAACGACAGTGCGCCCAAGGCGCGATTCCCCCGCGACCCAGAACATCAGCGCGGCGAGAATGCTAAATCCCGACGCGTAAGCCGCGACGAGGCGCCAGGGGGGAAGCGCGTTGTCCGAAAACTCGCGGCGCAGGACGCGCATCGTCGGGACACGCTTCAACTGAAAAACCGGCGGCAGCGCGAAACCGGCGAGCAGGGAAAGTCCGACGGCGACGCCTTGCACGACGGGCAAGAACCCCGGAGGCAGCAATGAAACGCCGAGGAAACGCGATAATCCGGCGTAGAGGATGAAATGCGTCGCGTAGCCGATGACGCAGCCCGCAAGCGACGCCAGTATCCCCAGAACGGCAAATTGCAGGAAATAGACGCGGAACAGAAATCCCTGCTTCGCGCCGAGGCAGCGCATCACCGCGCACGCGTCGAGGTGGCGCTGCATGTAGCGCCTTGAGGCGAGCGCGACGGAAACAGCCGCCAGAATCACCGTCAGGAGCGCCGAAAGCCCAAGAAATTTTTGCGCGCGGTCGAGCGCCCTGCGTATTTCGGGGCGCGCGTTTCGCGCGTCCTCAATCCGCTCGCCGCGTTCGAGGCGACGTGAGCTCGTGTCGCGGAAACGCTCGACGTCGTCGGCGTCTCCCGCGACGAGCAGACGGTAGACGACGCGGCTGCCGGCTTGAATCAGCGCCGTGTTTTCGAGGTCGGCCTGGTTCATGATGAGCCGGGAGACGACGCTGTAAAAGCTCATCCCGCGGTCGGGTTCGAGCGTCAGAATCGCCGCGACGCGGAACTTCCCGCGACCGAGCGAAAGCGTGTCGCCGACGCGCGCCGAGACGAGCGACGCGAGCGTCGTGTCGATCCAGACTTCGCCAGGAGGCGGAATCCCCGGCGCAGGCGCGTCGGGCGAATGCGTATCCGGCGCGATCCGAACGCGCCCCCGAAGAGGGTAATTATCCGAAACGGATTTGATTTCAACGAGTTGCGCGCGCGTCGCGTCCCCTTCTCCAAACACCGCCATGCTTGGAAAAACGCGCGTCTCGGCGACGGAGAGTCCGGCGTCCTTCGCGGACGCGACGACCGACGTGGGCAGGGGATGGTTCGCGACGAGAACGAGGTCAGCGCCGAGAAGCTGATTCGCTTCGCGTTCGAGCGCCTGACGCACACGGTCGGTGAAAAAACCGACCGCCGTCAGCGAGGCGACGGCGATGACGAGAGACGCCGTCAAAAGGTAAAGTTCGCCGGCGCGCGCGTCGCGCCGCAAAAGTCGAAGAGCAAACATGGCGGAAGCGTACCAGCGGACGCGTGGGAAATCCAGACGCTTTGCCCCTCCGATCACGCTCCCCGTTTGCAATTTATTTCAGGCGCGCATCCTCAGGCACCCGTGACCGCGCTTCGACCCCAGTCTCGCGCGGTCGCGGATTTCAAGCGATGCAGGCGCGCTACTTCCCTCCCATGAGGTAGCGCACCGACAAGAGGACGTTGCGCGGCATCCCATAGACATTTCCGCCCATCGTGCCCGAAGAACTGATGCTCTGGTAGTAGGTCTTGTCGAAAAGGTTGTTGACATTCAGTTGAAGGTCGACGTCCCGGCTGATCCGATAGCCCGCGATCAGATCGACAACGGCATACGAATCCTGTCTGGAATTGAATCCTACGCTTTTGTAGTAGGTTTCGTTCTGCCAGTAGACGTTGCCGCCGACGCGCCATTGTCCTCCGGGAAGCCGGTACATCGTCGCCGCTTTGAACAGGTGGCGCGGCAGATAGGTATCCGCGCGATTGCCCTCGTTCGCCGGCGTGGCGTCCTTTTTGATTTTCTTGTCGACAAAAGTATAGCCCGCCGAAACCTGCCAGTTCGACGTCAGCGCGCCCTGGACTTCGACGTCGACGCCCTGGCTGCGCACGAGTCCCGCCGCGCGGTAGCAGGTCACGGCGGGAGCGGTAGGACAAACGGTTTGGTCGTAGAGACGCATCGCGATGTCTTTTTGATCGACGCGGAAAATGGCGACGCTCGTATTCAGCGCGCCGTTGAAATACTTGCCCTTCACGCCGACTTCGTAGTTCTTCCCTATGACGGGGTCGAGAATCTTCCCGGAAACGTCGTAATAGTTCTGCGGTTTGAAGATGTCGGTATAACTCACGTACCCGGCATGGCGGGAGTCGAAGTCGTAAATCAGCCCAGCGTACTTCGTGAGATTGTTCTTGACGTCATAACCCGTGTCGTTGAGCTTGTTGGTGAATTCGTAGTCGTCGACGCGCGCACCGAGGATCAGCTTCAGGGGGTCCGCCAGATTGAGGCGCGTCGTCGCGTAAAAGCTCTTTTGCTTTTCGTTATTGACCATCCTCCACAGACTGAGGTTGATGTTGGGCTTCGGCGTCCGCGAATGACTCCAGTTTTCGAGGTCGGCGATACTGCTTCCCATCGGGACGGCGGCATCCCACCCCCCGTAACCGTCGAAATCGCCGTTGCGGTAAGACGCGCCGAACGCAAGTTCGTGCTTGCGCCCCAAAAGCCGGAACGGTCCGCTCGCGTATCCGTCGTAACTCATGCGCTTGTCTTGATAGTGGTACTCGCCGGCGTTCTGGGCGAAATTTCCCGCCGCCGCGGAAACGTAGGTCGCAAGCATCTCGCTTTTTACCTGAACGTAATTCACCGAAAAATTGGCTTTCCATTCGTTGTCGAATCGGTGCTCCAGACTGGCGAAATACGATTCGTTCTTGCGATCCCAATAATCCCAGTTGTTCCCAAGATAGGTCGAACGCGACAGACGAAGGTCCCGACCGTCGGCACCGACCGGCAGCCCGCCCCAGGTAATGCGGTTGTCGTTTCTTTGATTCGTCGCGCTCAGGGTCAGGAGCGTGCGGCTGCCGAGGTCGGCCTCGGTGATGAGGTAAAAGACCTGCCGCTTGGTCGAAGCGACATCCTGAAACGACTTGTTGTCCTGAAGAGCGACGACGGCGCGGCCTCGCAGGCTCCCCGTCGGGTTGAACGCGCCGGAAACGTCGACCTCGGTCCCGTAACGATCCCAACTGCCGAGGTTCGCGTTAGCACGCAAGCGAAAATCGCGCGTCGGACGCTTGCGGACAAGGTTGATCGCCGCTGCGGGATTCCCCGCACCCTGCGTGAGTCCGGTCGCGCCGCGCACGACCTCAACGCGGTCGTAAAGCGCCATGTCGGCGACGAGCATATCGCCGCCGTACTGCCCCAGCGTTGCGGGCAGGCCGTCGTAAGTGATGTTGTCGACGGCGAAACCGCGCGAGTAGAAACGGTCGCGCAAGGGGCCGCCCTGCGCCTTTGAAATCGAAAGACCCGGCGCGTTCTGGACCGCGTCGGCGACCGTCACCATCGCCTGATCCTCGATACGCTGCCGAGTGATGACCGTCACCGACTGCGGCGTCTCATGAATCGGGAGCGGTAACTTGGTCGCCGAACTCATCGACCGCGTCGTATAAGAACCCGAGCCTTCGGTCGTCTCGGAAACCGCGCTCTCGGTAACGGTTACGACGGGGAGTTCCGCCTCCCGTTCACGCGTCTGCTCCTGCGCAAGCGCCGTGCACGACATGAGCGCCAGTGCGCTCCCATAAGCGAGTCGGGCAATCATACCCCCCCCCTCCCCCGCTATATTATGTCTTATATATTTTATCTCTATTAATATATTATTCATCAAACCACTCCCTTTAGTTTTCGTCAAAAAGCAAAACCCTACTTTTTTGCCTGCTTGGAAAAGCCATACCGAAACCGCTTCCTTTTCAGAGGCTTCATCAGCGGCGGCATCCCCTACTCCCACATCATTTCATTCCAGTTCGCCCCGCTCGACTTCGCCTTGCGGCAGGCAAACACCGTCTGGCGCTCGTGCATCTTTAAGCGTGAGTAAACTGGAAAAGGAATAAGGCCAATGGCGTTTCGCCACTCTACTCTCGAAACTGAGTAATGTAAACGATAATTAATATTGTTATTATTTTCAGTGTTGACAAGTATGGGTTGAGCCGAATGAAGTGATGCCCTACATTGGAGCGTAACCCGGTGTCCAGCGATTACCTTCGTAGGGGGACGGCGCGCCGTGCCCTATCGTCATTCATACGCCTGCGGAACGTTGTGGCTCTCGTTCCTCAGTCCAACCTATACCGCCGAGAACGGAGCGGAAACGCTATAGCTGAACGAATGTGAGAGCCACAACGTTTCCGGGGCGGCATGATTCAGGAGACAGGGGACAGGAGACAGAGGACAGAAAAATATGCGGCGGCTTCACCGCAGAAAAAGACCAACGAAATACCGACCGGTTTTCATCTGATCCCTGATCCCTGACATCTGATTCCTGATCCCTGATGTTGGGCATCGCTGCGCTCACCCCAACCTATGCGCTCCCCGCCTCCGGGCAGTCCTCCGCCGCCGAACGCGCCGAGACCAGCCCCGCCGACGGACGAATCCCAAGCGCAGCTCGTCGCCGACGAGGAAGAAATGAATCAGGCGTTGCGGACGCTCGAATTGCAGGACGCGGACCCGGAAGAAAAGGAAGCGGCGTTGTCCATCGTCACGCAGAACGTCGCGGCGCTCGATGCGACGCCGACCGAGGTGGGAACGCTCGCGGTCTCCGGGACAGGCGCGCGCGCGGCGGTGAAGGCGATTGCTCCGGAAGCGCGGATTCTTCAGCGCTCCGACGGCGCGATCGTCGTGGACAAAGCCTCCGCACCCGCAGTGCAGGACGCGATCTCGAACGCGCGGACGATTTGGGGAAGAGAACAGGCGAAACAGAACGTCAGCGTGACTTTCGACCCGCTCACTTCAAAGCCCGCGAGGACGCCGGAAGCCGCGGTCCCGGGTCCGGCTCCCGCGCCGGTCGAAGCGAGCGTCGCGCCGGTTCAGGCCGCGCAGAGTGTTCCTGCGCCGGTAAGCCCCGCGCCCTCTGCACCTGCTCCCGCCGCACCCGTAGCGCCGGAACAAGCGGGCGTGCCTGTTTCGAGTGCAGCGGCTCCGCAGGCCGGGAAGCCGTCGCGTCCTTTGCGGCAAAGAAAACAGACGTACCGCCGCGACCTGGTCGGCGACCTCATCGAACTCGGCGGGATTTCGCCTGTGATGGCGCTCGACCTGACCGGCGATACGGCGTTTCATTCCCATTTGCCGGGACTGTTCCGCAAGAGCGGTACGGAAGATCTGAGCGATTTGAGCGATTTGTTGAACAATTCCGGGCGCGGATGGAATCTTTCAACGGACGGGAACGAACTGGCTGAACTCATCCGGCGCGCAAGCGATGGCGAACGGATTGCCTCTCCCGAAGTGATGGAAGAGGAACACGCCGCCGCGCTCGAAGCCGAGGAACGTGACCGGGTGCGCAAGTCGGCAGAAAAGCTGAACCGGAAGCTGCCCAAAGGCAAGAAAATCCGAACGCGCGGAGTAAAATTCGCAGAGATTGATGCGCGCGTCGACGAGGAAATGGCGAGACGGCGCGAAGACATCCAGAATCGGCTTGCGCAACGCGACGAGCGGACGCGGGCGCGCTTTCTGGCGGCGATGGAGGAGGCGCGGAGTCTCCTTCCAGAGAAGGTGCTCAAGGAAATCGAGGAGCGCTTGCTTGAAATCCCCGGCGCGGAAAGCGAAGATAGCGGACGGGATTGGACAGTCAAGGCCCTCCAGCTTGTCAAGAGCGAAATACGAAACGCTTGGGAAAACTTTGAAAGAGACATCAATGAGTACACCAGAAGCTACCGGGAAGAGCGAGAAGCCCGATCCGCTGAAGAACTTTCGGATGCTTTCTCCCGAAGACCAGCAAGCGATCATCAAGATGGTCGCCGCGGAGAAACTGAAAGAAATAGTCAATCGGATGAAGGCGAAGGAAGCCAACAGCCCACCGACTTCGGATTAAGTTCTCAAAGCGCCGCTGAGGCGCGCGCACAGGCCGAGGCGCGCGACAAAGCAGACGCGAAAGACGCGCCGCCGTCGCGTGAGCAGGTCGACCGCGAGCGCGAGGCGTTCTCGCTTTCGGGCGAAAGCCAGCCCTCGAACGACCGAACCGGGCGAGCGGCGGCGGGCGGTACGCAGAGCGAGCTGTTCACGCCCGATGGACGCGCTTCGTCGGAAAATTCCTCAAAAGCGTCCGGGCCGGATGGAAAAATCCAGGAAGCGGGGAAGAGTGTTCCATCGACCCGTCTCGATGCGGCGCTGGATTTGCTGGACGCGGCGACTGGCGGCCTCGGCGTCCCAGACGCCCTGACCGGCCCGGAAAACGCCCGCGCGCGGACGGAAATCGTCGCGGCGCTGACCGGGCAGAGCGTTGCCGATCTGGAAGCGCATCCCCGGTATCGTTTCATGACTTCTGTTTCCGCTCTCGAAAAGCTGCTCCACGAGGCGGCGGGAATCCGGGGAGAAGACATCGACGACAGGCGCGCGCGATTCCTTGAGGTTTTCGACGCGCGGGGCGCTTTCCAACAGGCGCAATCCGGCCAGACGCCGGAAGATTCCCAACTCTTTCAGTCCGGCGACGACCCCTTCCAGCCCGACGCCTACGACGCGCGCGAGTTCGCGGACGCGGTGGAGCGCGTCGCGGCGATGGAGACAGCTCCGCTTACAGATTTGATGGTTGGCGATACCCCCGCTGTGCTGCGGGCGATCGGCACACAAGCTTTGCCGATTCAGATGGGTTCGTCGCTGATTCACAAGGCAAGCCGCCCGGAGGTTCGCGGGCATGAGGTTCCTGTCGATGTTTTGAAGAATCTGCCCTATTTGTTGGCTGATCCAGTCATGGTGTTCGATTCAAGTTCGGAAGCCGATGGGCTTGTCGTGCTGGTCGAAGCGAAGGACGAAAAGGGCTTTCCGGTAATCGTCACGATTCATCTTGACAGCAAAGGCGCAGGATTCCTTCGCGTGAACCGTATTACCAGCGTTTACGGCAAAGACAATACAGCGGCCATCCAGAATTGGATGAACGGGAAACTTCGGTATTACAACCAAGAAAAAGCCTCAAGCTGGCTTCGTGCATCCCGGCTCCAATTGCCGGGTGCGAACACCCTCAAGAGGCTCAATCCAAAGCTTATCACCGACGCGGATATTCAGGCAAGCGATTTCCGGCAATCCGGCGAGTCCGAAGAAAAAGCCCCAAGCAGGCTTCGTGCAAACCGGCTCCAATCGCCGGAGGCGAACACCCCCAAGAGGCTCGACGCGGAGACTACCACCGGCGAGGACGCTCAGGCAAGTCTTTCCGAGCTTCCGAAGGGTTTTTCCGCCGTAGGCCGCGCGGTCGCGGAACAGTTGGGTGAACTAAACATCTACCCTGAAGAGCAGGTCGTCACGTACGCGGCAATGATTGATGCGTTTTACAAGGCGCTCGCGACGCGCGTAAGCGTCCCGATCGAGGAAGTCTGGAAGAAGTACCCGCTGTCGGTCAAAACATCCGTCTCGGCGCTCGAAGGCGGAGGTTTTTTCGGCCAGACCCCCTCGCTCTCCCCGGCGCAGGCAGAAGTGGCCGCATGGCGAAACTCTCTGGACACTTTCCAGAGAACGCTCCGGAACGCTTCGCAGAAAGGCCCGTTAAGCAACAGCCAGAAGAACGCCCTTCCCCCGGCGCGGATGAAAACTCCCGCCGCCCTGCGCTACGTCGGCGAAAAAAACAGGACGCTGACACTTTCTGTTGCGATTGCGGAGAAGATACAGGAAAAACATCCTGATGTTCCTGCGGACGTGTTTCAGAACCTCCCGGCGCTCCTGCACGATCCGCTCTACGTTTATCCCCACACCGACGGCGGTGTGAACGCCGTTATCGACGCGGTGACAGAGAAAGGCGAGCCGATTGTCGTCGGCGTCAGGGACGGGAGAATTACGACGGTTATGGCGGTCAACGATACCGCTGGTAAAAAGGGAATCGATGTTCTGCGCGATCGCGTTGAAGCGGCGCTGCGCACACGTCCGGGAGAGTTCGTCAAAAACACCTACGCCCGAAATTTGAACGCTGAAAACGATGAAGCCCCACCAAGAAGCGGGGCTTCGGTTGCGGCACCGGTCGGGACCGACCCCCTTAGGATGTTGTTCCGCAACAGGCGCAATGTAGTCCAGCAGCGAAAACTTGTCAATGACCTTGGTGAGAATTTCTACCAAAGTCAAGTGCCTGTTTTCCAGCGTTCCGCGAACGACCCGCTCATCGAAGCGTCGAAGCGCTATTTCGGCGTGACGACGAATCCAAGGGAAGCGGGTTACGTCCTGCCGGACGGCACCCTGCTGAATCTTTCCGGCAAGCATCAGGCCTCTGGAGACACCGGCTTTTTGAATGACCAGAGAGAAGTGGATCACGGTGATTTGAGGGGTGAGAACAAAGACGGATTCTCGATGGCAGATTTGTTTGAAACCCGGTCAAACAGTCTGACAGCCGCCATGTACGAATTCATGGCGCGCACTGGCGCGGTGCGCGTGGATTTCAACGCGAGCGTCGCTGCCGCAATCGGAGAAGTCACGGACGCACAGATTCAGGCGCTTTCCAGAGGAATGCGCTGGAAGGGAATCATGCTGGATGCCGTCGATTTCAATTATCGTATAGTCGCGGGTGCGGATATCGAAAACGCTTCACCCCTGAAAATCCGGCGTTTCTTTGAGAGCGTGAAAGGCAAGGAAGCCCCTCCCGGCGCGCCGTATTTTCAAGACGAATCGCGTTCCGGCGCGTCTTCTGGGCCGCGCGGGTCGTTCGACCCGAAGAGGGGAATCATTTCTCTGTTCCAGTCTCTGAACAAGTCGACCTTCCTGCACGAGTCGGGGCACGCTTTCCTGACGCTGTACGAGAACATCATCGCTGAAGCGCTCGCTTCGGGAACGCCGCTGACGCGCGGCCGGATGCAGATTCAGTCGGATTTCCTCGCGGTGATCCGCTGGGCGGGGTTCGACGGTTCGTTCGCCGAATGGCGAAAGCTTTCCGTCGAGCAGAAGCGCCCGTACCACGAGGCGTTTGCAAAGGGCTTCGAGGCGTATTTGCGCGAAGGGAACGCACCGACGCCGCAACTGAAGGGAGTCTTCGAGCGCTTCCGGGACTGGCTCCGCGAAGTCTACGCGAGCTTCAAGGATTTGGGGCTGACGAAGGAACTGACGCCCGAAGTCCGCGAGATCATGGGAAGAATGCTGACGACGGAAGGCGATGCGAATGCGGACGTTGCGTCTCATCCGTTATCAACAAACAGCGTTGTTGCTCAAAACACCCCTTCCGGTGAGACACAAACTTCCGGGAAAGCGGAAGATGCTCTACCCGGCGAAGAGACGCAATCGTTCAAGGATACGGAGAAGGCTTACGGCGGGAAGAAAGCCTTTGAGCAGGCGAAAGCCGCCGGGAAAACGAAGCTCGACTACAGGCAATGGGTGCAGGTGCGGACGCCGGAGTTCAAGGCGTGGTTTGGGGATTGGGAGGCGCTGGGAAAGCAAAACGAGTTTGACGCCTTGGTAGAAGAATCGTTTTCGGAAAACGATCCTCGCGGCAAGATGATGATTCGGGATGTTACGCCGGAAGAAGTTTCCGAAATTCTCCGCCAGGGTGGCCCCGATGTTTCTGGTATGGCGCATGAGATTTCTGCCGAAGAATTGCGCCATGCCATGAAACGGCACGGCGACGCTGACGAGGCTGCAAAGAATCCAGGGCATCGTCAGTTGAGCAAGGACGATTTGAAGCTTGTTTTGGCGGTTATCGACGCGCCCACAGAGATCACCGTTCGACCTGCCGGACAGAACCGAAGCAGCATCATTTATGGGCGGGATTTCGGAAACGGAAAGATTGAATACGTAGAACGTATATTCGAGACATCCAACAAGAACAAACCCAGACTGACAACAAGGACAGTCTGGGTTCGTAGCGCGGCGACTGGCGCTGTGACCAGCCCACCGAGGGTTTCTACTCCCTACCGCAATTCAACCGTACTCTTTTCTGGTGGTCGCGTCAACCCCGATACCGTCTCGAAGGTCGTCGACGAAGAGACCGGGGAACCGAGGGTCGTGTACCACGGGACGGATACGGACTTCAGCAAATTCGACCTTTCGAGAGCGAGACAGAACGCGGACATCCCGGCATTCTTTTTTTCCAGCAATGTCGAAGAAGCGCAGGAGTATGGGCGCGTGGGCAGCTATTTCCTGTCGATCAGGAATCTGAAGGAAGGAAAGCCTCTGTCGAACATGCAGGGGCGAAAAGTCAGGGATGAACTTGTCGCGCAAGATTTCGACGGGACAGTGGACGAGGAGGAATGGAGTACCGAATACGCCGCCTTCTCCCCCAATCAGATCAAATCCGCGACCGGGAATAACGGCGCGTTCTCGCAGGAGAACGACGACATCTACTACCAATCCGATACCCCGGTCGCCAATCCTGCGGCGCAGCCGTCGTATCCTTCTTCGCAGGTCGCGCCGCCGATCCGCTGGGAAGTGGAACTGCCGGACACGGCGCTCGGGCGGATGATGGATTGGAGAACGATTCAGCTTACGGATCAGTACGTTGACCTGAAGAATATTATCGAGGCGATCAATAAAACCGGAAAGGCGATCGACGAACGCTTCAATCCGTATTCGGCAGAGAACCGGATGCACGCGAAGATGATGCGCGCCATCCAGGCGTTTGAAGAGAACGAAGAGAAGCCTGTCGTGAACGCGATGAGAGTAGCGGGAATCTCGGTCAAGGAATTGAGCGACTTCCTCATCGCGCGCCATGCGCCCGAACGAAACGCGGCGATGAAGAACCGCAACCCGAACCGCGGGGAACTCGATGCGCTGATTCTAAGAACGGAAGGGGAATATCTTCGGGAGATTACCGCTGGAAGGTATAAAGAAGCTACGCCGCTTCTGGAAAAACTCAAGCGCTTGAGGGCGCAGAATCCGTTCTCCGGAACGGAAAAAGAACGGTCGATGCTTTCCGGGATGAGCGATGCGGACGCGCGGAAGATTCTGGAGACGTGGGCGAACGACAAGCGCGGGAAGAGCATGGAAGCGATCGCGAAGATGATCGACGAAATCATTGCCGGGACGCGCGCGTTAGCCTTGGCGTATGGCCTGGAGACGCCGGGGACGATTCTGGCGGCAGAGGAGGCGTACGAGTATTACGTGCCGCTGTTGCGCGATCTGGAGGAAGCGGAACTGGCGGCTGCGGGTCTGGGCATGGGAGATGGCTTGGGGGTGAGCGGTTCGATGGTGAAGGCGGCGACGGGTTCGCGCAAGGAAATCGAGAATGTCTTTGCAAATGTTCTCAATGCGCGGGAATCGGTGATCGCACGCGGGGAGAAGAACCTCGTGATGAAGTCGCTCTACGGCCTGGTGATGGACAATCCGAATCCTGAACTTTGGGCGACGATTCGACCGGAAATGAGTGTGCAAAGAATCAGGAAGCAACTGGCGGAGTCCGGGGCAACAACGGAGGAAATCAATGATCTGCTGAAAGACGTGACGAAACGGACGATCGACCCAATCACGGGCCTTGCGAAGACGATGCTGAATTCGAACTGGAAGCATCTGCCGAATGCGGTACTGCTCCGTCTGGACGGCGAAGACCGCGTGATTCTGTTCAACCGGAAATCAGGCGTTGCAATGCGCCTGGCACTGATTCTGAACGGAAGAGGGAAAGAATTGGCGTTTGTCTCGTCCAACCAGCTTTTTGATTTGATGGGCATTGGTACGCGCTGGCTGGGAGGAGTGAATACGCAGTACAGCCCGGTCTTCGGAATTGTAAATTTCGTGCGTGATATTCAATCGGCACTCATCAACATCTCGGATACGGAACTGGATTGGGGAAAGTCAACCAAGGATATTCTGACGTCGATCTATGCGGCGCGGGGCGCGCTCTGGGCCGAGGCGCGCGGCAAGGAAGTCAAGGGCGAGATGGCGCAGTACCTCAAAGAGTTCATGGACTCCGGCGCGGAGACGGGATACCGGGACGCGCTGATGACCATCGAGCAGCGCGTGAAGGCGATCGAGCAGGAAATGCTCGGCAAGGGCGTCCGCAACATGACGGGCGTGAAACAGTTGCTCGATTTTGTCTCAGACACAAACGGCGTTGTCGAGAACGCGACGCGCCTTGCGGTGTTCGTCGCGGCGCGCAAGCAAGGCCTGTCGAAGATTCGCGCGGCGGATATTGCCAAGGATGTGACGGTCAACTTCAACAGGCGCGGCCTGTCGTCCGGCACGATTGCAAATATGTACATGTTCTTCAACGCCAGTGCGCAAGGGATTGAGAAAACGATTCGGGTACTGTCGGGGCCGAGAGGCAAGAGGATCATCCTGGGCGGTCTGGCGGTCGGCGTCTTGCAAGCCTTACTTGGGTATGGCGCGGGAGACGACGAGTGGGACGACACGCCGGAGTATGAGAAATCCAAGAACTTCATCATTCCGGTCAAGGTCTTCGGGATTTATCCCAAGATACCGATGCCGCTGGGTCTGAATGTTCTGCCGAACATTGGGCGGAACCTCACAGAAATGGCTATCTATCACAACCGGTTTGCGGAGCGGAGCATAAACCTGGCGCTTTCGATTTTCGATTCGTTCAACCCGCTGGGTGGGCAGTCGTTTACAGGGATGATCATGCCTTCGGTGCTTGATCCTTTTGTGGAACTCAAGGCGAACGAAGATGGGTTGGGGCGTCCGATCTACAAGGAAAACTACAATTCGCGGGACAAAAAGCCGGGACATGCGCTAGCGCGGGATGATACTGGAATCATCTGGAAAAAGATTTCCGAAGGAATCAATCTGGCGTTTGGCGGGAACAAGGACAATCCGGGCCGGGTGAGTCCGCAGCCGGAAGCGATCCGCTACCTCTTCGGAACCATGATGGGCGGCATGGGGCGCGACATGGAACGCGCGTGGGACTTTGGCGTAAATTGGGCGAACGATGTTCCGACGCCCGTGAACAGGATTCCGCTCCTTTCCAGGTTTGCCTTGCAGCCGGACAGCGACGCGGCGGTGCGCCGGAAGTATTCCGCGGCGGTCGAACAGATCAATCAGGCGGAGAACCGTGTGCAGGGACAGAGAAGCCGTGGGGAAAAGCCCGAAGCGGACACGGTGCGCATCGGTTCGTATGCGAGGCTGGCGCGGATGTACGCGCGCAACATTGCGAGACTGCGCAAACTCCGCGACCGGACGAAGGACACGGACGCGCGCGCGCAGTACGAGGCGCGGATTCTGGACTGGCAGCGCCGGACGATCGAGCTTCTGAAAAAGAAAAGGGCAGCAGTGATCGAGGACGACGACGAGGACGCGGAAGACTGAGAAATAGCGACACCCTTTTCAAAGAATAGCGACACCCTTCAAGCCCGCGCCAGAACAGGCTTTGAGGGGGTTTCAAAGAATGGTGACACCCTTAATGGTGAAACCATTGCACCTATTCTTTTCGATGGTGTAGACAACTCCTTTCCCGAAAGGAAAAGGTAATTTCGTGCGGAAGTTATCCTTGTGAGGTCGCATGAAAGAGTCTGCCCTTTCGCCATCGGAATACCAACGTTTCGTCCGCGCGTCGCGCCTGCAACCGGCGTGGCGGCGCGAGGCGGACCGGTGCGCCGACTATTACGACGGGAACCAGATCGACGCCGCGACCGCGCGCCAGCTGGAAGAGCGCGGGCTGGGTCCGCTGGTAGCAAATGGAATCAAGCCGGTCGTCAACGCGCTCCTCGGCAACGAAGCAAAAACCCGTATGGACTGGCGGGTGCGCGCGGACGACGACGCGCATACGGAGATCGCCGAGGCGCTGTCTTCGCACATTGCCGAGGTCGAGCGCGAGACGCGCGCCGATCAGGCGATTTCCGAAGCCTATGCGTGGCAGATCAAGGCGGGCCTGGGATTCGTCGAGGTCGGGCGTAACCCGGACGTGCTCGGCTATCCGTACCGCGTCGAGGCGGTGCATCGCCGGGAAATCTGGTGGGACTGGTCGGCAAGAAAGCCCGACCTTTCGGACGCGCAGTGGCTCCCGCTCACCAAATCCCGCACTCCGCACCCCCCTCGCCTTCCGAATCCGAAAAATCAAGAAGACGCGGCGGTGCGCCCCATATCCTGTCGTATAATCAAAATTCTCATTTCGGAATCGGAAGGCGTAACCCGCAACGGCGCTTGAGTTCCACCGCAATGACACAACGGGAACAATTTATGACAAAAAAGTCTCTTCTGCCGATCGGCAACCCGTATTACGAAAACGTGCCGGAGTACATGACCGAGGTCTATGACTGGGCTTACGTCAATCCGAGGAACGCGGGATGGCTCGACAACAACTGGGTCGTCCGCATTCTGTTGTTTTTCAACGACCAGCGTCTGATGCGCGCCTATCTGAACGAAGTCCCGGAAGGGGCGCGGGTCTGGCAGGTTGCGCACGTCTATGGTGAGCTTGTCCGGCGCGTCGCGCGCAAGGTCGGCCCGAAAGGCGCGTTTCTCGTGACCGACATAACGCCCGTGCAGGTCGAGCACGCGCTAGCCAAGCTCGCCGGGATCGATTGGGCGCGGGCCGTTCGCGCCGACGCGGGCGATTATTCGCCGGACGGGGAGGAATTCGACGTGATTTGCAGTTTCTTCCTGCTCCACGAAGTACCCGAAGCGAAGAAAATCGCGGTCGTCAGCAATATGCTCCGCCATCTCGCCAAGGGGAAAAAACTCGTTTTCGTCGATTATTACAACCCGAAGCCGTGGCAGCCGATCCGCTATATCCTGAAAGTCGTCAATCACTTCCTCGAACCCTTCGCCGAAGCGCTGTGGAAAAAGGAAATCCGCGATTACGCGGACGACGCCGACCGCTACGTCTGGCGTCAGAAAACTTTCTTCGCCGGGGTTTATCAATGCGTCGTCGTTGAGCACAAGGAGTGAAGCGGGGATAATCCCAGGGAGGATGAAAACCATGCGGATAAAACGTCGTTTAAGCGCGTTGGGCGCCCTGATGAATTTGGCGCTTTTTCTGGCTTTCGCATCGCCGGCGTGGGCGACGGATGTCGGGATCGCGGGGATATTTCCCGGAAAAGCGCTCCTGACGATCAACGGCGGTCCGCCGCGTATCGTTGCCGTCGGCGCCGCCGCCGACGGCGTCAAGGTCGTCTCGATCCTTGGGGACACGGTCACTCTTGAATTCGACGGCGGGACGCGCGTCATGCGCGTCGGGCAAAACGTCGCCGCGCAGCGTTCGACGAGCACACGGCAGACCGCGATCCTGACGGCGGATGCGCGCGGCCATTTCATGACGACAGGCTACATCAACGGCGTGTCGGTGCGCTTCATGGTCGATACCGGCGCGTCGATGATCGGCATCGGCGCGTCCGACGCGCACCGCCTCGCGCTCAATACGATCAACGGCGAGCGCGGCATGGCGAGCACGGCGAACGGAACCGCGTACGTCACGCGGATCAAGCTCGACTCGGTTCGCGTCGGCGACATTACCGTAAACGGCGTCGACGCGCTCGTACATGAAACCAACATTCCCTTCGTACTCCTCGGCATGAGTTTCCTGAACCGGATGGAAATGGTGCGTGACGGCGGAACGATGACGCTGAAAAAACGTTTTTGAACACCATGAAAATCGCCATGCCTTCCGAATCCTGCAAATCCTGCGAATCTTCCGATTCGTCCGATTCATCGGGTACGCCACCCTGCCCTTCCTTTCCGGTCGACCTCGAATATCTGCGCGCGGCGCTCCTGAAAAAGCCGGGAACCGAGGAGAGAATCGGCGGTCACGGGTGGGATGACGAAAACGCCGGAAGCGTCGAAAACAGCAGGAAACTCGTTCCCGCGTCGATCATGTTTCCGATCGTCCTGCGCGACGAGGAGCCGCGCGTCCTCTTCACGCGCCGCACCGACCACTTGAGGGATCATCCGGGGCAGATCTGTTTTCCCGGCGGACGCGCCGACCCCGGTGACGCTTCCGCCGCGGATACCGCGATCCGCGAAGTGTGGGAGGAGACGGGGATTCCCGCCGACCGGGTCGAGGTCATCGGCTACCTGCCCGACCGCTGGACGATCACGGGTTTCAGGATCACGCCCGTCGTCGCCCTCGTCCGACCGCCGTTCGAACTCAAGCCTGACGCTTTTGAAGTCGCCGACATTTTCGAAGCCCCGCTCGCCTTTCTCCTCGACTTGGCGAACCACCATGTCACGCCGGTGCCGGGTTCGGCGCGTTCGCTCGTTTCCATCCCCTACGGCGAGCGCAATATTTGGGGCGCGACGGCGGGGATCATCCACGCATTTTCGAAGCGTCTCGCCTCAAAATAAGTCTCCCCCAATTTGCGGAGACGTACTCCACAGTCGGTTTGACAAAAGACGTCTGGACGTCATATACTTTCAAGACGTCCAGACGTCAGAATGACTGGATTCAAGAGTGCACAATACATCGATCGTCCGGCTTACGGCATCCAGGGAAAAAACATGAACGTAAAATTGCCCCCCGGCAGCGTTCGAGACGCCATATTTGAGACGCTTTCAAGGTCGGCAAGTCCTGTCAAGATTCAGGATATAGAAATGGAAGTTGGGAGAATCCTCGGACCAACACCGCCATCTTCCATCCGTTCTTATCTTCGAATAAACACACCAAAAACTTTCATTCGTGTGAATCGCGGGGTATATGCGCTACGGCAGCAATGGGAGTGTGAAAAACCCAGGCTTCAGGGGGCGGCGTCATCCATGTTTCGATATGGGAAATCGGAACTTTACAATGAGGATTGTTTTGACTGGCTGAAAGCCCAGCCACCCAATAGTATTCATGCCGTGGTGACCGACCCGCCCTATGGACTCGTTGAATACTCCAAAGAAGAACAAGCCAAATTGAAACGTGGCAAAGGCGGCGTCTGGCGCATACCCCCGTCATTTGACGGGCATACGCGTTCACCTTTGCCGCGATTTACGACTCTCACGTCCGACCAACTGGATGAATTAAGGAGTTTTTTCCGTTTTTTTGGGCACGTCCTGTCCCCTGTTTTGACACCCGGCGCCCATGTCCTCGTTGCATCCAATCCTCTGCTGTCGTACATCCTTTCCAGCGCGCTTGCAGAAGCCGGACTGGAACGACGAGGCGAAATAATACGTTTGACAATGACGATGCGCGGCGGCGACCGCCCAAAAGGCGCTCACAACGAATTCCCGGAGGTAAGCGTCATGCCGCGATCGATGTGGGAGCCTTGGGTTATTTTCAGAAAACCGCTTGAGGGCAGGGTTCAAGATAACTTAAAGCGATGGAAAACCGGAGCATTTCGCCGCCCAAGCAAAGATCATCCATTTTGTGACGTCATCAAATCCAGTCCAACTCGCGGTATCGAGCGCAAGATTGCTCCTCATCCCAGTTTGAAGCCGCAAACTTTTTTACGCAAAGTTGTCAGAGCGGTCTTGCCTCTGGGCGAAGGCGTCATTTTGGATCCTTTTGCGGGATCAGGCTCCACGCTTTCCGCGGCGGAAGCCATTGGGTACAGGAGTATCGGCGTTGAAAAGGATTCGGGCTACTTCCTGATGGCTCGAAAAGCCATCCCCGATCTCGCAAAATATCAAGTGGCGGACGATTTATAAATCCAGTTTTTGCGAAGATTCTCGACTCCGGCCTTGTGCAAAGTTGCCGTTCGGGTTCCAAGTTCTCCCCGTAAATTCTTTCTGAAATCCTCAACGGATACATGCGCCAGATAGACTTCTGTAAACTTCATGGGCGCACGACTTTTGGCCGGCTCGGACTCGGTGTCCAAAACATATACAAAAACACACATCCATTGATTACGCGCGCCGTGCGTATCGACCGCGCCCCCGCTTTTCTGCGTGGTCTTGATTTCAACGCCCTCCTCTCCGGCCTTGACGGCATTGTTGGAGTATTTACCTTGGGGAACCAGGTCGGGATGGCCGTTGAAATACTTGTTTTCTACAAGCGACCTGGAATGACGCGCCAAACTCGAAGTCAGCATATCCGATATCAGCCCGGACATAATGGCCGGTCGCAACATGTCATCGAGTCGATAAAGTCCCTTTGCGACAAGTAAAGAATTCACATCGGAAAAAAAGTCATAAATATCCTGCATGGCCATCTCGAAATCCTTGAGTCTCAACTCATAAGGCAAGACAGCATCTTTGTTGAAGCATCCTTCGTCGGCATTGTTTTCAGTATGCATGCGCCCCCTGTTTTTACAATTTCGATCTCTCGAATATCTTAAAACCGCCGTGCAGTATCGCACAGATCAAGTTTGAAACGTGCTTCACAAAACGCGAATTCTCGGCTACTTTTTTGATCGGGTCTCAATAAATCAGAAAAGCCTCGCGCTCGTCCCGCCAGCGCATTTCGTCGGCGCTTGCCACGCGGTCGAGGTCTTCCGGCGTCGCTTCCGGGTCGTCGACCCACTCGCGCAGCAGCGTTCCGCCGTTGATCAGGTCAATCGCGAGGCGATCGCGCTCATATTCGTAGGGAAAGTCGCGCCACAGCGCGTAATCGGGATAAAGCCGCCGTAGCGCCTTGAACGCGAGCGCTTGCAGGCGCCAGGGACGAAAGTCGAGAGGATTGTAATGCGGCGCCTCGACGTGAATCTGGACGCCGCGACACAGCGCTCCGGCGTGCTTGTGAAAAACCGGCTCGAAGACGGTCTCGCGCAGGCGGCACCCCTTCGTCCAATCGGGAGCGAGCGCTGCCATTTCGTCGAGTAGCCGTCGGGCGGCGAGGTCCGGCGCGCCAAAGCTTTCGAGCGGGCGCGTCGTCCCGCGCGCTTCCGAGAGCGTCGTGCCTTCGAGCATGACCGTACCGGGATAGCAACGCGCCATCGATACGTTCGGCGCGTTCGGGCTTGGATTGACCCACGCGCGTTCTCCGACCGGCCAGCCGTAACCCGGCGCGGCGTCCGGCGACCAGCCGCGCATCGGAACGACCGTCAGGTCGAGGTCGAGCTTCAGGTGCGCGACGAACCAGCGCGCGAGTTCGCCGAGCGTGAGACCATGCCGCATCGGCAGCGGACCGGCGCCGACGAAGCTCTCCCAACCCGCCTGGAGCAAGCTACCCTCGACCGGGCGTCCGATGGGGTTCGGCCGATCGAGCACCCAGACGGGCTTCTCGCACTTGGCCGCGGCTTCGAGCAGATAGCGCAGCGTCGTGATGAAGGTGTAAATACGGCATCCCAAGTCCTGGAGGTCGATCAGCAGCGCGTCGAAGCTCGCCATCATTTCGGGCGTCGGGCGCCGCGTTCTGCCGTAGAGGCTGAAGACCGGAATCACGTGGACCGGGTCGAAAAAATCGTCCGATTCGACCATATTGTCCTGCTTGTCGCCGCGTAAGCCGTGCTGCGGCCCGAACGCGGCGGAAAGGCGAATCCCCGGTAGCGCCGCGAGCGCGTCGAGCGCGTGCGTCAGGTTTTCCGTGACCGACGCCGGATGCGCGACGAGCGCGATGCGTTTTCCGGCAAGTGGCGCTCGCCATTCTACTTCTTCGATGAAACGGTCGAGTCCGAAACGAGGGCTGGGCATGAGGCGCTTTCTGAATCAATCGAAAGTGTTGAGAATTGGAAGTGTCAACGAATGCGGCGAATACGGCGAATGTGGAGAATCCGGCAATTCAATCCCTCCCGGGTTCGCAAAGAAAACCGTCGCGGCGGTGAAAGTCGGGGTGTTCGCCCACATGGCGAAGCGCCCAGTAGGTCAAACCGCCGGGGGTCTCGACGACGGCCGAGAGGCCGACCCGCGTCTCGTCGGAAAAAGCCGCGCCGTCGCCGTGCGCGACGACAGCGCGCAATTCCAGCCACGGCGGTCGGACGCTGGCGCGGATCTTCGGCGCTCCTACAGCGGCGTCCGCGCGCCCCTGGCGATAGTCGGAAAAATCGTAGGCCGCCCAATCGCCAGACGGGGAAAAATTGAATTCGCGGTAATCGCTCCGATTCGCCGACGCGAGAAAGGCTTCAAAACACGTATGTTCCCAAAGCCGGTCGGCGCGCCTCAGCGTACGGTCTGTGCAAAGCGAGAACAGCGGCGCGAGGAGGGTGAACGCGGCGCCTTCGGCACGCAAGAGATAACGAAATTCCCAAGCGCCCGTTCTCGAACGCTCACACGCCGCTTCGAGCGACACGCCTTCCGAAAGCGGTGCGCAGGGATGGCGGACGAGAGCGAGCATGGGCGTCGGGGCTTTGGACTGTGGGAATGTCGGGATTTTAAGGAATTTCGCGGCGCGGCGCGGCGCCATGCGGAGATTTTTCGCAAAAAAGCGCGCGCGAACAGCGTTCAGACAAAATAGTGCTCAGTGATTGGCGCAAAAAACATCCGCCTTTAAGCGGGGGTACCGTAAACACTCGTCAAAAAAGTAAAACCCGCCTTTTTGACGATTCCTTATCATAATTTCACGAAATGAAATATATGGAAATTATATGAAATTATATGCCGTCATTGACACACGGGCAAAAGTTGAAGATACTTGCAGATTATTCAGAATTTCCAGGACACTCTCCGATGGTTTTTCTCGACGCCGCCAAGAACATCTTTTCACGGAAAACCGTGGAATCCGAGGACGCGGCCGACACGATCATCAACGAAGACCAACCGCCGATCGGCGACGAGATCGTTTCGTCCGGCGAAACCCAGCCGAGTGGAGAGCATTCCGTCCGTGGTCAGATGATCGCGCTTTTTTCGATTGCCATCGTCTCGGCCTTCCTTTTTTTGCTCGTCGTTTTCTTCTCGCTCCGCACTTCGGGGCGAAACGTCGAAATGCGCGCCGTCACCACCGAAATGCAGATGCTGTCGCAACGCCTCGCGCGCGGCGTCGCCTTGGCGGTGCAGGGAAATCCCGAAGGCTTTCCCCTGACGCAGGAAGCCTACGTCCGTTTTGAAAATGACCTCGTCCGCCTCGAAGAACAGTCCCAAGTCCTGAACAGCGGCGCACAGGACGGTTTGCGCCGATTGCGCGAACTCTGGAACACGAGTTTTGCCCGTGGCGCGTCCGACAAACTTTCGCTCGAAACGATCCTTGAGCAAAAAGAAGGAATGATCTCGCTGTACCGGCTGATCGGGCAAGCGAACGCCAAGACGGCGACGCTCGCGCAACTGAACCAGGAACTCGCGCGCATCGCGTCGCGCCTGCCGGAAAGAGATCAGACGCGCCTCGTTCAGACGCAACTCTCTCTCGCGCAGCTCTCCGGTGCCGCCAACATCTTCCTGACGCGCGACGCGAGTTCCGCCGAAGACCTTCCGACGCTCGTCGCCGCCCTCGACCGCTTCACCCGCTTGCGGCAGACGCTCGCGCGCGACGCTTACAGCGACGCCGACGCGGCGCGCCTCATCTCCGGTGTCGTCGAAAACACGAAAGACTACGAAGAAATACGCAGGCTCTTGCAACAGGACAGCGCCGGGATCGCCAACGCGCGTCTTGCGGGACGCACCGCGCTGCGCGATTCGGAAAGCCTGCTCCAGATCATCGTGGATCTCTCGCTCGCGTACGAAGAAAATTCGACGACGTGGGCGGCGCTGGTCGGAATCGTCCTCGCGGCCGCGACGCTCCTGTCGCTCTACTTTCTCGCCTACGTCTTCAAGCGCGACGAAACGCGCCGCCGCCTGCAATCCGAAGCCGAAAACCGCAGGAACCAGGAAGCGATCGAACGTCTGCTCAACGATATGGAACTCATCGCCGACGGCGACCTGACGGTTCGCGCCGTCGTCTCGCACGAACTGACCGGCGCGATTGCCGACGCGGTCAACTACACGATCGAAGAACTGCGCACGCTGATTACCGAAATCAACCGCGCGACCGAGCAAGTCACGCGCAGCGTCGCGCAAGCGCAGTATATTTCGAACGAACTCCTGACGGCGACCGACCAGCAATCGAAGGAAATCGTCGAAACGAACCAGACCGTCAACCGCATCGTGCAATCCATACGCAGCGTTTCGGGTTCCGCCGCCGAGTCGTCCAAAGTGGCGAGCGCGTCCCTGTCGGCGACCAAGCGCGGAATCAAGGCCGTTAACGACCAGATTCAGGGAATGAACGAAATCCGCGAGCAGATTCAGGACACGGCAAAGCGGATCAAGCGGCTCGGCGAATCGTCGCAAGAAATCGGCGAAATCGTCGAACTGATTTCGGACATCACCGAGCAGACCAATGTCCTCGCGCTGAACGCCGCGATCCAGGCGGCGGCGAGCGACTCGGCAGGCCGGGGATTCTCGATCCTCGCCGAAGAAGTCCAGCGCCTCGCCGAACACTCCGCCGAAGCGGCGCGGCAGATCGGGACGATCGTCAAGACGATCCAGTCGGACACGCACGACGCCGTCGCGGCGATGGAAAAGACGACGCAAGGCGTCGTCGAAGGGACGAAGCTCTCCGACGCCGCCGGCGCGGCGCTCTTCGAAATCGGCCGCGTCTCCGAAGAAATGGCGCGCCACGTCGACCTCATCGCCGACGAAACCGAGGAGCAGACCAAGCTCGCAACGCAGGTCAACAACTCGATGCACACGATCTTCGGAGTAACCGACAAAACCTCGCGCGGCACCAAACTCTCCGCTGAAACGGTCGGCCAACTCTCCGGCCTCGCTGCCGAACTCAAGAGTTCGGTTTCGGGGTTCAAGCTCTGATCAGGGGACAGAAGACAGGGAACAGGAGACAGATCGGTCAGCGGCGGCGTTGCCGCCAATCAGGTATCAGGTATCAGGAATCAGATGTCAGGAATCAGATGTCAGGGATCAGATCGGTCAGCGGCGGCGTTGCCGCCGGAGAAAGATCGTTGAAACACCGATCGGTTTTCTTCTGGAACCGCTGAACAAAGGCGCGAATAATTTTAGGCGAGGAAGGAAAAGCGCTAAAAATTGCGATAAACGCGTATTTTTGTAAAAATCGTGCTGAAATTACCCTGTGATTCTCGTTTTTG
>JAISAZ010000105.1 GCA_031266435.1 Accumulibacter sp.
GCGTTATGGTGTTGTTGTGAAGAAGCTACATCATGCCAGAAATGGCCGCCTGCCTCCCCTCTTTTGCGCTCCTCTCCGCAGATAAATCCTTCTCACAACAACAGTTTTGAAAGAGGCTCCAATGGTGTGCAACTCATCGCCACCGCCGCCGGCGGGACGGCCGCGATCTTCTTCGTTCTCGCGGGCATCGCGACGGTCACCAAAAAAGACTTCAGTTTCCTGGGCAAGTTTTTGACGGTCGGTCTCGTCGTCATCCTTCTGGCGATCGTCGCCAATATATTCTTGAACATACCCGCCATGCATCTGACGATTTCGGTCGCGTGCATCGCCCTGTTCTCGCTGTTCATCCTGTACGACGTGAGCCGCGTGATCAACGGTGGCGAGACGAACTACATCACGGCGACGCTGGCGATCTATCTCGACGTCTATAACATCTTCGTTTATTTGCTCCGCCTTCTGATCGCTCTTTCCGGGCGCGAATGATCGGCGGCGACCGAGTATCGTGATAAAAAAGGCGGCTTTTGCCGCCTTTTTTTGGAAGGAAAAGTAAGAGAAGCAAGAGAACTCCAAAGCCGGACTGGTTTGGCGTTGTTTTTACATGGTTTGAAGGTGGGCTTTGCTCACCTTCAAACCCTGATCAACCCGGCAAAAAGGTGGGTTTTACTTTTTGACGAAAACTGGTCGGGAAAACGCCCCCCTGCAACATCCTTTTCCCGCTTCGTCCCGGCACTTCGTCGAAAACGACGCGGTTTCGGGGCAGCGTATCGAAACTGATTGAGGCGCGTAAATCTTCCAGCGCGACGAGCGAATGACCTCGTTTGGCCCACGAGGCGAGCAGGCGTTCGAAAGCGCCGATGAATCGCATGCCTTCGATTTCCGCGCGAAGCGTGAAGACGTGATCGCCTTCGAGCGTTTCCGAGAGTTGGAGTATCTGGTCGAACGCGGTGATCGGAGACGCGTCGCCGGTGAAAAGCGCTTCGTCGAGCGTCGGCAATGTCGTCGGGATTTGCGGGCACAGAACGATTTCGCCGTCGACGACCGGGAGGAAGGGCGTTTTCCCGCGACTGTCGCTCGCGTAGGAAAAGCCGAGGCCTTGCGTGAGTCGGAGCGCGTGCCGATTCGTTTTCCAGCCCGCGGCAGCGTACGCGCGTGGCGGCACGGAAAATACTTCCGCAAAACGCGAGAGCGCTTTTTGCATTTCTGTCTCGACCCAGGAGTTTGGCGCGCCGTCGATTTTCTTTTCCCACGCGACGCGATTCCAGGCGCGGACGCCGGTTTCAAAACCGGCTTGCCGGGTTTTTCGGAGGATTTCAAGACAGCGTGCGCCGATTTCGGGCGCGGGAAGGAGGGTCCCGCTGAGCCTCGTTTTGAGGTCGTAATAGCGTTTGAGCGAACTTTTCCCGGATTCGCGGCCGCTGTGATCGGGGCCGAGGCAAAAGAAGAAACTGCCCCGCGCGCCGTGGTCGGCAAGAAGCCGGGTCAGCGCGGGGACGCCTTCGAGCGCGCCGTGGCAGGTGTCGACGTCAATTTTGAGCGCGATTCGTTTTACCACGCGCGCGCACCGGGAAGCGTGTCGGGATACGGAAGCGCTGCGGATCCCGTCGCGACATTCCGCTCTCGAATCGCCGGCGACCTCATTTCAGGTCTCGGGGCATTTTCGCGCCGTGGATGATTTTGAAAAGAAATCAACGCGCCCCCACCGTTTCCTGCAGCAACCGTAATTGCGCGGGCAAACAGCGCGTCGTCAAGTCGTAAGTCTCCACGATCGTCCGGCGCGCGTTTTCGCGGTGTCGACGGAATTCTTCGGGTGCTTCCAATACGTCGATCGTCTTCTCTGCAATTTCCTTTGACGAGAAAAAATCGACGAGCACGCCGTTTTCACCGTCTTTGATAACTTCCCTGACCGGCGCGGTATCCGACGCGACGACGACACACCCTGCCGCCATCGCTTCGAGCACCGACCATGAAAGGACGAAGGGGTAGGTCAGATAGACGTGCGCGCTCGAAATCCGCAGGATGTTCAAATAAACGGGGTACGGCACCCTCCCCAAAAAATGAACGCGCGATCGGTCGAAGGAATCGCCCAACTCGTCGAGCATTTTTTGTCGGTAGGTCTGCCCTTCGGGCAGCTTCTGCCCGTAACTGACTTCATCCCCGCCGACGATAATGACGTGCGCGTTATGACGCCGTTCGAGTATTTCGGGAACGGCGCGCATGAAACTCGGAAAGCCCCGGTAAGCTTCCAGATTGCGCGCGACGTAGGTGACGACCTCGTCGTTTACCGTCAACTCGACCCCAGAGGGGAGTTTCAATCTCGCATCGGGGTCGGGGCAAACCCTCCGCGTATCGATCCCCTCATGGACGACGCGGATCAGGTCGTGATAGCGCGCCGGGTAGAGCGATTTTTGCCACGCGGTCGGCGTTTGCCCCCTGTCGACCACGTCGAGCGCCAAGAGATTCCCGATATTCTTCGTGCGAATTCGCGGCCCGGTATTCATGTTCTGGACTTGCTCAGGGTCGAAGTCGGCGTCCGCGCCGTGCTGGCGGTAAAAAAACTCGAAGTAACCGATCAGCGGCGTATCGGGGAAAATGTCCTTCAAGTACCAAATCTCTCCCCAGCCGTTATGACCGAGCATGAGGTCGGGGACGAAGCCCGAATTCTTCAGATCGAAAGCGACGCGCGCGACCTGCTGGGCGTTGAGAATGCTCTTCTCTGTATCGTACAGATAGTGGTGGATTTCCGGCGTCGGCGGACGGCGCGGCTTATAGACGATTTTACGCACACCGGTCAGGCTCGCCGCGTCGTCGCGCTGCGTGATGAAAACGACCTGATGCTTCTCTTCCACGAGGCGGCGCGCAAGATGCAGATACTGCCCTGGGAAATTCTGATGAACGAAGAGTATTTTCATGGGATGTTCTGGAAAAAACCAAGGCAATCTCGAATAAACGCGACCCCGCCGGATCATTCCAACAGAGCATTGACGGCGGCCACGTCGTCCTCGTTCAGGGAACCTGCGGCGGCTTTGAGCTTGAGCAAAGAAAGCAGCGTATTGAGCCGTGCGCGCGTCAGTTGCAGGCGCGTATCGTACAACTGACGCTGAGCGTTCAACACGTCGATATTGATCCGCAGCCCGACCCGAAAAGCGACGCGATTCGAGTCGAGCGAAGACTGCGACGAATGCACGGCGGCTTCATACGCCTTGACTTCGGCGAGACCCGAAAAGACGCCGAGGTAGGCTTCTTCCGCTTCGATCCCCGCGCGCCGCCGCACATCCTCGAGTTCAGCCAAGGCGCGTTCGCGCAGCGCGACGGCTTCGCGATCCTTCGACGCAACGCCGCCGCCGGAAAAAAGCGGCATCTGCAACTGCAAGGCCGTCATGTTCGTCGTCGTATCGTATCCCGGATACACCGTTCCCAAGGT
>JAISAZ010000036.1 GCA_031266435.1 Accumulibacter sp.
GTTCGCGGTACCCCCGCTCGCGCGCCTGTCGGGCGCGGACGGCTTCGGCGATCAGGCGGTCTGTACGCGCGCTGTCCAATCGAAAGACTCCGTCGAGATTTTTCGAATATTGTACTACGCCGGTTTCACACGTCTATTTCGACGCGAAGACGCTGTATCAATCGGGCCTTGCCGAACAGATCGCGGAAGTTTCGCCGTCCGCCGCCGAGCAGTTGCCCGACGCCTTGGAGACGGGCGGTCAGATTGCAATCCCCGTTGAAGAATACGCCGCGCGGATCGCGCCGACGGAGTCCGCGCAAAATCTCGTCGACCACATCAAGGTTGACCCGGAAGGATTTTCCAGAGCGGAGGCGGCGGCGTGGATCGAATCGGGCGCAGCGGAGGAACTGAAGGCGGCGGTGCACTCCGCGCTCCAGACTACGGAAGAAGAAAAGGCGTTCCAAGCCTCTGCGGACGCTGTGAAAGAAACGATGAAAGCGCAACTCGACGCGACGGGGCGCTTCGATTCGAGGATCAACGAAGCGTACGCAACGCTCGTCGGGAGCTTCTACGCGACGCAAGCGGGTCGCCTCGGAACGACACCCGAAGCGCTCTACCAGCGCGCGCCCCTGAAAGTCGTTGCGGCGGATGGAGATGCGGCTTTCGGGAAGAACGGAAACGTCTACGGCCAGCCGGTGACGCAAGGTCTGAATTGGGAATTCGGACAGCGGCCCGGACTCTTCAGCCTGCCCGACATCGAAGCGCTGACGCTGACGGGGAAAGAGTTCGATGCAAACAACATCGAAGACTTACGAAATGCCGCCTATACACACATGGAGCCCTACCGCTCGATCGACGGCGCGCCTCCCAAAAAGCAACTTCACAACAAGGATACCGGATGGAGTTTCGTCGTTGCCAGAGACAATCAGAGAAAACTGTCTCTCTGGCATGGAAATAAACCGGAGACGTTACGAGCGATCGCGGAGATAGAACGGATTGTCGAGACTGCGATTCTGGCAGAATCGCACCCGGACACAGGACATAAAAACCCGGATGTGCAAGCGATTCACGTCCTCTACGCGCCCGTGGAAATTGACGGTAAGCCTTACCGTGCGAAGCTGACGGTACGAGACTACAAGGCGAATAAAGAGGGACACGGCGCAAAAACAAATCTGCATGCGCTCTCGACCGTCGAAATAGAAAACGTCCCGCTGGGAACTCTGCCGGTCTACTCCAGCCCTGACGGGCTTCAACTGGCTCAACCAACCACGGGACGCAAAGTCAGTATATCCGATCTGCTCCGAGATTCCAAGCGAAACGACGCAAGCGATTGGGATACCGCGACCAGCCCGACCGGGAATCAATTCCACCAGTCTCCCCTTCCTCTGCCGTCCTTCCAGCGTTCCGCGAACGACCCGCTCATTGAGGCGTCGAAGCGCTATTTCGGCGTGACGACGAATCCGCGCGAAGCGGGTTACGTCCTGCCGGACGGCACCCTGCTGAATCTTTCCGGAAAGCATCAGGCCTCTGGAGACACCGGCTTTTTGAATGACCGGAGAGAAGTGGATCACGGTGATTTGAGGGGCGAGAACAAAGACGGCTTCTCAATGGCCGATCTGTTTGAAAGTCAGTCGAACAGCCCAACAGACGCCATGTACGAATTCATGGCGCGCACGGGGGCGGTGCGCGTGGATTTCAACGCGGGCGTCGCTTCGGCCATCGGAGACGTTACGGACGCGCAGTTACAGGCGCTTTCCAAAGGAATGCGCGGAAAGAATATCTCGCTGGACGCCGCCGATTTCAACTATCGTCTGGTTGCGGACGCGGGAATCGACAACGCTTCTCCTGAAAAAATCCGGCGTTTCTTCGAGAGCGTGAAAGGCAGAGAAGCCCCTCCCGGCGCGCCGTATTTTCAGGGTGAAAACCGCAAGCCGCGCGGGATGTTCGACCCCGACACGCTGACGATTTCGCTTCTGAAGTACGCCGACGCGTCGAAGAACGCCGACCTGTCGACCTTCCTTCACGAATCGGGGCACGCCTTTCTTCAAATCCAGTTTTCCATCGCGGCGGAACTTGCGGCGGAACTTTCCACAGAACAGGGAAGCGCGCTCTCCGGAGAGACGCAATTCCTGAAAGACACGCAAGCGATTCTTGACTGGTTCGGCGTCAAGAATATGGACGAATGGGACGCGCTCCCGTCGGAAGAAAAGCGTTCCTATCATGAGAAGTTCGCGCGCGGGTTTGAAGCCTACCTGTTCGAGGGCAAAGCGCCGACGCTCGAAATGGCCGGCATCTTCCAGCGCTTCCGTTCGTGGCTGAAGCGCGTCTATCACGCTCTCTCGAATCTGAACGTCGAGCTTTCGGACGAGATTCGCGGCGTCTTCGACCGGATGCTTGCGAGCGATGAAGAAATCCGCCTGGCCGAACAGGGGCGGAACATGATTCCCCTCTTTGCGCTTGAGAACGCCGAAGCGCTCGGCTGGTCGCTGGAACGCTTTGCGGCGTATCAGGCGCTGGGGAAAGACGCGACGGAAGACGCGGTCGCCAAATTGCAGGCGAAGGCTTTGCGTGACATGAAATGGCTTCGCAACGCGCAGGGCCGGACGCTGGAACAGATGCAGAAGGAAGCGGCGGCGGCGCGCGCGGAGATGGAAATCGAAGCGAAGCGCGAAGTCCTCTCGCAACCCGTGTACATCGCGTGGCGTTACCTGACCGGAACGCTTTCAAAAGAAGACCGGGCCGCGCTGAAAGCGCCGGAAAAGCCGAAGTCGGACCCGGACACGATCGACCCGGCGAACGATACGCTCTTTGCCGCAATCGGCAAACTCGGCGGACTCGAAAAGGAAGAAGCCGTTTCGACGTGGGGAACCGATCCTGCGGACAGGCCGCAGTCGGGCGTCTTCGGCAAACCGCTCTGGCGATTGAACGGCGAAGGACTGTCGATCGACGCGATGTCCGAACTCTTGAGCCAGTACGGCTATCTGACGCTCGACGATCGTGGGAAGTGGGACGTCCGGGAACTCGAAGAGAAGTTTGCTGAAGAGCTTTCCGGGTCTCCAGTCTATTCGCTCGAACACGACTATCAGCCCGAACCGCCGCGCGCTGGCGAACAGATTCCCAACCCGGAAGCCCTTGAAGCGGCGCGGCTCAGTCTGGGCGATCTGGAATGGATGTACAACGGTGAAGCGACGGAAATTGCGCGCAAGAAAGCCGAGCTTCATGACTTCCTGAGCGGGACGCCGATTACCGAGATTCCAGACAATCAAGCGCCGATCCGGGAAGGTTTCGCAAAGGTTCGGGAATGGGCGACGAAAGTTTTTGCCGAGCAAGGCGGGAAAGCGGTCAGCCCGGAAATCGGTGAAATCCTTCTGGACGAACGCGCGGTCAAGGATTCGCAATCGCACGGTAGGATGAGCAAGGCACGGGCAAACGCCTTCCTCGCAGTGAAGGACGTGATCGAGCAGGGGCGCATCGTTCTGACGGAAGCTCCGCATGGCCGGGAAAAGATAGAAAGCCTCTTCATCGCCGCGCCGGTCAAGATCGGAACGATTGAAAATATCGTGACGGTGATGGTTCACCGCGATATGAACACGCGGCGAATGTATCTTCACGCGGTTCAGATAAGAGAAAGCCTCCGTATTCGCCGAGTATCCGGGGCTGTGGAGAGCGTTTCTCCAGGGCGATCCGGCTCAATCGAAAACGAAGGCATCCTGAATATACTCCACGATCTTCTGAATTTCAAGGACGATGCGCCTGAAAACGCGGTCGTCGGTCTGCTGAAAGCGCGGGGGATGGTTGCAAAAGAGTACGCCGAAGCCCTGATTGCAAAGCTCCGGGTGCGCAGCGGAACAAACCGCCAAAGCGCTCGAAATTCTCACGCTGCTCACGCAATCGAGCAAGGTACTCCAGCGCGATCCAGGGACGTTTCGGGACTTCGTTCAGTCGCTCGACGCGAGCGAACTGTATCTGTCCGTGGGGGACTTGAACCGTTCCGGGATTGGCGAAGCCGTGGTCGCGGCCTCCCCGATGATCGCGGAACAACTCGGCGACGCCGCAGGAGAAAACGACCTCCTCCGAATTCCTGTTGACGAGCTGCTGACGGTGATCGCGCCGCTCGAACACGTCAATCAACTGATCGACCACCTGAAGAGAGACCCGGACAGGATGAGCCGCGCGGAAGCCAAAGCCTTCCGGGAAACCGACGCGGCGAAGGAAATGGAAGCGGCGCTGGAACGGGTGCTGAAAGAAGAGGAAGAGAACGCCGAATTCCGGGAATCCGGGGAAAAAGTCAAACAGGCGATCCTCGACGAACTGACCGCGCTTCGACCAATGGAAAGCGCTACGAACGTCGGGCCGGAAACGGTGACGCTGAATCAGTCGGGCGAAGCGCCGAAGACCGCGCAGGTCGTTCCGATCGAGCCGTCGCTGATTCCGGTGTCTGACCTCAAGGATACGAAAGCGCTTGCGGATTGGCTGGTTCAGGAATTGAAGGGCGTTCAGTTCGAGATTCGAGACGATGGGACGCTTGGCCAGTTCACGACCAGAGGACTGAAAGACAGTGCAAAACGGCGCGGTGAAGAGCAGCGGCAGATGTACGCGGGGCTGAAGGGCCTCCTCGAAAGCGCGATCTTCGACCGGTTTGAAGAGGTCGATGAAAAACATCGTGAAAAAGTGACTGGTCAAAACGTCTATCACGCGGCGGCGCGGATCGGCGACAAGCTCTATTCCGTACGGTTCAAGGTGGATTTGCCGATAAACAAGACGCCGCCTACCTACAAAGACCACAAGACGACGGAAATAGAACCGGCCCCCGATCCGTTCCCAGAGTCCGCTGACGCGAAAGTGCCTGGTTCGGCTTGGGGGGCCGTTCAGGAAATCAGTGTAGAGATACTGCGCGGGGAAGTCAAACCCTCGCGCGTGGAAGGCGGCGCGCTCTATCAGGCTGGGCAACAGGGAAAGACCCGGACGCGCTCTGCGGAAGAGAACGAAGCCGACGCGATGATCCTGTCGCGCTACTTCTCTGTGCGGGCCGAACAGTTGGGGATGCTTCCCGGTCAACTCTTCGAGCGCTTCAAGCTCGCTGTCCGAAAAGCTGAAGTGGACGACCTCGACGACGCGCGGCTGAATCAGAACGCCCTGACGCCGACGCAGGCGGAAGTCTCCGCGTGGCGAAATTCTTTGGACACTTTCCAGAGAACGCTTCGGAACGCTTCAAAGAAAGGCCCGTTAAGCAACAGCCAGAAGAATGCCCTTTCTCCGGCGCGGATGAAAACTCCTGCCGCCCTGCGTTACGTCGGTGAGAAAAGCAGAGTGCTGACGCTCTCTGTTGCGATCTCGGAGAAGATAGAGGACAAGCATCCCGACGTTCCTCCGGAGGTGTTCCAAAACCTCCCGGCGCTCCTGCACGATCCGCTCTACATCTATCCTTATCGCAAAGGGGGCGTGAGCGTTGTGATTGACGCGACAACGGCGAAAGGTGAACCGCTTGTCGTCGGAATTCGAGACGGGCGGATCAGTACCATTACGCCGGTCAACAATACGGCGGACGCCAGTGGGTGGGAAATACTGTATCGCCGTACAGAAGCGGCGCTACGCACTCATCCGGGCGAGTTTGTCAAAAACACCTACGCGCGCGATCTGAGGGCTAAAAACAATGAAGCCCCCGCGCAGACCATTTTTCAGGAAAGAGGGAGGGCTTCGGTTCCGGCACCTTACGGGTCTTCGTCCCTAGGGGTGTTGTTCCGCAACAGGCGCAATGTAGTCCAGCGCTTCAGACTTGTCAAGGAAAATGGTGAGAGCTACTACCAGGACGAATCCGCCGCTCCCCTCGGCGCATTCCTCCCGAAGCGCCTGACGATCGCGCTGCTCGACGGCGAGAACCTGTCGACGGTACTGCACGAAGCCGGTCATTTCTTCTACGAAACCGATCTGTCGATCGCGGAAGACCTGTACCGGGAACAGGAGTTCAGGGAACTCTCCGAGAAGGAACGCGCGCTACTCTCCGACGTGGACAAGACGCTCGCGTGGTTCGGGATACCGGGCGATACCTTGGCCGCGAAACTCTCGCAGTGGGCGGCGCTCGAACCCGAAGAGAAGCGGCGCTTTCACGAACGCTTCGCCAGAGCCTTCGAGCGCTACCTTTTCACAGGGAAAGCCCCGTCGATCGAGCTTCAGCCGTACTTCCAGAAGTTCAAGGAATGGTTCAAATCGGTCTATACGAGCATCCAGAACTTTCTGGATCAGCATCCAGAGGCGGGAAAGCTCAACGCGGAAATGCGCGGCGTGTTCGATCGGATGTTGGCGACCGACGAGGAAATCGCTCTGGCCGAACAGGCGCGGAACATCAAACCTCTGTTCGAGACTTCGGAACAGGGTGGGATGACGCCGGAAGAGTTCGCGGAGTATCAGGACGAGAACAAGGCGTACGCGAATGCCTCGCGCGAGGAACTTCTGGGGAAAGCGCTGACGGACATGAAATGGCTGTCCGGCGCGCAGTCGCGGATTCTGAAAGAGTATCAAAGGGAAGCGAAGGCGTACCGGGCAGAGGCTGAAGCCGAGGCGCGCGCGGAAGTCGAAGCCGATCCGGTCTATCACGCATGGCTCTGCTACGCGGGCGTGACGGAAAGATTCAGCCCCAATGCGCGGGTGACTTTCAGAATGGTCTCGAAGCGCGGATGGGCGTTCGGAGAGAGCGCCTTGTAGAGGCTTTCGCGCGAAAGGCCGGAGTCTTCCGCGAGCTTTGTCATGCCGCGCGCACGCGCTATGTCACCCAGAGCTTCGGCAAGCGCGGCAGCGTCGTTCTCTTCCAGTACCACGGTCAAATACTCGGCGATGGCCTGCTCGTCGGAAAGATGCTCGGTAACGTCGAATACCGGCAGGTCGGAAATTTTGATGGTCATGATTCAATCCTCCAGAGAAGAAGCCAGATCGACGGCGCGGGCGATGTCCGCACTGTAGCGTGCGGAGAGACCGGAAGAGCGTGGGGTTGGCCTACGGGGATCAGATGCGCAATTCCGGGGAAAGTCCGGCTCTGAAAGAAAGGGCCAGGAGCGTATCCAGGCTGAAATCTTCGACCTTGCCCTTCAGAAGGCGAGAGATGCGCGGTTGCGTGACGCCCAGGCGCCGCGCCGCTTCGGCCTGTGTCCAGCCGATCTCTTTCAAGCGTTCCTTCATGCGGATCATCACCTCGGCTCGAAACTTCATCACCTCGGCTTCGGCAGGCTCGAAACCCAAATCGATAAAGACATTGCCGCAACTCTCAGTGATCGTGATGTCCTCGTCCATGATTCATTCTCCTGCTTTCCCTCTGTGAAGGATCAGTTTGCGGTAGCGTTTGGCCGCTAGGTCGATATCCGGTTTCGGCGTCTTTTGCGCCTCCTCCTGAAAAGAAATCAAACGTCGACCTGCGAGGGGTCGAGGTAGCGTTGCGCGTACTTCAGGTAGACTTTCTGCTTGATGAAAACGTCGAAGAGGTCGGGGTCGATGTGTCCGCTCCGGCTCAAATTGGAGAGGACGCGCAGGGCTTCGGAGACCTTCATCAATTTTTTGTAGGGGCGGTCGCGCGCGCTCAGCGCTTCGAAAATGTCGGCGATCATCATGATTCTCGCCTGGACCGACATTTGGTCGCCGTGCAGCCCTTTCGGGTATCCCTGCCCGTCGACGCGTTCGTGGTGACCGCCGGCGAATTCGGGGACGTGCTGAAGGTGTTTCGGCCAGGGCATCGCTTCGAGCATCTTGATCGTCGATACGATGTGGTAGTTCATGATTTCGCGCTCAGCCTGCGTCAGAGTGCCCGATCGGATGCAGAGGTTCTCGATTTCGTTTCCCGTAAGGAATTCGATTTCCCTGCCGGCTTCGTTGATCCAGCGGTAGTTTTTCGAAATCTTTCGGACGCGCTCCTGATCTTCGAGCGGCATCAGTTCGCCGCCGATATTGACGCGCCGCAGGAAGGCGCGGTCGCTGTCGATCTGCTCCTGCTTCTTTTTCAGCTTCTGCTCTTCGTCACGCGGGTCCGCGCCGGCGAGGACCGCGTGGAGCATCTCGACTTCCGCGTCGCGCCGCAAGACCTCGAAGCGCGTGTCGACCAACTGGATCCGGTCGAAAATCGTCTGGAGCTTGGTCGCCTTGTCGACGATATGAACGGGTGTCGTGACCTTTCCGCAGTCGTGCAACAGACTCGCTATCCTGAGTTCGTAGCGGTCGCGGTCGTCCATCGCGAAATCGGCGAGAGGTCCTTCGGTCTCGGCGTCCGCCGCGTCGGCGAGCATCATCGTCAGGACGGGAACCTGCTGGCAGTGCCGGCCCGTGTAGGGCGATTTTTCGTCGATCGCCAAGTTGATGACGGTGATGAAGGATTCGAACAGATCCTCCATCTGCTTGACGAGGAGCCGGTTGTCGAGCGCCACGGCGGCTTGCGACGCCAGGGATTCGACGAGGCGCTGGTCGCTCTGCGAGAAAACGCGTACGGCGCCGTTTTCCGGGTCGACCGCGTTGAGCAGTTGCAGGACGCCGATGACCTCGTTTTCGTGGTTTTTCATCGGCACCGTCAGGAAAGACTTCGAGTGATAACCCGTCGTCTTGTCGAAGGCGCGCGTGCCGGAAAAATCGAAGTTCCTCTCGGTATACACGTCCGCGACATTGACCGTTTTGGCATGGACCGCCGCGTAGGCCGCGACTTGCGAATCGTTGGGCCGACCGTCTTCACCGTAGAGCTGGACGTCTTTGAACAGCGAAGGCACTTCGCTGGTCGCCATCCCGCCGTAGGCGATATTCATCGAGTCGGTGCGGACGATGGCGAACTTCAGGGACTTCCGGTCGTCGCTGATGCGATAAAGCGTCCCCCCGTCGGCGAGCGTGATCGATTTCGCCGCGAGCATGATGTTTTCGAGCAGCCGGTCGATATTCCGCTCGCTCGAAAGCGACGCGCCGATCGCGTTCATGCGCTCGAAACGCCCGATCAGTTTCGATTCGATTGACGTGGCTTCGCGCTCGCCGGCGATGATTGCGTCTATCGCGCCGAGCATGTCAGAACTCGAAAACCATGTCGTTTCGCAAGGGCCGAAGAGTAAAGCCTTGCACGCATTCGTCGATTTCGTCCATGAGCGACTCGGCGTGCGCGGGTTTGAAGTGGAAAATGTAAATTTCGGGAGCGCTCTTCAAGCGCTTCAGTTCGTCGTCGAGCTTTTTCGGATAGAGGTGTTTCGACGCGATCGCGAGGTTTTTTTCCCGGTTCGGGAAGGTCGTTTCGATGATCAGGATACGCAGTCGCGCGACTTCGTTGAGGATCGGCCAGAGCGCGTCGTTGGATTCCGTGTCGCCCGTGAAGGCGAGGCAGCCTTTGCCGGAATCGAGGAGATAGCCCACCGCCGGGACGTTGTGCACGGCGGGAAGCACCGTGATCGTTCGTTCTCCACGGTGCCCTTTACCAGGTTCGCCGAGCGCAAGCGTTTCGCCGACGGCGATTTCGCGGTACTGCAAGGCTTGGGTGCCGCGATGCGGAATCGTCGAGAAGTCCGGCCATACACCCCAGTTGAAAACGTGTTTTTTGAGTATATCGGTCGTTTCCTTGAGCGCGTAGACCGTCAGCGGACGGCTACGGAGCGAGATCGTCGCATCGAGCATCAAGGGGAGCATGGCGATATGGTCGAGGTGCGAATGCGTCAGGAAAACGTGGTCTATCCGGGCGAGTTCTTCGAGGGGAAGGTCGGCAAGCCCCGTCCCCGCGTCAATCAGGATATCGTCGTCGACACGCAACGAGGTCGTGCGCATACGCGGGCCGCCGATCCCGCCGCTGCAACCGAGCACCCGGACCTTCATACGCCTCCCCGCAGGGAAAGCCGACCGAGGGCCCCGCGCTTCGGGAAGAAGGCGTTCCGAGGCTCCGAGCCTGTGCCCAGGCGCCGGATCGCGCGCACGATGATCGCCTTTTCCATCAGGTCTTGAGGAAAAATTCCATTCGGATTCCCGCGATCTCTATGATGTCGTGGTCGACCAGACGGTGCGCCTGCACGGCGATTTTGTTGCCGTTGACGATCGGCATCTTGTCGCCTTCGACGTGCGAGATGAAGTATCCGTTCGGGCGCTTGGCGATGACGGCGACCTGGACTCCGGGCTGACCGAGCGTCGCGAGCACCTTGGTCAATTCAAGCTCGCGGCCCGCGTGCTCTCCGTTCAGAATGCGCACCGCGCCGGGAGGAATCCCGGCTTCTTCCATCGCTGAGAACTCCGCTTCGAGCGCGCCGTGAATGACCTGCGTCTCTTCGGGGCTCCGCTCTTCTTCATGAGGGGGCGGGGGCGTTTCATGCGGCTCCGCCTTTTTCTCCGGCTCCGGGGTGACGGATCTCGGCTGCATGATGACGGTTTTTTCGTAATTGGCCGCCTCTCCCGCAGGATCCGGCTTGCCGGCGATGTATTTGAGTTTGTACTTTCCCATTTCGATCATGTCGCCGTCGATCAGAACGTGCTTTCTGATGGGACGCCCATTGACCAAAGTACCGTTCGTGCTGTTCAAATCTTCCAGAAACGAATCGTTCAGAATCGTCACGACGACCGCGTGCTCGCCGCTGATCGCCAGATTGTCGATTTTTATGTCGTTGCTCGGCCTGCGACCGATCGTCACCCGCTCTTTGTTCAACTCGATTTCCTTGAGCACCAGCCCGTCCATGCTCAATACCAGTGTCGCGTGCGTCTTAGCCATTTGGACCCACCTCTATCCGCTCAATTCATTCCCGCCAAACCGCTTGAGCCAAGCTTTCGCGGAAGCCGGGAAATCTCGAAGAACCTTCACCAGAACAACCGAAACATTATCATATCCGCCGTTATCGTTGGCTATCCGAATGAGCCGCTCCGCCGTTCGGGGAAGATCGGCGGACGCGCCGACGAGCGCACCGAGGATATCGCACCCATCCACCATGTCGTTCAGACCGTCGGAACACAGGAGGTAAACATCGCCCGGCTGCGTCGCGTAGGTATGCGACTCCGTATTGGGAAAGGCTTCGACGCCGAGTGCGCGCGTCACGAGACTCTTGTCGTAATAATACGCCTCTCCGGGGGTAATCAGACCGGCGTCGAGCTGTTCCTGAAGCAAGGAGTGGTCGCGCGTCAGGAGGCGGAACTCGCCTCCGCGCAGGCGATAAAGCCGTGAATCGCCCAGGTGGGCGATCGTCACGTGATTGTCGTGGAATACCGCCGCGACGAGCGTCGTCCCCATCCCCGCGCACTCGGCTTCGCTCTTTGATGCGCGAAAAACGGCCGAATTGGCCATCGCGATCCGTTCGAGGAGCGTACGCTCCGCGCATTTGGTGTCGCCGTAATTTTCCGCGCCGTGAAGAAGCCCGACCGAAAAATCGCGCCTCAAGGTTTCCGACAGGATCGAAATCGCCATCCCGCTGGCGACTTCACCCGCGTTGTAGCCGCCCATCCCGTCGGCGAGGATCGCCACGCCGCACGCCGGGTCGACGAAGACGGCGTCTTCGTTGTGGTCGCGCAACTTCCCCGTGTCGGTCAGCGCGACGGCTTCCAGCGCATCGGACAGCGACGCCACGCCTCTATCTCCAAGGCTCCGCGCATCGCTGGACCGAAAGCGCGCGCGTCATTTTTTTTGAGACCGGAAGACGGTTTTCGAGTCATTCGCCATAAGGCAGACTCACACCGAGATTTTTTTCGCGCGCCAAGGCTTCGAGCCGAACGGCGACGGCGAGATCCTGAATAGCGAGGCCCTGCGACTCGAAAATCGTGATTTCGTCGGTCGAAGAGCGCCCCGGAACGCGTCCGAGAATGACGTCGCCCAATTCGACGAGTTGCCGTTCGTTCAAACGTCCTTTTTCGAGCAGGGGAAGGAGGTCGCCCGCTTCTTTGAGCGCCGTATCGACGCTGTCGACGACGATGCGCGCGCAGCGCTTCAACACGTCTTCGCCGATTTCGCAGCGAATGATCGCGTTCGACCCCGCCGCGTTGATATGCGTTCCCGATTCGAGCCATTTCGCGTCGAACAGCGGCGTCGCGGCGGTCGTGATCGTCGAGACGATGTCGCTGCCGCGCACCGTTTCTTCCGCCGACGCCGCTGGAACGACTTCCACGTTCAGGCGCGCGGCCATCTTTGTGCAGAAACCCGGCAGTTTTTCGGGGTCGCGCGAGAATACCTTGATTTTTTTCAGCGCGCGGACGGCGGCAACCGCTTCGATATTGCCTTCCGCCTGCCAGCCCGCGCCGAAAACGCCGAGGACTTCGGCGTCCGCGCGCGCCATATGGCGCGTCGCGACACCGGAGGCCGCGCCGGTCCGGACCATTCCGAGCAGGTTCGCTTCGACGACGACGCGCAGAGCGCCGGTCATCGCGCTGAAAACATGAACCAGAAAGCGGTTCCCGGAACGGTTGCTCGTATAAGCTTTATAACCGACCGCGTCGCGCTCCGGCAACGCGCCCTGAAGGATGTGGAGCGCCGTTTTCTGAAGGCGCGTTCTCTGGCGCGGGATATCGATGGCGTTGGCGAGCGAGAGCGCGCGGTGCGCCTCCTCGACGGCGTCGATCGCAAGCGGCATCGTCAATAATTGAGCGACTTCCGATTCGTTGAGAAACAAGGGCATAAAAAACCTCACAAGGAGAAAAGTATTTCATATTCGCGGCGCATCTGGAACACAAGGCCCCGCGTTGATCGATCGTGGATTTTAATCCGGGAATCCACTGTTTCATGATACATTTTTGGCATACACGGCGAATTCGTCGCAAAAATGCCGCCGCTCGTCCGCAGGAACGGGTTCAGACCGGGTTGTCGACGTCGATGAATTCACAGTCGATCCCGAAACGCTCCGCGATGTGCGCGGCGAGCGCGCGCACGCCGCCGCGCTCGGTCGCGTGATGCCCCGCCGCGATGTACGCGACGCCGGATTCGCGCGCCAGATGAACGTTGTGCTCGGAAATTTCGCCCGACAGAAAAGCGTCGACGCCGAGCGCGGTCGCGGCCTCGAACCAGTCCTGCGCGCCGCCAGAACACCACGCGACGCGGCTGATCGGGCGTTCCGGGTCTCCGATCACCTGCGGCGGGCGCTCCAGAGCTTCCGCGACGCGGCGCGCGACTTCGTTCAGCGGCAGCGTCTCGCGCGTCCGTCCGAACCAGCCCAGATCGTACGCGCCGAAACGGCCTTCGGGCGTCCAGTCGAGTTGCTTGGCGAGTTGGGCGTTGTTCCCGAATTCGGGGTGCGCGTCGAGCGGCAGGTGGAAAGCCAGCAGGTTGATATCGTGTTCGAGCAGAGTCTTCAATCGAGAACGGCGGACGCCGGTCACGCGCCCATCCTCGCTGCGCCAGAACCAGCCGTGATGGACGAGCAGCGCGTCGGCGGATCGCTCGACCGCCGCGTCGAGCAGCGCCTGACACGCCGTCACGCCGGCGACGAGCTTGACGACCTCGGCGCGGCCTTCGACCTGCAGGCCGTTGGGGCAATAGTCCTTGAAATGCGCAATATCCAGCAGGGTTTCGAGGGTGCGCGCCAATTCTTCACATTTCATCCGGGCTTTACTCCTTTTGATCCCTTTTCCAATCATTCCGGCGCTTCTGTCGCCTCGCTCGTCCCGGCGCCACGCCGGACGAAGCGCGCGAGCATCAGCCCGAGTTCGTAAAGCAGGCAGATCGGAACGGCGAGCAGAATCTGCGAAATCACGTCGGGCGGCGTGAAAATCGCGCCGACGACGAAGGCACCGACGATCACGTAGGGCCGCAATTCCTTGAGCGTCTTGATTTCGACGACCCCCATCCTGACGAGCACGATCACGACGACCGGCACTTCGAAGGTCACGCCGAAAGCGAGGAAAGTGGCGAGCGCGAACGAGAGGTATTTCTCGATGTCGGTCATCCAGGCGACGCCTTCGGGCGTGATTTTCGACATGAAGCCGAAAACCGTCGGAAAAACGAGAAAATACGCGAAAGACATCCCGACGAAAAAGAGCGCGGCGCTCGCCGTCACGAGCGGCAGGACGAGCCGCTTTTCGCTCTCGTAGAGTCCCGGCGCGATGAAAGCCCACGCCTGGTAAAGTACGTAGGGCAGCGCGATCAGAAAGGCGAGCATCAGGCTTACCTTCATCGGGACGAGGAAAACGCCGACGACGTCGGTCGCCACCATTTGCCCACCCTGCGGCAATTTTGCCAGCAGGGGCTGGGCGAGCAGCGCGTAAATCTCCCTGGCCCACGGGAAAAGGCAGACGAAGACGAGTCCGATCGAGATCAGCGCGCGAATCAGGCGTTCGCGCAACTCGATGAGGTGCGAGATGAAGGGCGCTTCGGAGTCGGCGAAGTCGGTCATGGCGCGTCGGGTTTCGCGGTATTCACAGCCGGTGCGGAGGGCGGGGGCGGAGAGGATGGCGCGATGTTTTCCGCTTCCGTCGGCGCCTCTTCGGGCGCGGGCGTCGTTTCGGGGCCGTCCCAGTCTTGCAAATCCTTCAATCCGCCCGACGCCGATCCGAACGCGGCGTTGATCGATTCGGCGCTCGCGTCGAGCGCGCGTTCGACGTGCCGAAACTCGGCGTCGAGGTCGCCTTCAAAGCGGCGCATCGAGTCTTCGATTTCCGTCCGCGCTTTTTTCAGTTCGTCGAGCCGCATTTCGCGCTCGATATCGGCTCTTACATCGTTGGCGTAGCGACGCAAACGCCCGATGAAAAGCCCCGCCGCGCGCGCGACCTTGGGCAGGCGTTCCGGACCGACGACGACGAGGCCGACGATCGCAAGAACCATGAGTTCGGAAATGCTGATTTCAAACATGGATTTTCGTCGCCTGACGCCGAAGGACGCCCTTCACGCCCCGGAATTTCCCCGTACGCGCCGACGGCGACCTCCTGGCCGTGGCGTGCTCATGACGGTTTCGTTTCTTCCTCGTCGTCTTTTGCGGTGATGAGCGGCGGCGCGGATTCGCGCTCCTTTTCCTCGGCGGTTTTCATTCCTTCCCTGAAGCCCCGGACCGCCGCGCCCAGGTCCTCGCCGACATTGCGCAGTTTTTTCGTTCCGAAGACCATCGCGACGATGACCAGAACGATGACCCAGTGCCAAATGCTCGAAACGCCCATGATTGCCTCCTTGTTTCAGACTGCCCGCGCGGCGCGGGAATGAAAATGGATTGAAAACGAATTATTCGGAACGAAGCATCGGCCCGACGGGTGTCGGGCCACCGAGGATGTGCGCGTGCAGGTGACGAACTTCCTGCTGCCCGACGCGCCCGGTATTGATGATGAGCCGAAAGCCGTCGGAGCTGCCGTTTTCGACGGCGAGCCGGTTGGCGACGTTGAGGATGCGCCCGAGGACAGCGCGGTCGGTTTCACGCGCATCGGCGAGCGACGCGATGTGCCGCTTCGGGATCACGAGGACATGCACGGGCCGGATGGGATGGATATCCTTGAACGCGTAGATTTCCTCGTCTTCATAGACCCGTTGCGAGGGGATTTCGCCCTTGACGATCCGGCAGAACAGGCAACCGTCCGCGTCGATTTTCACGCCGCGCGACTCTTTTTCGGCGATGCCCGAAATGCCCTCGCGGAGCGCAAGTTCGCGCGCGACGTCGTCGAGAGACATCCCGCAGGAAATGAGGAGCGTGAGGAGGTGGTAGACGAGGTCCGCGGATTCGTGCGCGATCTGCGCGCGGTCTCCGTCCTTGACGGCCATGATCAGCTCGGCGCTCTCTTCGCCGATTTTTTTCAGGATCGAATCGGGAGCGCCCGCAAGCAGTTTTGCCGTGTAGGACGTTTCCGGGTTCGCGTTCCGCCGCGAAGCCAGCGTTTCGGACAAGCGGTCCAGAATTTCGTTTGCGCTCATTTTGAATAAATCTCTCCAGGTTCTTTCAACACCGGGTCGACGGCGACCCATCGTCCTCCCCGCAACTCCCTGAAAAAGCAGCTCTCGTGCCCCGTATGGCAGGCGATTCCGCCCGCCTGCGCTACGGAGAGCAGGAGAACGTCGCCGTCGCAATCGACGCGGATCGACCGCAAGGTCTGGACGTGACCCGATTCCTCGCCCTTTCGCCAGAGTCGGTGCCGCGACCTCGACCAGTATACCGCGTTGCCCGTCTTTATCGACTCTTCGAGCGAATCGCGGTTCATCCACGCGAACATCAGAACGCGACCGCTGGCTGCGTCCTGCGCGATCGCGGGGATCAGGCCGTCGGCGTTCCATTGGATCGCGTCGCTCCAAGCGTTGCTTTCGTCTGTCATCGGAACCTTCCTTTCAATGCTGCCGCCGGCCTGCAAACCGGGCACGGCGCGCCGTGCCCCTACGGCCGAGGAGGGGATGGCCTCCGCCCTCGCCCCGCATTTGCACCGCTGGGCCTGCAAACCGGGCCCGGCGCGCCGTGCCCCCGCATGTTCGCGGGATGAAACTGAGGTTACAAGCGTACTTCGATTCCGCGTTTTTGCATATGGATTTTGGCCTGTTCCACCGTATATTCGCCCAGATGAAAGATGCTCGCCGCGAGCACGGCGTCGGCGCGGCCTTCGATCACGCCTTCGGCGAGGTGTTCGAGCTTCCCGACGCCGCCGCTGGCGATCACCGGAAGGTCGACCGCGTCGGAGACCGCGCGCGTCAGTTCGAGGTCGAAGCCGTTCCGCGTCCCGTCGCGGTCCATGCTCGTCAAAAGAATCTCCCCCGCGCCGAGCGCCTGCGCCTTTCGCGCCCATTCGACCGCGTCGATCCCCGTCGGCGTGCGCCCGCCGTGGGTATACACCGTCCATTGCCCAGGGGACGTGCATTTCGCGTCGATCGCGACGACGATGCACTGATTGCCGACCTTGGCCGAGGCTTCGGCGACGAGGTCGGGGTCCTTGACGGCCGCCGTATTTATGCTGACCTTGTCGGCGCCCGCGTTGAGCAGGCGGCGCACGTCGCCGACCGACCGGACGCCGCCGCCGACCGTCAGCGGGATGAAAATCCGCGACGCGCAGGCTTCGACGACGTGCAGGATGATGTCGCGCTGATCGGACGACGCGGTAATGTCGAGAAAAACGAGTTCGTCGGCGCCCTGCTCGTCGTAACGCCGCGCGATTTCGACCGGGTCGCCCGCGTCGCGCAGATTGACGAAATTCGTCCCTTTGACGACGCGCCCCGCCGTCACGTCGAGGCAGGGGATGATGCGTTTGGCCAGTGCCAAGAAACGCCTCCCGCCTACGCGGCACGACCGCGCAAGCGGTCCGCCTCGGCCTGCGCCCGCGCGAAGTCGAGCGTTCCGTCGTAGATCGCGCGTCCGGCGATGACGCCGAAAACGCCTTCGTCTTCCACCGCGCAGAGTCTTTCTATATCCGCGATGCCCGACAGTCCGCCGCTCGCGATGACGGGAACGCGCAGTGCCCGCGCGAGCCGGACCGTCGCGTCGACGTTGATCCCGGAGAGCATTCCGTCGCGGCCGATGTCGGTATAGATGATGCTCTCGACGCCGTAGTCCTCGCATTTCTTCGCGAGGTCGACCGCGTCGTGCCCTGTGAGTTTCGACCAGCCGTCGACGGCGACCTTGCCGTCCTTGGCGTCGAGCCCGACGATGATCCGACCGGGGAAAGCGGCGCAGGCGTCGCGCAGGAAACCGGGGTTTTTCACGGCGGCCGTTCCGATGATCACGTAGGAGACGCCGTCGTCAAGACAGCGTTCGATCGTATCGAAATCGCGGATTCCGCCGCCGAGTTCGACCGGAATTTCGCCACCGAGCGCGGCGAGTATCTCCTTGATCGCGTTTTCGTTTTTCGGTTTTCCGGCAAACGCGCCGTCGAGGTCGACGATATGCAGCCGCCGCGCCTTCGATTCCAGCCAGTGCGCGGCCTGAGCGCCGGGAGAGTCGGAGAAGACCGTCACTTCGTCCATGAGGCCCTGTTTGAGGCGGACGCAGCGCCCGTCTTTCAGATCGATCGCGGGAATGATCAGCATGGTTTCAATCCACGCCCATGAACGGGCGATATACGGAGGCGCGCCGCGCCCTGGCTCGCGGTCCGGCGGCGGTGGTGGGAGAGAAAGGTTTTCGACGAAATCACCATGTCACGGCGACCAGCGAATGAAGTTCGATAAAAAGGCAAGCCCCGTCTGGGCGCTTTTTTCGGGGTGGCACTGAAGAGCAAAGATATTATCCCGCGCCACGGCGCTGGTAAAGGGAAGTCCGTAGTCGGTCACGCCGACGACGGTCGACGGGTCGACGGGGTCGACGTAATAACTATGGACGAAATAAAAGCGCGCGCCGTCGTCTATCCCTTGCCAGAGGGGGTGTGGGCGCGCGTGAGCGACGCGGTTCCACCCCATGTGCGGAACCTTGAGCTTGGCACCGTCGGCCCCGCGCATCTTTTCGGCGGGAAAACGGCGAACGTGCCCCGGAAAAATCCCGAGCCCGGAAACGCCGCCCTCGTCGCTATACTCGAAAAGCATTTGCAGGCCGATGCAGATGCCGAGAAAAGGCTTGTTTCTCGCCGCGTCGAGCACGGGCGCGCGCAGGCCGCGCGCGTCGAGTTCGCGCATGCAGTCGGGCATCGCGCCCTGCCCGGGGAAGACCACGCGCTCGGCGTTTGCGACGACCGAAGCGTCCGAGGAGACGACGACGTCGTATCCCTCGGCGACGCGCGCCAAGGCCTGCCGGACCGACCGCAGGTTGCCCATTCCGTAATCGACGACGGCGACGACGCCGGACGCCATCAAAGCGTCCCTTTGGTCGAGGGGACGCGCCCTTCCGCCCTCGGGTCGACTTCGACCGCCATGCGCAGCGCGCGACCGAAAGCCTTGAAAACCGTTTCGGCCTGATGGTGCGCGTTTTCCCCGCGCAAATTGTCGATATGCACGGTCATTCCGGCGTGATTGACGAGGCCCTGGAAAAACTCGCGGATCAGGTCCGCCTCGAAGGCGCCGATCGTCCCGCGCGTAAAGTCGACGTGAAACTCGAGACCGGGGCGCCCCGAGAGGTCGACGACCGCGCGCGAAAGCGCCTCGTCGAGCGGCACGTAAGCGTAGCCGTAACGGCGCAAGCCGCGCTTGTCGCCGATCGACGCGGCAAGCGCCTGTCCGAGCAGAATGCCAATATCTTCGACGGTGTGGTGCGCGTCGATTTCGAGGTCGCCTTGCGCGTCGATTTCGAGGTCGATCAAGCCGTGACGCGCGACCTGGTCGAGCATGTGATCGAGGAAAGGAAGCCCCGTGGCAAAGCGCCCTTCGCCGCTCCCGTCGAGGGCGAGACGCACCGTGATCCGGGTCTCGCGCGTATTTCTGCTGATTTCAGCTCGCCGCATCGGATATTCCATTGCAAAGAGGGGAAAAAACGAATTTCACAACACGGCATGATACCATTTTGGGACTTTAGGGAATCGCCAAAAAATAGCCGCCTGTTTTTTGGCGACCTGGACAAAAAAAGATGGGCTTTGTCCGCTCTTTTTTGGAAGGAAAAGCAAGAGAACCCCAATGCCGGACTGGTTTGGCGTTGTTTTTACATGGTTTGAAGGTGGGCTTTGCCCACCTTCAAACCCAAGACAACCCGGCAAAAAGTAGGGTTTTACTTTTTGACGAATACTGGTATCCGATTTCAAAAACCCGACATGAACCCGTTCTGGAACCCGCTCGTCGCGCGCCTGACACCCTACGTTCCCGGCGAGCAGCCGACGCGACCCGGCCTCGTCAAGCTCAATACCAACGAGAACCCCTACCCGCCGTCGCCGCGCGTTCTCGCCGCGATCGATGAGGAACTTGGCGAGAACGCTGCGCGCCTGCGCCTCTACCCCGACCCCGACGCGAAGGCGCTCAAGACCGCCGTCGCCGCGTTCTTTGCCGAATTCAAAGTTTCCGCGCGCCAGGTTTTCGTCGGCAACGGCTCTGACGAAGTCCTCGCGCTCGTCTTCCTCGCGCTCCTGAAGCACGATTCGCCCATCCTTCTGCCGGACATCAGTTACAGTTTCTACCCGGTCTATTGCGAGCTTACCGGCGTCGCTTCCACGATGATTCCGCTCGACGCAGAATTTCGGATCAACGTCGACGACTATCGGCGCGAAAACGGAGGAATCGTTTTGGCGAACCCGAACGCGCCGACCGGGCGCCTCCTGCCCGTCGAAGAAATCGCGCGTCTCGCCGATCTTCACCCGCGTTCGGTCGTCGTCGTCGACGAAGCCTACATCGACTTTGCGGGCGAGACGACGCCGACCGCCGTCGCGCTTGTCGGGACGCACGCGAACGTCCTCGTCGTCCGCACCTTCTCCAAGTCGCACGCGCTCGCCGGTCTGCGCGTCGGCTACGCGGTCGGCGACGAAAAGCTGATCGAAGCGCTCGATCGCGTCAAGAACAGCTTCAACTCGTACCCGCTCGACCGTCTCGCGATCGTCGCCGCCGTCGCCGCGATCGAAGATACAGCCCACCTCGAAAAAACGCGCCGCGCCGTCATGAAAAGCCGCGAAGCGCTTTCCGGGCGCCTCGCCGAAATGGGATTCGACGTTCTGCCGTCGGCGTCGAACTTCGTGTTTGCGCGCCCCCCCGGCGGTGATGCGCGCGCGCTCCTCCTGGCCTTGCGCGAACGCGGAATCATCGTTCGCCACTTCGACAAGCCGCGGATCGGAGAGTATTTGCGCATCACGGTCGGGACCGATGCCGAGTGCTCGATGCTCGTCGACGCCTTGAACCGGATTTTTTCAGAACCGGAATAGCGGGTACGGACGGCGGACGGTGGCGGATTCCCCGGACGCTCGCCGTCAAATGCCGATCGACTTATTCTCGGTATAGCCGTTGATGCCTTCCGTGCCGAATTCGCGTCCCACCCCGCTCTCTTTGGTGCCTCCGAAGGGGCAGAGGAAATTCGGCGCGGCGCCGGCCACGCTGACCGTGCCGGCGCGGATGCGTTTGGCGACTTCGATACCGACGGCCTTGTCGCGCGTCCACACGCCGCCGCATAATCCATAAGGCGTGTCGTTGGCGATGGCGATGCCTTCTTCCAGGCCTTCGTACGGGATCACTGCCAGCACCGGCCCGAAGATTTCCTCGCGCGCGATCCGCATCGCGTTGTCGACGCCGACAAATACGGTCGGTTTGACGAAGGCGCCGTGTTTGACGCCGTCGGGCAGGCCGAGACCGCCGATCACCGCTTTCGCGCCTTCGTCGATGCCGATCTGAATATAGCGGCTGACGCGTTCGCGCTGGCGCTCAGCAACCAAGGGGCCGAAGTAAGTCTCCGGGTCGGCGGGATCGCCGATCTTCAACGCCTTGATGTCTTCGACGAGCGCCTCGACGAAGGCGTCGTGGAGTTTGCGGGGAACGAGAAGGCGCGTCTGCGCGATGCACATCTGGCCCGAATTCGACAGCGAGGCGTAACGCAAGCCGGCTACCGTCGCGGCGATGTCGGCGTCTTCGAGCACGAGCGCCGCCGACTTTCCGCCGAGTTCCATGCTGATGCGCTTCATCTGTCCCGCCGCGATCGAGGCGATCCTGCGGCCCGCGGCGGTCGAACCCGTGAAGGCGACCTTGTCGACGCCGGGGTGCCGCACGAGGTGTTCGCCGACCTGACGATCGGCGGTGACGATGCTGACGACGCCTTCGGGAACGCCGGCGTCGTTGAACAGTTCGCCCAAGCGGTGGCCGTCGAGCGGCGTTTCGGGCGCCGTCTTGAGGACGACCGGGCAGCCGGCCAGAAGCGCTGGGAATATCTTGACGAGCGCCGACTGCTGCGGCGCGTTCCAGGGGATGATCGCCGCGACGACGCCCACCGGCTCCTTGCGCCACAGCGTTTCTCCGGCGGGAAAGCCCGCTTGCACGACTTCCCACGGAAACTCGACGGCCGCCTTCAGGTACGCGGTGTTTTGTACCGCGACGATCCCCTGGATGACGCGGGTGTGCGCGATCGGCGAACCGTTCTCGCGGGTGACGAGGTGCGCGAACTCTTCCGCGAGCGGCGCGTGCAGTTCGGCGAACCGCGCCAGTGCGCCTTGGCGTTCGGCGGGCGTCAGGCGCGGCCAAAGCCCCTTGTCGAACGCGTCGCGCGCGGCTGCAACGGCAAGATCAATGTCGGCGGCGCTCGCAAGCGGTACGCTGCCCGCGAGCCTGCCGTCGAACGGCGAGCGTACTTCGAGGGTTTCGGCGCCGAGCGGCGCGGTACGGCGGCCGCCGATGAAATTCTGCGTGAATACGGTTTGCGTCATGGTTTTTCGTTCTCCATCAGTGGGTAGCGGCGAACCGGCCATTCAGGAGCGCGGCCCGTGTCATTGAAAACCGGAAAGTCAGCGAACAGTCCCGGCGGAAGGAAAGGCAGGGATCGCCCCCCGCGCGGCGAGGTCGGTCGACTCGCTGATCTTGCGCCAGCGCTCGGCCACCGCGCTTCGCGCGGCTTCGACCTGAGCGTAGCTGGATACGGCGTCGCTCCCGATGAAGAGGTGTACGGGCGGATCATCGTGCTCTGCCAGTCGCAGGATGACTTCGGCGATCCTCGCCGGGTCGCCCAGCGAACCGTCCACCAGTTGCGCCAGGATATCCCGCATGGGGCGGACGCCCGCCGCGTAGTCGGGCAGCAGTTCCGGGACCTGACTCAGCGCGGTTCTGGCCCAATCGGTGCGCATCGACCCCGGCTCGACCGCGGTGACTTTCACACCGAACGGCGCGGCTTCCTGAGCCAGTACCTCGCTGAAACCGCTGACGGCCCATTTCGCCGACTGGTACGCGGCGAGACCCGGCGAACCGATGCGTCCGCCGACGGAAGAAATATTGATGATGCGACCGGCGCGCTGGGCGCGCAGGAGCGGGAGCGCCGCGCGGGTGAAATACACGACGCCGTAGAAGCAAGTGTCGATCTGGTACTCGAAATCGTCGTCCGGCGTTTGCTCGAACGGGGCGAAGTGGGCAAAGCCGGCGTTGTTGACCAGTACATCGAGCCGACCGAAGCCGTCGATCGCCGTCTGCACGGCGGCTTTGGCCTTGCCGGTGTCGGCGACGTCCAGTACGACGGCGCGGAAACGGTCGCTGCCGTAGCGTTCACCGAGCGCGGCGACGTGATCCAGCTTGCGAACCGTGGCCAGCAGGCGATCCCCCGCAGCCAGGACCGCTTCGGCAATCGCGCGACCCAGCCCGCGACCGGCGCCGGTCACGAGCCAGACCTTTGGCGCGGTGCTCCTGGAAGGTTCCGAAACGCCGGCGCCTGCGCGCGCCGCCAGCGGCGCAAGGGCAAGAGCCGCCCCGGCCTTGAGCAATTCGCGGCGTCGCCGGGAAGGGGCGGCGTGCCCGCTGCCGGTTTTATCGTGTTCATTGGACATCGTGAAATCTCCCTGTACTTTAGGATGGCGGCGACGATGCTTGCGCGTGTTTGCGCGGTATGCGTCGTCGGGCTGATAAAAACAACCAGTTAGTTAGTTTATTTTTGGCGGGACATTTTGTCAAGCGTCCGCCCGGTTTTTTCGGCATTCGATTCGAGCGATTCCTTTACCTTCGTTTTTTGACGAAGCGCTTTGCGTACGGCGCCGGGGTACTGTGATGACGCCGATGGCGAGAGCGCTCGGTCGGGCTTATAATCGAAAACGCCGCCGTTTCATTCCTTTTCAGTTTATTCCTGCCGCGTTGGCGGGATGGAAGGTGAATGAAATCGCCCCCACCCAAGGAAACGCTCATCCGCGATGAAAAAATCCGACAGAACCAAGCAGCGCCTGCTCGAAGCCGCGACGGCGGAATTCGCCGCCTACGGCTTCGCCGGCGCCCGGGTCGACCGCATCGCGCAGACCGCTGAAGCGAACAAGCAGTCGATCTACGCCTACTTCGAGAGCAAGGAGAGTCTGTTTGAGGCGGTATACAACGAAATGGTGACCCGCTTGATCGCCGCCGTACAGATGGACGCGGGCAATCTGCCGGGTTACGCCGCCAGCCTCGCCGATTACTACGTTGGGCACCCCGAAGTGCTGCGCATCGCTTCATGGTACGACCTGGAAAAAGCCGGGCAATCGCCCAGACCCGCCGCCTCCGAGCGCGCCACCCAAAGCAAGATCGCGGGAATCGCGGCGGCGCAGAAAGCGGGTGCGATCACCGACCGTTTTCGTCCCGAACACCTGCTGGAGTTGATTCTGGGCATGACGCGATCCAGCGTGCACGAATCGGCGCCGCCGGCAAAAGCCCGCGCTTCGCGCAAGGCGCTGGTCGAAGCCATCGAGCGGCTCGTGCGGCCCTGATTTTGGCGAATGTATATCCAAAATGAGCAAATCGGACAACAACATTATCCTGTACCAGGATGAAAATGGCATCACAAAAGTGTCCGTGCGTTTTTCAGATGAGGATTTGTGGCTGGCCGAGTTACAAATTGCCGAAATCTACGACACATCGCGCCAAAACATAAATCAGCATATCGCCAACATCTATAAGGACGGTGAACTTGCTGAAAATTCAACTTGCAAGAAATTCTTGCGAGTTCAAACCGAAGGAAAACGGCAAGTCGAGCGTAACATGGATCACTACAACCTCGACATGATCATCGCCATTGGCTATCGCGTCCAATCGCAGCTAGCCACGCGTTTTCGACGTTGGGCAACGCAACGTCTGCACGAATATATCCAAAAAGGATTTGCCCTGGACGATGAACGCTTGAAGCAGGGCGGCAACCGCTATTTCCGCGAGCTGCTTCAGCGTATCCGCGATATTCGTTCTTCGGAACGCAATTTTTATCAGAAGGTCACGGATATTTACGCAACTTCCATTGATTACGACCCGCGCTCGGACATGACCAAGAAGTTCTTTGCCACGGTTCAGAATAAATTGCACTTTGCGGTGCATTCCCATACGGCGGCGGAACTCATCCATGATCGCGTAGACAGCGACAAGCCGCTGGTCGGCATGACAAGTTTCAGGGGGAATTACATCACCAAAGATGATGTCAGGATCGCCAAGAACTATTTGTCGGAACAGGAATTGTCGCAACTGAATCTCTTGGTGTCCGCTTTTTTGGATCTTGCCGAATTTCAGGCCGTGCAGGAGCAGCCGATGTCCATGTCGGATTGGATTGCCTCGCTGGATCATCAGATACTTGGTGTGCGCCGCGAAATTTTGAAAGGCGCAGGGCGAATTTCCCACCAGCAAGCTATCGAAAAGGCCGAGCAGGAATTTGAAATATATCGAGAACAGGAAATGAAACAGCTTGAAAGCGACTTCGACCGCGCGATCAAAGCGCTTGCGCGATTGAATCCGCAGGCCACGGAGGACGCCGACAACGCCAAAGATTAACGAAGCCGAGCCGTATCGGCACCCGGCGGTGTGTTTCCGACGACCTTGTTGATCGTCACGTAGCGCGACCCCAGGCGTCCTTCGCCGTTGATCCGCTCGCGCCGCGCCTGCAAATAGGCGCGCCGCGCGTCGAGCACCGCGATGAAATCGGTGACGCCGCCGGCGAAGGCACGCGCCTCGCGCAAGGCGCTGGTCGAAGCCATCGAGCGATTGGTGCGACCCTGATTTTGGCGAACTTCCCGTTGAGGCAACTCGCAAGAAATTCTTATTGGTTCAAACCGAAGGTAAACGGCAGGTGAAGCGCGAGATCCGCCATTACAACCCCGACATGATCATCGCCATTGCTTATCGCGTCTAATCGCAGCTAGCCACGCGCTTTCGACGTTGGGCAACGCAACGTCTGCACGAATATATCCAAAATGAGTACCGTCAGTTTTTTGTGCGATATACTCCGCAATGCCCCGTGTATTGCCGCTGAATGAGTAATAAACAACAAGCGTCTTTCCCAGGCTGACAGTATTCATGCGTCCCTCATATTTTCCGTTCCCAGGCTGTGCGTATACGCTGGAGCAAATCCAGGCGGAAGCCGATACAGCGACCAGCAAAGTCAGTAGATATAAAATAGCTTTCATCGAGTACTCCGTATCACCGGTCAATCGTTGCCATAATCCAGGCGGCGTATCGCTCTCCAGAAATTTTGTCTGGAGCAAGAGCGGTATCGAGTTGTTGCATCTGATCGGAGGAAAGCGTTACTGAATCCGCCGCTACATTTTCTTCCAGATATGCCCTGCGTTTGGTGCCGGGGATAGGCACAATGAAATCCCCTTTATGCAGCAGCCAAGCTAGAGCTATCTGCCCTGGCTTCACGTTCAGTTCTGTAGCCATATCAAACACAATTTGGGCTGCCTTTCGGTTTGCTTTGAAATTCTCCCCTTGGTAACGGGGATCGCCACGTCGAAAATC
>JAISAZ010000086.1 GCA_031266435.1 Accumulibacter sp.
CTTTCATCCCAGATTGTCCATTAGCCCCCATTAGGGGCCAAGGATGACAGAGGGAACGGAGGCATGGTTCCAGAGTCCGGCGAACCAAGCGCGTTTGCGGCGGGGTAGGGAGAGCATAAGGCGATTCTGGGAGGCGTCGCGATGCCAAGAAGCGCCGATGCTCAACACCAGGCCATGCAAGGTGGAAAGGGTATGCTGGATTCTGGAACGCAGCACGGCCTGACGGAACAGGCTCATGAGGTTGTAGGCCAGCATGGCAAAGCCCAACGCCGCTTCCGTGGCCCAGAAGTTCCGCATGTTGAAGGCGTCCAAGCCGAAATCGGCCTTCAGTTCCTTGATCCGGTTCTCGCAATCGGCCCGTCCCCGGTAGGTGCGCCAAACCTCCACCATCGGCAGGTCCAGGCAGGTCACGAAGGCGCCATAGCGCCAGCCCTGAATATCCGGATCATCTGCGAACAACGACAGGGTCTTGCCCGGCGCCGTCTTGCGCTTGACCGATTGACGCACGACAATGAACCGCCGCGCCGTCTTCCAGCCCCCCGCCTGGTACCACAGTTCGGCCAGTTCCAGCCCCGCCTCCAGTGCCCACCAGTCACTGACTTGATAGAGCTTCCGTTGCGGCGGCTGGGTCAGCCGGGCCGCAATGATGTAGGGAATACACTTGCCTTCCAGAGCCAACAGGATGGTCTCGTCGAAGAAGCCGCTGTCCGCGCGTAACAGTCCCACGATCTTGTCGCCCAAATGATGCAGGGTCGATTCGAGAAATTGCAGGAAGTTGTTCGCGCTGTGCGCATTGCCGGACCGCAGCCAGAAGTTGGCCACCAGACGCGCTTCGGCAACAAAGGCCAGGAGCGGATGATGACTGACCCGACCGCGCCGGTTGGTGTTGTACCCCCGCGCAGCGCCTTCCTGCTCCCCGTTCCGGGTGATGACCGTGGAATCCACGTCCAGCGTCACCTTCTTAAGTGCGCCGATCTTGCCAAAGCACCAGCGATAAATCTCGGCTTGCACCCGCTCGTTGCTCAGCATGTCGAAGCGGCCAAACAGCCGCATGATGGCTTTGTGCCCAGCCGCCTTCGTCCAGCCGAACAGACGCACCAGCGTGCCATCCATGCGCACGGTTTCAGCGTGCGCGAACCGGCAGGCACCGCACCAGATCGAGACGATGAATTGCTCGACCAACTGCAAGGGCGCATACCCCCGATTGGAACGAGGTGCGGGTAATCCCCAGTCGGCCGCCGCCTGCCGGAACCCCATGCTGTCGAGCATCTGCTTGAACAATGCCAGACCCCCCCACGCCGTTACTTCCCGCTCGGAAAAACTGACCGAAAACCCCTCCCCCTTTAGCCCGAATTGACCCATGTCGTCTTCTATCCCAGTGATTCAACACCATTCCCTCGAATGGTATCCATTAGAACCCGCCCCACACCCCTCTCACCAAACAAGCTCAGTTTGCCTCAAATCCACAAAAAATGGCTAATGGACAATCTGGGTTCATTTGAACTCCTGGAAAAGCGGATTCGTTTACGAAGGGGAACACGAGGCGACGTAAGCTCGAACGAAACTTCGGACAAAGGCCAAGGCACAGCCATCAAGGTGAGAAAAATGAGGCTGTCGAGCGCGTTTACCGCTTTCTTTTGCTTTTTTTGCCTGTTCTATATCGCGGATTACAACTCGGTTCTTTTCAGGGTGTTGGGTAGTGACAGGGCGGCGCTACGCGAGGGCGTTTGGGACGTCCTGAAATTCGATGTCGTTTATGCGCTATGTTTTGGAGCGCTCGCGTCCATTTTTATCCTGGGGAAAGATTTCTTTCTGAAAAAATCGTTTTATTTCAATCTGTTGATAATATTTGCCTGCCTGTCTTTTGTCTTTTGGCACATGGGTAGAATTACCCTGTCGGTGCATTCGGTATGACGTGGGCGCCCATCAGAGGATAGAAGACAGAGGACAGACGACAGACGACAGAGCGGCCTTCGGCCTCAGACGACAGAGCGGCCTTCGGCCTTTGTGACCGGTAATAAGATGAAAACCGATCGGTGTTTCAACGATCTTTCTCCGGCGGCGGAGCCACCGCCAACCGATTTGCTCCCTGATACATGATTCCTGATACCTGATCTCCCGCCAAAAGAGTAAAATAGTGATACATATGCGTATGGAGGCATTATGTTCCAACATATTTTCGTTCCCACCGACGGTTCCGACCTCTCCCAAGAAACCGCGCGCCGCGCGATCACGTTCGCCAAGGAAATCGGCGCGAGAATCACCGCTTTTTACGCCAAGCCGGGCTACCCCGTCGCGTATTACGGTGAAGGCGCGCTGATTGACCCCGTCGCCCCCGAAAAATTCGTCGAAATGGCGGACCAACAAGCCGCCGAATTCCTCGATTTCATCAAAAAGCTCAGCGAAGAAGCCGGCGTACCTTGCGAAACCACCTCCGCGACGAGCGACGCGCCCTACGAAGCCATCATCGAAGCGGCGACCGAGTGCGGCTGCGACCTCATCTTCATGGCATCCCACGGGCGCCGAGGGATCAGCGCCCTCCTGCTCGGCAGCGAGACGAACAAGGTCCTCACCTACTCGAAGATTCCCGTACTCGTCTACCGCTGATTATTCAGGGATCAGGGATCAGGGATCAGGAAACAGGAGACAGAGGACAGGAGACAGAGCGCTCGCATCTGAAGACAGAAGATAGAAGACAGAGCGCTCGCTTTGTGATCAGTTTTCAGTAAAACCCCTCCCCATCCCTCCCCTTGTCAGGGGAGGGAGCCACGAGTCTTCCCTCCCTGACATCAGCTATCGGGCATCAGAAATCAGGCGTCGGATAAAAACCGATCGGTGTTTCAAAGCTCTTTCTCCGGCGGCGAAGCCGCCGGTAACCGATCTGATTCCTGTCCTCTGATCCCTGATCCCTGCTCACGCCCTCCGCAAAAAACGCGGCTCTTCGAACAGCGAATGGATTTCGACGCGCCCGATTTCGGGATGATCCGGGACGAGGTAAAGCACCGGCGTCATCAACTCCTCGAAAATCCCGCGTAAACTCCGCGCGCCCGTCTTGTACTCGATGGCGATCTCCGCGATCTGCTCGAACACGCGCGGGCCGATCTGCAATTCGACGTTCTCCTCGCGGAAAACCTCGATGTACTGCCGGTAGATCGAATTCTTGGGAATGCTCATGATGCGGATCAGCATATCCCTCCCAAGGTCATTCAGATTCGCGACGATCGGCAAACGCCCGGTGAATTCCGGGATCAGCCCGAACTCGAACAAATCGGTCGGCTTGACGCGCTTGTTCAAGCGGTCGAGGATATTCTGATTCTCCTCGGTCGTCGTCGAGATGAACCCGAAAGTATGCGTCCGCGCCATGATGCTCTCCAGCCCGACGAAAGCGCCGCCGCAGATAAAAAGAATATTCGTCGTATCGACGTAAAGATTCTCCCTCAGTTTGACCTGCGAACCCTCCATGATCTTCAGTAGCGCGTGCTGGACGCTTTCCCCCGAAGTCGCGCGCGGCGCGTCGCCCTTGCTCGCCTTGAGCTTGTCGATTTCGTCAATGAACACGATCCCGAGCTGAGCCTTCTCGACGTCGCCGTTCGCGCGGTCGAGCAAGCGAAGCAAAGCCGCCTCGATCTCCTCGTTGACGTACTTCGTCTGCGCGAGCGAAGTCGCATCCGCCGTGACGAAAGGCACGCTGAGCATCCGCGACAAGGTCTCGCACATCAGCGTCTTCCCGGTCCCGGATGACCCGATGAGCAAAACATTGCTCTTGGAAAGCCCGGAATCCTTATCGCGCAAGGTCGAAATCTTCCGGTAATGCGAATAGACCGCGACGGCCAGAACCTTCTTCGCCTCCTCCTGCCCGACGACGTACTGGTCAAGGAATCTAACGATCGTGCTCGGTGTGGTTTCTTTGGGCAGCAAGACAATCTCCTTCCGGGGCGCAATATCAGCCGCTATTATGGCGCTTTGGGACGCCTCCGCGCGAGATATTCGCGCAAGCACTATAGCTTGGGCTTCACTTCGCTCAGCCCAAGCTATACACGCTATAGGGTTGAACTCCCCGAAATTTTCGGGTAGCTGCCCTCGGTACCCTCGCGCGAGGGAGCGGAGAATTCAAGAATTCGTGAATCAGGCCGCCTCTGCCCTGAATCATTGACTTCAACGACTCATTCCCACTCGATCGTCGCAGGCGGTTTTCCTGAAATGTCGTAGACGACGCGATTGATTCCCCGGACTTCGTTGATGATGCGGTTCGAGATTTTCGCGAGCAGGGCGTGCGGTAGTTCTGCCCATTGCGCCGTCATGAAGTCTTGCGTCTGGACGGCGCGGAGCGCGACCGTGTATTCGAAGGTACGCGCGTCGCCCATGACGCCGACGGATTTGACCGGCAGGAAGACGGCGAAGGCCTGGTTGGTTTTGTCGTACCAGCCTGAAGCGCGGAGTTCGTCGATGTAGATGGCGTCCGCGCGGCGGAGAAGGTCGGCGAATTCCTTTTTCACTTCGCCGAGGATTCTCACGCCGAGGCCGGGGCCGGGGAAGGGGTGCCGAAAGACCATTTCGCGCGGCAGTCCCAGCGCCAGCCCCAACTCGCGGACTTCGTCCTTGAAGAGTTCGCGCAACGGTTCGATGAGTTTCAGGTCGAGCGTTTCGGGTAAGCCACCGACGTTGTGGTGGCTTTTGATCGTGTGTGCTTTTTTGATTCGGCTTCCGGCGGACTCAATGACGTCAGGGTAAATCGTTCCTTGCGCGAGCCAGCGTGCTCCTTTTAGTTTTTGGGCTTCGGCTTGAAAGACTTCGATGAATTCTCGCCCGATGATCTTGCGTTTTTCTTCGGGGTCGGAGACGCCGTGCAGCGGGCGCAGGAACTGTTCGGACGCGTCGACGTGAATGACCTTGACGCCGAGGTTGCGCGCGAAGGTTTGCATGACTTGCGCCGCTTCGTTGAGGCGCAGGAGTCCGTTGTCGACGAAGACGCAGGTGAGCCGGTCACCGATCGCGCGGTGGAGCAAGGCAGCGACGACGGACGAGTCGACGCCGCCGGAGAGTCCGAGAATGACTTCGTCGTCGCCGACGAGCGCGCGCGCGTGGGCGACGGCTTCTTCGACGTAGTCGGGCATGTTCCAGTCGTTCCCGCAGGCGCAGATGTCGTGAACGAAGTGTGCAAAGATTTCCTTGCCTTTGAGGGTGTGCGTGACTTCGGGGTGGAACTGGACGCCGAAAAATCGGCGCGCTTCGTCGGACATCGCGGCGATCGCGCACGATTCGTTGTCGGCGATGATTTTGAAACCCGGCGGCAGTTCGGCGACTTTGTCGCCGTGGCTCATCCAGACGTCGAGGAGGATTTCTCCCGCTTCGTTGATCCGGTCGGTTATCCCTTCAAAAAAACTCGATGCGGGGCGGACGCGGATCTGCGCGTAGCCGAATTCTCTTTTTCCCGTGCTTTCGACCTTGCCGCCGAGTTGTTGCGCCATCGTCTGCATTCCGTAGCAGATTCCCAGTACGGGGACGCCCAATTCGAAGACGACTTGCGGCGCGCGCCAGTCGTCGGCTTCATAGACCGAATTCGGCCCGCCGGACAGGATGATTCCCTGCGGGGCGAAATCACGGATGAATCGTTCGCCGATGTCGAAGGGGTGCAGCTCGCAATAGACTTGCTGTTCCCGGACACGCCGCGCGATGAGTTGCGAAACCTGCGACCCGAAGTCGAGGATGAGGATTTTTTGGCGCATTTTTCAGAAAAATGGGGTTCGCGGCGCGGCGCTCATACGATGTGGTAGTTTGGCGCTTCTTTGGTGATTTGTACGTCGTGGACGTGCGATTCGCGGATGCCCGCCGACGTGATTTCGACGAATTCGGCGCGCTTACGCATCGCTTCGACCGTCGCCGCGCCGAGATAGCCCATCGAGGAACGCAGGCCGCCGGTCAGTTGGTGAATCACGTTGACGACCGAGCCTTTGTAGGGGACGCGCCCTTCGATTCCTTCGGGGACGAGTTTGTTGATATTCGACGATACATCCTGGAAGTAGCGGTCGGCGGACCCGGCCGCCATCGCGCTGAGCGAACCCATCCCGCGGTAGGATTTGTACGACCGCCCCTGGTAAAGCTCGACGTCGCCCGGCGCTTCTTCTGTTCCGGCGAAAAGCCCGCCGAGCATGACCGAATGCGCGCCGGCGGCGATCGCCTTGCAAATGTCGCCCGAATAACGAATGCCGCCGTCGGCGAGGACGGGGACGTCGGCGGCGTCGAGCGCTTCGGTCACCATCTGGACCGCCGTGATCTGCGGTACGCCGACGCCCGCGACGATGCGCGTCGTGCAGATCGAACCGGGGCCGATCCCGACCTTGACGCCGTCGGCGCCGTGGTCTCGCAAGGCGCGCGCGGCGTCTGCCGTCGCAATATTGCCGCCGATGACGTCGATTTTCGGAAAGTTTTTCTTCACCCAGAGCACTCTGTCGAGAACGCCCTGCGAGTGACCGTGCGCCGTATCGACGACGATCACGTCGACGCCTGCTTCGGCGAGGAGTTCGACCCGCTCTTCGGTGCCCGCGCCGACGCCGATCGCAGCGCCGACGTTCAGCTTTCCGAGGCTGTCCTTGCTCGCGAGGGGGTGCTCGGTCGTCTTGATGATGTCTTTGACCGTAATCAGCCCGCAGAGTTCGAAGGCGTCGTTGACGACGAGGACGCGCTCCAGGCGGTGTTTGTGAATCAGCGCCTTGCCTTCTTCGACGGTCGTCCCTTCCTTGACAGTCACGAGGCGCTCGCACGGCGTCATGATCGCGCGGACAGGCTGATCGAGATTCGTTTCAAAGCGCAGGTCGCGGTTGGTCACGATCCCGACGACGACGCGCCCTTCGAGGACGGGGAAGCCGGAAAATTTGTGCTGGCGCGTCAGTTCCAGCACTTCGCGGACGGACATCGTCGGCGGAATGCTGATCGGGTCTTTGAGCACACCGGATTCGAAGCGCTTGACTTTCGCCACTTCGGCGGCCTGCGCCTTCGGACTGAAATTCTTGTGGATGATGCCGATGCCACCTTCCTGCGCCAGAACGATGGCGAGGCGACTTTCGGTCACGGTATCCATCGCGGCGGAAACCAGGGGAATGTTGATCGAGATATTGCGCGTCAGCCGGGTTTTCAGGTCGACTTCTCGCGGTAAAACACACGAATGGGCGGGAAGCAGGAGGACATCGTCAAAGGTAAGCGCACGTTGAATCACACGCATGGTCTATAATCCAGGGTTACGAAGGTGGTATTATATCGCATGCTCCTAACCCTTGGTTTCAGAGGACATTTATGAAACGCTTCGTTTTTCTATCCGCCGCGCTGCTCGTCTCGGCGCTCGCTCAGGCTCAGATTTATCAATGGAAGGACTCGAGCGGAAAAACCATCATTTCCGACAAGCCCCCGACGGACGCGCAACAGGCGCGCAAGATCGAGGGGGGCACGCCTCCCGCGAGTTCCAATTCTTCCGCGTCGGAAAATAAATCGCTGGCGGAACAGGAACTCGAATTCCGAAAGCGCCGGAAGGAATCCCAGGAAAACGCTGAAAAGCAACAAAAGAGCGAGCAACAGGCTCAGCAGCAGAAAAAATTCTGCGCGGGACTGACGAACCGGATGCGGACTTTCCAGTCCGGTGAGCGCATCGCCATGCGGGACGACAAGGGAGAGCGTTACTTCCTTGACGATAACCAGCGGGCGCAGGAAATCCAGGAAATGCAGCAGGAAATGGACAAAAACTGTCAGTAGTCAGTAGGCTGGAAACTCCGCCGATTCAGGGGAGTCCCAGTGGCACACGGCCCACTCTTTGACGCCAAGGCGCGTGAAGTGGGCCGGACAGGAAAAAAGTTATAGCGACAGCGAGGCCAGCAAGCCGGACAATTCCGTACGCAAGGTGTTCGCTTCGGTATCCAGCTTTTCCAGTTTCGCGTGGTCCGCGTCCGTCGCCCTGCCTACCATCACCGCACGCAGGGGGCGGGTACTTTCGGCGTCGATCTCTTCCAGGCGCGAAAGTATCCGTACCCGCACGATCTGATCCGCCGTCAGGGTTTTTTGCGAATAGCTGGCGCCGCTGCTCTGTTCCATGTATAAATCCTCCTGTATCTATCACTTGATCTTGTTGTGCTTTTCATCCCTTGTGCTTCCCTTTCCAAGTCGCACCCGTCCCTGATTTGGAAGCACAATGAACGTTCGACCGCGACGCCACTGGCGTGGCGACCGACAAACCCGGCAATCGCGCCAAACATATACTTTACATCAATCGCATTATCATTGGCAGTGTTTTGAAGCCTAAAACCCGTTATTTTCGTTTGAATTTTGTGTTTGCATCCCTCTTTTCTGCTGATGAAACTTTTCCCCAGTCGTATTCTCATGCGTCAGGTATCCCCCAGCCAGCAGGTGTTCCGCCTGAAAATAGTTACCTGCCCAGGAAAGATGATTGTTGTCCCGATACAACAGTTTTCCCTCTTTTGAAAAAACGAGACATTCCTTTTGCGGGCAGAAGAAATCCAGGGTTCTGATCACCGTAGCGCCTTTTATCTCATCGAGTATCTGTAAATATTCCTTTTGCCAGTCGAATTCGACAGACTTCAAAAAAACAGGCATTTTTGTCACCATGCGGAAGGGGCGAACGAGATAGTTCCGTGGTGATGGCCAAAGCTCAGGATTTTCAGAGAGGATGAACACTTCCTTTCCCGCATTTCTCAAGGTTGTAACCGTGGTCTGCAAGGACGCCGCGAATACGGAAGCGGGAATGGCGCCACCCCATTTTTCCGCGCTTCCCAGTTCACCTCCCTTGATATAGCTTGGGCCTCTTGTACAAATAAAAACCCTCTTGATATCATCATTATTCAACAAGGCATCAATTATTTTGGCCGTGCGAATCTTGCGTTGTTTTCGTAAACTTTCGTGCATGGCTTCTTCAATACCGATAAAAGGTAGATACGAGCCATATCCCATCACAATCGTATTGACGCCCAGCTTTGCATTGATCCTTTCAATCCCTTGGTAAGTCCCCAGCGCGTGGCTGTCACCTATGATGGCGACGGTCGTCCTGGAATTGACATCGCTGAACCGGCAATAGGCATTTTTGGTCTTTTCCATCCCGGAATGAAGCAAACAGGCCGAATCCATCGGTTCGTAAAAAGGTAAATTCAACAATTCATTTCGATTGCTGCTACGCTCATATTCCACGACAACGCGGCGGAATGGTATTCCTTCATCGACGTATACCCATATTCCGGCGCATCCCACGGCAACAACGAACACGACAAGAACGGCCGCTATTTTGTTTTTTGCGCCCTTCCCAAAGCGGATCGGACGTTCAATGAATTCATAGGTCATCCAGGCAAGGAAGAAAGCCGCCAACACGGCCGTAATCCGCAGGTGAACGGGCGGCGTTTCGCCATAGACGATGCGCATGAACGAAAGCAAGGGCCAATGCCAAAGATAAAGCGGATAACTGATCAATCCTACCGCCGCCATCGCATTGTTTCCGAGCACAAAGCGGCTGACAGCGTTTTCCGGCCCGGAAGCAATCAGTAAACACGCCCCCATCACCGGCAACAAGGCCCAGAATCCTGGAAAATGCGGCGCCGGAATAATCACCAGCACACCGACGAGAACCAATCCGATGATCGGAAGCGCGGCGTCGATCCATTCGTCGTTCAAAAAGCCAAAACCCGCTTTTCGCTTCAGTTTCTTCCGTAAATCGGGATTCCGGGCCAGAAGGGTCATCAATACGCCTGACAGCAATTCCCACAGCCGCGTTACTGGAGAATAAAAAGCATAGACGGAATCCCAACTGTATATGGCGGCATTGAGCGCAAATGAAACCAGGCAGACTACCGTTATAAACACTGGAAAATCAAAACGCTTTGTCCACAGTAAATAAAGCATGAGCGGGAAAGCGATATAGAATTGCTCTTCGATGCCAAGGCTCCACAAATGTTGGAGCGGCTTCAAAGCAGCCTCCGTATCGAAATATCCGCTCTCTTGCAAGAACAGGATGTTCGATATAAACCCCGCGCCTCCGGCCATATGCTTTCCGAGCAACCTGAACTCATCTGAAAAAAGCGCGAACCACCCGAAACAAAAGACAGCAAGCAGGACAGTCAAAAGGGCGGGGAACAGCCTCCGAATGCGACGCGCGTAGAACTCGGAAAAACTGAAAGTATTCCGTTCAAGATCGTCCAGAATGATCCCGGAAATGAGAAAACCGGAAATGACGAAAAAAATATCGACACCGACGAAGCCACCTTGCACTTCTTTCGGGAATACGTGATAAGCGATGACCGCAAGTACCGCCAGCGCCCTTAAGCCATCTATGTCTTTTCGGTGAGTCATGAAGCGTATAGCGGAAAAGACTTTCGATACGCTGGAGTTCGGAGACGTTTTTCGGAAGGTCTCCAGAGGATTTTACTTTTCGCCACCTACTTCGCCTACGCCCTTTTTCATCGTTTTTCCTTCGGCGGCGCGCTGTTTTCGGACTTCTTTCGGGTCGGCGATCAGAGGGCGGTAGATTTCGACGCGATCCCGGTCTTTCAACGGCGTATCCGGCTTCGAAAGTTTTGAGAAAACGCCGACCTTGTTCTTCAAGAGGTCGATTTCGGGGTATTTCAGGAGAATTCCCGAAGATTCGATGGCTTGCGCGAGCGTTGCGCCTTCGGGCAAGCGGAGGCTGAAAATCTCTTGTTTTTCCCTCAGGGGGTAGACGACTTCGACGGTGATCGAATCAGCCATTCGCCGCTCCGTAAACCTCGTTCGCGCGCTTCACGAAAGCCTCGACAAACGTATCCGCGAGCGTTTCGAACATCGGCGCGAGAAGCTTTTCGAGCACGCGGCTCGAAAAGGCGTAGGACAGGGAAAAATCGACTTTGCACGCATTCTCGGTGAGCCGCTTGAAATTCCAGACGCCGTCGAGATGGCGGAAAGGCCCTCTCACAAGCCTCAGGTTCATCCTTTCGGGGTAGTCTTTTTCGTTCTCGGTCGTCAGGCTGGACCGGATGTTCAGAAAATCGACGTACAGCGTCGCGATCGTTTTTTTGTCGTCGCGGTAATCGACGCGGGTGCCGCCGCAACACGGCAGAAATTTCGGGTAGCTTTCGATATTTTCGACAAGATCGAACATCTGCTTCGCCGAGCGTTCGATCAAAACCGATTTTTCAACTTTGGCTGCCCGCATCGTCCGCGCGAATCCTGTATCATTGAAATTTTTCCGGGAACCGTCGAGTACGCGCTTCCTGATGAAATTATAACATTGCCGACACCGCTGCCATGAGCCTCCCCACGAACAGAAAAGCCTTCCACGATTATTTCATCGAAGAGAAATTCGAGGCGGGCCTCTCGCTCGAAGGCTGGGAAGTCAAGGCGATCCGGTCGGGGCGCGCGAACATCAAGGAATCTTACGTGATCCTGCACGGCGGCGAGATGTTTCTGTTCGGGATGCACATCACGCCGCTTCCCGAAGCGTCGACGCACGTCAAACCCGACCCGGTGCGTACGCGAAAACTGCTTCTGCACGCAAGGCAGATCAGCAAGCTGATCGGTCGCGTCGAGCGCGCCGGGTACGCGCTGATCCCGCTCGACCTGCACTTCCAGCGCGGTCGCATCAAGGCCGAAATCGGCCTCGCCAAGGGGAAAAAGCAGTACGACAAGAGGGAATCGGAAAAAGAACGCGATTGGAACCGCGAGAAGGAAAGAATCTTGCGCCATCAGAGGACAGAAGACAGAAGATAGGGTGGCCTTCGACCTCATCAGGTATCAGATGTCAGGGATCAGGTATCAGATCGGTGAGCGGCGGCTTCGCCGCCGGAAGAAGATCGTTGAAACACCGATCGGTTTTCATCTGATCCCTGATACCTGATATACGCCTGCGGAATCGTTGGGCTTCACATTCGTTCAGCCCAACCTATACCGCCGAGAACGGAGCGGAAACGCTATAGGTTGGGCTGAGTGCAACGAAGCCCAACGTTCCGCAGGCGCATGAATGATGGTGGGCACGGCGCGCCGTGCCCCTACAAGATCGCGCGGCGGCGAAGCCGCCGGTAACTGATCTGATACCTGTCTTCTGATTCCTGATACCTGAGGCCGAAGGCCGCTCTGTCTTCTGTCTTCAGTCCTCTGTCCTCTGCCTTACCATTTCAAACAGGCAGACCGACGCGGCAGCGGCGACGTTGAGCGATTCGACTTTCCCCGGCATCGGTATCTTCACGCGGAGTTTGACGGCTTCCAGAAGCCGGGGGCCGACGCCTTGGCCTTCGCTCCCGAAGACCCAGGCGAGCGGCTCTTTCAGGTCCAGCGAATATAAATCCGTTTTCGATTCGAGCGTCGTCAGTACCGCCCGCCCTTTGTACGCCGCGAGGAAAGCGGGCAGGTCGGCGTTTTCATGGAGATCGAGTTGAAAATGCGCGCCCATTCCCGCGCGCAGGGTTTTCGGCGACCACGCTTGCGCGCAATCCGGCGAAAGAAGGATCTGACGCACTCCCGCCGCCGCCGCGCTCCGAAAAATCGACCCAAGGTTCCCCGGATCCTGGATTCCGTCAAGCAGAACGGCGTCGACGTCGTCCGCCGCGTCGCCTTCGGGGAGCGGACGGTCGGCCAGCGCCATGATTCCGCTCGGCGCTTCGAGCGTCGCCATTTCGTCAAAGAGCGCGTCGGAGAGGAGTGTGAGATTCTTCTCCGCGTTCGCGTGGTCGAGAAAGCGTGCGACTTCCGGGTTTCGCATGCCTTTTTCGCTGACGAAGAATTCGACCGGCACGGCAAAGCGGTCGATATAGCTTTCGACGAGGTGTAGCCCTTCGAGAAGAATCGGGCCGGTTTTTTTCCGCCGGTTCCCCAGGAGCTTTTTCAGGGTCTTGAAGCGCGGGTTCGCGCGCGAGCTTATGGACTTCATTCGAGCGACCCCGCGAAAACCCTTGGGTTGTTCCTCGCCTTCTCCAGGTCCGACCCCGTCTTCGTCGGCATGGGTCATGGCAGTCCCTTTTGAAAATCGAGCAGCTTTGATACGGGCGCGTAACTGCGACGGTGTTCCGGGCTGACGCCGTGTTTTTGCAAGGCTTCGAGGTGCCGCGCTGTCGGGTAGGCTTTGTGCCGGTCGAAACCGTACATCGGATATTTTTCATGCAAAAGCAGCATCGCGGCGTCGCGCGCCGTTTTGGCGAGAATCGACGCCGCCGCGATCTGCGCGATTTTTCCGTCGCCGCCGACGACGGCTTCGGTCGGGCACTCAAGTTCGGGGCAGCGATTGCCGTCAATCAGCGCGCGCATGGGGACGACGGGCAAGGAGGCGACGGCGCGACGCATCGCCAAGAGACTCGCCTGAAGAATGTTCAGCGTGTCGATTTCTTCCCGGCTCGCTTCGGCGACCGCCCACGCGAGCGCTTTTTCCTTGATTTCCAGCGCCAGACTTTCGCGCCGTCGAGGCGAGAGCTTTTTTGAATCGTTCAGTCCACGAATCGGTTTTCCGGGGTCGAGGATGACGGCTGCGGCGACGACCGACGCGGCGAGCGCTCCCCGTCCTGCTTCGTCGACGCCGCAGACGAGTCCCTCAGGCGTCGAGAGCGGCACGGTGCGCGTCTCCATAGAGGCATCGAACGACCGCTGCGGCGGCTTTTTCCGCGTTGTTCTGTCTGAGTTGCAGGTGCATTTCCGTAAACAGCTCGCGCAGGCGGTCGCAACTTGTTTTGTCGGAAAAATAATTCAGCAGCGCCTGCGCCATGTTTTGCGGCGTCGCATCGCCCTGGATGAATTCCGGGACGACGAATTTCCCCGCGAGGATGTTCGGCAGCGCGATCCAGGGTAAGGTGTAAAGGTGTTTCAACAGGCGGAAGGTCAGCGGCGCCATCTTGTACGCGACGACCATCGGTCTTTTGAGCAAGGCCGCTTCGAGCGTCACGGTACCGCTCGTCGCGAGCACGACGTCCGACGCGGCGATCGCTTCGCGGGAATGACCGAAGAGCAGCCGGAGCGGCAGGTCTTGCGCGTTCGCGCGATAGACGGCGGTTTCGAAGAGTTCGCGCGTCTCGCGCGTCGCCAGGGGCACGAGGAAGACGGCGTCGGGAAGCTGTTTTGCCACCTCGCGTGCGGTTTCGATAAAACCGTCGGCCATGAAGCCGAGTTCGGACCGCCGGCTTCCGGGCAAAAGGGCGAGGACGGGGCGATGCGGCGAGATGTCGAAAAGCTCGCGTGCGGCGTCGCGGCCGTCTTTGAGAGGAATCATGTCGGCCAGAGGGTGTCCGACGAAGGAAACGGGGATGTTTTCTTTCTCGTAAATCGCGGGTTCAAACGGGAAAAGCGTCAGGAGATGCGAGACGGCGGCACCGATTTTTTTGACGCGCCCTCGTCTCCACGCCCAGACCGACGGGCTGACGTAATGGATCGTTCGAATCGCTCGGCGCTTCAGGGCTTTTTCCAGCGCGAGATTGAAGTCCGGCGCGTCGACTCCGATGAAAACGTCGGGGGGGGCGGCGAGCAGACGGCGTTTCAGCGCGCGGCGTATTCCGAAAATCTCGCGGAAATGCTTGAGGACTTCGACGAAGCCGATCACGGCGAGTTTTTCCATCGGGAACCAGGCGTCGAAGCCCTGCTCGCGCATTTTGGGTCCGCCGATCCCGTAGAAAACGGCTTCGGGAATCCTGGATTTGAGCGAACGGATCAGGTGCGCCGCCAACAAGTCTCCAGAGACCTCGCCCGCGACCATGGCGATTTTCACGGTCATGAAAGAAGTCCGGCGGAGGTATCCAGCTCGGCTTTGGGGGCTTAGCGGATGATGCTGCGCCCGGAAACCGCGAGGAAATCGACGAGGGGCTGCAATTCGGCGTGGTCCTTGGCTTCTTCTTCGAGCTTTTCGCGCGCTTCTTCGAGCCTCAAGCCCGATTTGTATATCGTCCGGTACGCGCGCTTCAATGTCCGCAGGGCTTCGGCGGAAAAACCGCGCCGTTTGAGTCCTTCGGTATTGATGCCGAAGGGGGATGCCGAATTCCCGGCTGCCATGAGGTAGGGCGGAACGTCCTGTAAAACGACGGTTCCGACGGCGGTCATCGTATGCGCTCCGACCCGGCAGAACTGATGGACGCCGGTGTATCCGCCCAGAATCGCCCAATCGTCGACATGGACGTGACCGGCCAGTTGCGCGTTGTTTGCGAAGATCGTCTGGTTCCCGACCTGGCAGTCGTGGGCGATGTGGACGTAGGCCATGATCCAGTTGTCGTCGCCAATGCGCGTCACTTCGGCGTCCTGGACCGTCCCCAAATTCAGGGTGCAGAATTCACGGATCGTGTTCCGGTCTCCGATTTCGAGCCGCGTCGGCTCGCCGCCGTATTTTTTGTCCTGCGGCACCTCGCCGATCGACGAGAACTGATAGAAGCGGTTGTCCGCGCCGATCTTCGTCCGCCCGGAGACGACGACGTGCGGCCCGATCCACGTGTTGTCGCCGATTTCGACGTGTTCGCCGACGATCGAATACGCGCCGACGGAGACGCTTTTTCCGAGTTTTGCGCCGGGATGGACGATGGCCGTTGAGTGGATCATCTGGAAACCTCGTCAGTTCCCAAAGTCAGGGAAGCGTCCGCTGCGCGCACATCAGATCCGCCTCGGCGGCGACTTCGCCGTCGACGCGCGCCACCGCGCCGTACTTCCATACCCCCCGGCTCTGGCGCTTTATTTCGACGTGCAAATGGAGTTGGTCGCCCGGCATGACGGGTCTCTTGAAACGCGCGTTGTCGATCCCGACGAAATAAAAGATCGAATTCGCGTCGGGTTTCGCGTTCATCGTCTTGAACGAAAGGATGCCCGCCGCCTGCGCAAGCGCTTCCATGATCAGGACTCCGGGCATCACGGGACGATGCGGGAAGTGACCGACGAAAAAGGCTTCGTTAACGCTTACGTTCTTGTAGGCGTGAATCGATTTCCCCAACTCGTATTCGACGACGCGGTCGACGAGCAGGAAGGGGTAGCGATGCGGCAGGTGTTCCAGAATGGCGTGGATGTCCATCTCGTTCAAGGTTTATTCTCCAGTCGGTTTGATTTTTTTCTCGAGTTCGGCGACGCGTTCGGCCAGACGCGCGAGCCGCCTGATCTGTACCGCGTTGCGTAGCCATTCTTCGTGCGTCCCCAGCGGGAAGATACTGGTGTAAACGCCCGGTTTGCCGAGGCTTTTCGCGACAAACGTGCCTCCCGAGATATGGACGTCGTCGCCAATCTCGATGTGTCCCGAAATCATCGCCGCACCGCCGAAGGTGCAACGCTCCCCGATCTTCGTGCTCCCCGCGATCCCGGCGCAACCCGCCATCGCGGTATTGTCGCCGACCTGCACGTTGTGCGCGATCTGGATCAGGTTGTCGAGCTTGACGCCGTTTCCAATGACGGTGTCGTCGAGCGCGCCACGGTCGACCGCCGTATTGACGCCGACCTCGACATCGTCGCCGATGACGACGCGCCCGATCTGCGGAATCTTGACCCAGGAATCGCCGTCCTTGGCGAAACCGAAACCGTCGCCGCCGATGACGGCGCCGGACTGTAGGATCGCCCGTTTGCCGATCCGGCAATTACTATAGACGACGACTCTTGCGTAGAGAATCGAGTCGTCGCCGATGGAAACGTCGTCGCCGACGACGCAGCCGGGGTAGATCGTGACGTTTTCTCCGAGTTCCACGCGCCGACCGACGACCGCGAGCGCGCCGACGCGCGTCGACGGCGGAATTTCGGATTGGACGACCGCCGAGGGATCTACGCCCGAAAACTCGTGCGAAACCGGATTCAGCAAGGCGACGACGCGGGCATAGCACGCGTAGGGGTTGGCGTGAACGATTCTTGGGAGCGCCGTTTCAGCGGAAAACTGCGGCGGGACGATGACGGCGGAAGCCAGCGTCGCTTTCAGGAGCGGCAGGAATTTCGGCGCCGTCAGGAAAGCGAGTTGCCCACTCCGCGCGGATTCGAGCGACGCGACCTGATGGACGACGACCGACCCGTCGCCTTCAATCCGTCCACCGAAGCGATCAGCGATTTCGTCAAGACGTATCCCTTTATTCGTGGACATCCGTTTACTTCGCGTCGGACATGGCCTTGATCACCCGATCGGTGATGTCGATCGACGGACTCCAAAAGACGGCGTCCTGAAGGATCAAGTCGTATTTTTCTTCGTCGAAAATCTGCTTGACGGCCTTGTTCGCCTTCTCGAAGATCACCGCGTTTTCTTCATTCTGGCGAAGGTTCAGATCCTCACGAAACTCGCGCTGCTTGCGCTGGAAATCCCTCGTCAGATCGTTGACGTCCCTTTCCTTGGTCCGACGTTCGGATTCGGAGAGCGTCAAGCCGTTTTTTTCAAGGGCCTCCTGAAGCGTTTGAATCTGTTTGGCGAGACGCTGCAATTCCTGGTCGCGTTTTGAAAATTCGGTTTCGATCTTTTTTTGCGCCGCCGCCGCCGCGGGCGCGTCACGGAAAATCCTTTGGGTATTGACGTAGCCGATCTTGATGGAATCCGCCGATGCGCTGGATACGGGCAGAGCCGCCATCAAGGTAACCAGCAAAACAGCAAATTTTGTATTCAAATCGTCTCTCCTAAGCTAAAACGCCTGTCCCATCTGGAACTGGAATCTTTGAATTCTATCATTATCCTGTGCGTTGAGCGGGTGGGCGAGGCTGAATTTCATCGGGCCGAAAGGGGATATCCACGTCGCCGCCAAACCCACCGACATACGCATCGGCCCCTCGGAGACCATTCCGGGCGTCCGGTTATCCTTGTCGCCATAGACTTGCCCCGCGTCGAAAAACGGCCCGAAACGCACCGACTTGTCGACGCCGAAACCTGGAACGGGCATCGAAAGCTCGGCGTTCAGGAGCATGCGCCGGACACCGCCGAGCCGGACGGGGTCGCCGGTGATCGACGAAATCTCATACGGCCCCAAACTCGCCATTTCGTAGCCGCGCACCGAATTCGGGCCGCCCGCGTAGAAATTCTTGTAATACGGCAGCGTCTGACCGCCGATCCCCTTGGAGTAGCCGAAGTCGCCGCTCAGCATGAGAACCCACGAGCCGATGATCGAGAAGAAGCGCTGCTGCTGGTAGGTGATCTTGTGGTATTTGATCGAGCCGATCGGACTGACTTCGTAACTTATCCGCTGCGTGCCTCCGCGCGTCGGCAGGATCGCGCTGTCCCGCGTATCGTTGGCCCAGCCCAGGGAAAACGGGAACGAGGTGTTGCCGCAAGTACTCCCGCCGCTACAGAACTTCTCCGAAAAATGCCGGTACTGAAGCGGCGTATTGGGGTCGTTCGGGTCGATTTCGACCGTCGTGTAATCGAAGGACGCGCCGAGGTGAATCGACTGCCGCTCGCCGATCGGAATGCCGAAGCGCACGCCGACGCCGCTCGACTGCCGCTTGTAGGCGTAACCGAGCGACCAAGGGTTCGTCTTCGAATGGTAGACGTCGAAGCCCTGACTGATGCCGTCGACCGTGAAGTAGGGGTCGGTATAGCCCAGGGATACGATGCGGTTGATCCTCCCGGTCGCCATCTGGAGGGCGACGTATTTCCCGCTGCCGAAGATATTGGACTGCGCGATCGACGCCTGGAGGATCAGCTTTTCCGCCTGCGAAAACCCGACACCGCCCATGATGCTACCCGTCGAACGCTCGGTCACGTTGAAATTGACGTCGATTTGATCGGTCGTCCCGGGAACCGGCGGCGTCTCGACGGACACTTCGCTGAAGTAGTAGGTCTTGTCGATGCGCTCTTTGGAGAGCTTCACGCGCGCGTCGTCGTACCACCCGCCTTCCATCTGGCGGACTTCCTGACGAATGACTTCGTCGCGCGTCCGGGTATTCCCCGCGATGTTGATGCGCCGTACATACACGCGCTTCCCCGGATCGACGAAGACGGTGAAGGCAACGCGCTTCTTTTCTTTATCGACTTCGGGCGCCGCGTTGACGTTGGCGAAAGCGTAGCCCCTCGTCGAGAGCTTTTCGCTGATTCCCTTGATGCTGTTGTTGAGGTTTTCGCGCGAAAAGATGTCGCCCGGCTTGACTTTCATCGCCGCTCTGAATTCCTCCTCGGGCAGAATCAGGTCGCCCGCGATCTTGATCGACGAAACGATGTAGCGGTTCCCTTCCGAGATGTTCACGTTGATGAAGATATCCTGCTTGTCGGGACTGATCGAAACCTGCGTCGATTCGATATTGAATTCGAGATAGCCTCGGTTAAGGTAGTGCGAACGAAGCGTTTCAAGGTCGGCGGAGAGCTTTTGCTTGGAATACTGATCGTTTTTCGTATACCAGCTTATCCAGTTCGGCGTTCGCAGTTGGAAGAGTTCGAAGAGTTCCTTTTCCTTGAAAGCCTGCGCGCCGACGATCGTGATCTGGCGGATTCTCGCCGTTTCGCCCTCGTCGATATTGAAATTGACCGAGACGCGATTCCGCTCGAGCGGCGTCACCGTCGTCGTTACCGCGATGCCGTAGCGGCCGCGCGTCAGATACTGGCGCTTCAACTCCATCTCGGCGCGTTCGAGCATGCTGCGGTCGAAGGAGCGCGAGACCGCGAAACCTGTTTCCTTCAAGCCCTTGACCAACTGTTCCTTGTCGAATTCCTTCAGACCGACGAAGTCGATCTGCGCGATGGCGGGGCGTTCTTCGATCGAGACGACGAGGACGTTTCCGTCGATTTCAAGCCGGACGTCCTTGAAGAAACCCGTCGCGAAAAGCGCCTTGATCGCCTGCGCGGCCTTTTCGTTTGTCATCGTGTCGCCGGTCTTGACGGGAAGGTAGCTGAAAACGGTGCCGGCCTCGGTCCGCTGGATGCCTTCGACTCGGATATCCCTGACCTCGAAAGGCTCGAACGCCAGCGCCGCGGCGGGCAGGCACAGCAAAGCCGAAAAAAGGAATTTCTTCAAAAAGGGAAAAAAATCAGCCATGAATCAATCGATTGATATCGTTATAGAACGAGCAGACCATCAGCATCAGCAGCAAGGCGATCCCGATTCTCTGGCCTATTTCGATGCTCCGGTCGGAAAGTGGCTTGCGCTTGATGATTTCCAGAACATAATACAGTAAATGCCCGCCGTCCAGAATCGGAATCGGCAGCAAATTGAAAACGCCCAGGCTGATGCTGATCAGCCCAAGGAATTTCAGGTAGTAATCGAGGCCGAGCCGCGCCGATTGACCGGCGTAGTCCGCGATCGTCAAGGGGCCGCCGATATTGCGCCAGGAGACGGCGCCCGTGAGCATCTTTCCGATCATTTTCAATGTAAACAACGACTTGTCATACGTCTCGCCGACCGCTTTTCCAAGCGCGGGAAGAAGATCGTACCGGACCGTCGTCATCATTTCCTTTCTTTTCGACTCCGAAGGCCGGATGAGAACGCCGATCCGCCCGATCGACTTTCCGTTCTCCTCGACGGCGTCGGGCGTCACCGGGAAGGAGAGCACGGTCTCGCCGCGAAGGAGCGAAAAATCCATCGATCGCGCCGGAGACGCGCTGATGCGCTCGATCATCACGAACGAACTCGTGATTTCTTCGCCGTCGATCGTCAGGATTTCGTCGCCGGGGAGCATCCCCGCGCGCGCGGCGGCGCCGTCGGGCATCAGCTTGTCGATGATCGGCGGGATTTTCGGGCGGATGAAAACGAACCCCAGTTTTTGCAAGGAATCGGCGTCGAGCCCCTCGGCCCGCACGGCGGAAAGGTCGAGGCGCCGGAAATTGATTTCACCGCGCGTGTTGATGACTTCGATTTCAACCGAATTCAATTCCGTCACGAGGCGAAGAACGTCCCAGCGCAAGTCCTGCCAGGTTTGAACGGGTTTACCGTTGACCTTCAGCGCGAGTTCGCCCTCCTCGAATCCGGCGTGCGCCGCAGGCGTCCCGGCGGGCGGCGCGCCGAAAATCGGTTTCAACTCTTCGCTTCCGATGAAGAAAACGACCCAGAAGAGCACGACGGCGAGGAGAAGATTCGCCACCGGCCCGGCGGCGGCGATCGCCATTCGCCGCGCGACGCTCTGCTGGCAGAACGCGCGATCCCTTTCATTGGCGGGCACCTCGTCGTCGTATTCTCCCAGCATCTTCACGTAACCGCCGAGCGGGATCGCGCTCAAGGCCCATTCGGTCCGGTCGCGCCCCAGACGCATCGACCAGAGCACACGACCGAAGCCCAGGGAAAAACGAAGAATCTTGACACCCGCCAGACGCGCGACCAGAAAGTGCGCGTATTCGTGAACGATGATCAGCACGCTCAGCGCGACGATAAAAGCAAACGCATAAAACAGGAAATTGTTCATTGCAAATCCGATCGTAGTGACGCGATCCTCTCGCCGATCACGGAGAAACTCATTCGGCGCGCCTCGTCGCCAGCGGCAAGTATATCGTCCATCGAGTCAAGGGCAAGGGGCGGAACGCGGTCCATCACGGCTTCAATGATTTCAAAAATTTCACAAAAGCCGATTTTTCTGTCGAGGAAGGCTTCGACGGCGACCTCGTTGGCGATGTTCAACACCGTCGGCGCGTTTTTTCCCGCGCGGATGGCGCGGTACGCGAGCGAAAGGCAGGGGAAACGCTCAAAATCCGGGGGGTCGAAACAAAGCGGCGCCGTCTTGAAGAGGTCGAGCGCGCCGACACCGGAGGCGATGCGTTCCGGGTACGCGAGCGCTTGCGCGATCGGCGTCCGCATGTCGGGGTTTCCGAGTTCGGCGAGCACGGAGCCGTCGGCGTAGCGTACCAGCGAATGGACGACGCTCTGCGGATGGATGGCGATCTCGATCCGGTCGACGGGCATTCCGAACAGCCAGTGCGCCTCGATCATTTCGAGGCCTTTGTTCATCAGGGTCGCCGAATCGACCGAAATCTTTTTCCCCATCGACCATTTGGGGTGCGCGCACGCCTGTTCCGGCGTCACGTCGCGCATTTGCGCGCGCGAATGCGTGCGGAAGGGCCCGCCCGAACCCGTCAACACAAGTCCTTCGACGCCGTGGCGGGCGTAGTCGCCCGAATACGCGGGAGGAAGCGATTGGAAGATCGCGTTGTGTTCGCTGTCGATCGGGACGAGCGTCGCGCGATTCTCTCGTACCGTTCGCATGAAGACCTCGCCGCCCATCACGAGCGTTTCCTTGTTCGCTAAAAGAATCTTCTTCCCGGCGCGCGCCGCCGCGAACGCCGACGGCAAACCGGCCGAGCCGACGATCGCGGCCATCACGGCGTCGGCTTCGGGCAGGCTCGCGGCGCGAACGAGCGCGTCTTCTCCCCACGCGACGCGTGTCGCGCGCGAAGCGGCGCGCAAGCGCTCTCCGAGGCGCGCAGCGAGCGCTTCGCTTCCGACGACGGCGTAAAGGGGGTCGAATTCGACACACTGGTCGAAAAGGCGGTCGATCTGCCGGTTCGCGCACAACGCGACGACGCGGAAGCGCTCCGGGTGCCGGCGGACGACGTCGAGCGTACTCCGTCCGATTGACCCGGTCGACCCAAGAACGACGAGGTTTCGAGAACTCATCGCTATTCCTTTTCCAAATCGTTCATACCGAGGAGACGAGCCGTAGACAGTACTTCTCGTCCCGCAAGGCGAAGTCGACGAAGGAAGGGGCGATTTGGAAATGGAATCACAAGACCACCGCACAGAGCAGCGCCACCAGCGGCAACACCGACGTCAGGCTGTCGATTCGATCGAGAATCCCGCCGTGCCCCGGCAGAAGTCCGCTGCTGTCTTTCACGTCGGCCTGACGCTTCAACATCGACTCGAACAGGTCGCCGACGACGCTGATGAGCGAGAGAAAAACGAGCGAAAGAAAGAACGACAGCGGGGAGACGGCGAGTAGTTCTGGAAAAAGTTCCGGGAAAACTGCGCGAACGCAAAAACCGTAAACGACGACGGCGAATACGCCGCCGGCGACGCCTTCCCAGGTTTTTCCGGGGCTGATCGACGGCGCCAGTTTGTGACGGCCGAAACTCCGACCGAAAAAATAGCCGCCCGTATCCGCGAGCCAGACGATCGCCATGACGGCGAGCAGGGGCCACGCACCCAGGCGCTTCAACTGGATCAACGCGAGCCACGTGGGCAGGATGAGCAGGAGTCCCGTCGCCGCGCCCAAGGCAGGGTTTTTCAGCGGCCAGCGCCGGTTCAACCAGACGGGAACGCAAGCGAACCAGAAAACGAAGGCCGGAAGATAAAAATAGAATCCGAAGCACCGCGCCGTCGCGGGGAAGTCGTTTTCCAGCCCCGTCGGCGACGGAAAGGCAAAGACGAGGAGCACGCAGAGCGCGCAAACGACGACGCCCGACGCAAGTCTCGCGCCGGAATCGAGCCGCATCAGACCGCCCCACTCCCACGCCGCGAGCGCGGCGATCAGCGTGACGAAACCCGCCCAGCCGACCGGCGGCAGCGCGAAGAGCGCGAAAAAGAAAACCGAGAGGAGAACGGCGGCGGTGAGTATCCGCGCTTTAAGCATCGGACTTCGCTGCCTGAAGGGTCTGCCCGGAAACGCGAACGGCGTCCACGCGCGGCGGGGCGAGGCCGGCCGCCAGTTGTTCGCTCGTTCGTCCGAAGCGGCGCTCGCGCCGACGGTACGAAGCGATCGCCTCGTCGAAAGCGCGGGAATCGAATTCGGGCCACAGCGTGTCGGTGAAATGAAATTCCGTATACGCCAACTGCCACAGGAGGAAATTGCTGATGCGCTCCTCGCCCCCCGTCCGTATGAACAAATCGGGTTCGGGCGCGTAACTCATCGCAAGCCAGGGTGTGAAATCCGCTTCGGTCCACCCGCCGAGCGCGCCCGGGTTGTCGAGCGCCATCCGGTTCATGGCCTGGAGGATATCCCACCGTCCTCCATAGTTCGCGGCGATCGTCAAGGTGAGTTTGTCGTTGCTCGCCGTCTCGCGTTCGGCGGACTCGATCATCCGGCGCAGATTCGCGTCGAAGCGCGAAAGTTCCCCGACGATCTTCAGGCGCACGCCGTTGCGCCCAAGTTTCGAGACTTCGTTTTCGAGCGCCTGCGAAAACAACTGCATCAGGAAGGAAACTTCTTCGGGCGGACGCCGCCAGTTCTCCGAACTGAACGCGAAGAGCGTCAGAAAACCGATGCCGTGTTCCAGGCAATAGCGGACAGCGCCGCGAACCGTCTCGACGCCGCGATGGTGGCCGGCCAGACGCGGCAGAAAACGCTTCCGCGCCCAACGACCGTTTCCATCCATGATGATGGCGACGTGGTGCGGAGTATCCGCCGTATCGGGAACTTCACTCGTCGAACTTTTGAAAATCGCCGCCATCAGGAAACTCAAACCGCCATGACTTCGACTTTTTTCTGGGCGGTGAGCTTATCGACTTCCGCGACGAAACGGTCGGTGAGCTTCTGGACTTCGTCCTGCGCCCGCCGCTCCTCGTCCTCGGAACACTCTTTTTTCTTGAGCAAGTCTTTCAGCGCCGAATTGGCGTCGCGCCGCAAGTTCCGCATCGCGACGCGCGCGTTTTCGCATTCGTGCGTCACGACCTTGGTCAGCTCGCGCCGACGCTCTTCGGTCAAGGGCGGCATCGGGACACGGATTCCGTCGCTTTGCGTCGCGGGGTTCAGCCCCAGATTCGAATCCCGAATCGCCTTTTCGACCTTGCCGACCATCGCTTTTTCCCAGACCTGCACGCCGAGAGCGCGCGAATCGATCAAGGTGACGCTCGAAACCGTGCTGATCGGAACCATTGAACCGTAGTATTCGACCTGAACGTGGTCGAGCAGACCGACGTGCGCGCGCCCGGTACGAATCTTGGCCAGCTCGATCTTGAGCGCCTCGATCGACTTCTGCATCTTGTATTCGGTCGTTTTTTTCGTTTCGGCAATCGACATGACGATTTCTCCAGAAATCAACAATACACCAGCGTACCTTCGTTTTCGCCAAGGACGACGCGCCGGAGCGCGCCTCGCTTGAAAATCGAAAAAACGTTGATCGGCAGACGCCGGTCGCGGCAAAGCGCGAAAGCCGTCGCGTCCAGAACGGCGAGGTTGCGCGAGATTGCCTCGTCGAAACCGATGCGGTCGTAGCGAACGGCCGCCGGGTTCTTGATCGGGTCTTCCGAATAGATTCCGTCAACCTTCGTCGCCTTCAGGACGATTTCGGCGCCGATCTCCGCGCCGCGCAAAGCCGCCGCGGTGTCCGTCGTAAAGAAGGGATTCCCCGTCCCGCCCGCGAAAATGACCGTTTTACCCTGTTCCAGCGCGCGGATCGCCTTGCCGCGAATATACGGCTCGACGACCTGCTCGATGTTCAGCGCGGATTGAACGATCGCCTTCATCCCCAGCGCACGCATCGCGTCCTGAAGCGCCAGCCCGTTCATCACGGTCGCCAGCATCCCCATATAGTCGGCCTGCGCGCGGTCCATCCCGGTCGCGGCGGGCGCAACGCCACGGAAAATATTTCCGCCGCCGATGACGATCCCGATCTGGACGCCCAAGTCGACGATGTCCTTGACCTCGCCGACGATCTCCGAAATCGTCTGGCGGTTGATCCCGTAGGCATCCGGCCCCATGAGGGCCTCGCCCGAGAGCTTCAGGAGAATGCGCCGGAACGCGGGAGACGGGGTCGCGCCCATGATGGCGACTCAGGCGGTAGGCGTAGCGGCGGCGGCCTGCGCGGCAACCTCGGCTGCGAAGTCGTTCGCACGCTTTTCCAGCCCTTCGCCGACGACGTAGAAACAAAAGCCCGCGACCGAAGCGCCCCTGGATTTCAGCAACTGCTCGACGGTCTGCTTCCCGTCTTCGGACTTGACGAAGATCTGTCCGAGCAAGGCGACTTCCCTGAGAAATTTCGCAACCGAACCTTCGACGATCTTTTCGATCATCGCTTCGGGCTTGCCGGACTCCTTGGCTTTTTCGGTCGCCACGCGCCGTTCGCTCTCGATCAGTTCGATCGGGACGTCGCCGACACCGAGCGCAGCCGGCTTCGACGCCGCGATGTGCATCGCCAGATCCTTTCCGAGCGAAGCGTCGCCGCCGACGACATCGACGAGCGCGCCGATTTTCGCGCCGCCGTGGATGTAGGAAACGAGCTTCCCCTTGGCTTCGAGACGCGCGAAACGCCGCAAGGAGAGGTTTTCGCCGATCCGACCGACCAGGTCGACACGCGCAGACTCGACGGTGCCCTCGCCGAGCGGGAGCGCGGAAAGCGCCTGAATGTCGGCGGGATTTTTCTCGACGACCAATTCCGCCGCCTGGTTGGCGAGCGCAAGAAAATCAGGATTCTTGGCGACGAAATCGGTTTCACAATTGACTTCGAGCAAGGCCGCCGTTTTGCCGTCCGGCGAAATATGGACGGCGACGATCCCTTCCGCCGTAATCCGGGACGACGCCTTTCTGGCCTTGGACCCCAATTTGACCCGCAGGATTTCCTCGGCCTTGGCGAGATCGCCGTCGGCTTCGGTCAGCGCCTTTTTGCACTCCATCATCGGCGCATCGGTTTTTTCACGTAATTCCTTGACTAGACTCGCGGTAACAGCCGCCATGTTTTTTCTCCGTTTTCGAGACCGCCGGAAAAACCGTCCGCCTCGCACTCCAATATTTCAACGCTCCAACGCATCCACAGGGCACGGCGCGCGACGCGCGCGGCCGCTCAAGGTCCCGGGATCAGGCGACTTCTTCGACGAAATCGTCGCCGGCGATCGTTTCGACGAGTTCTTCGACCAGCCGACTGCGCCCTTCGAGGATCGCATCGGCGACGCCCCGCGAGTACAGACGGATCGCGCTCGACGAATCGTCGTTCCCCGGAATCATGTAATCGATCCCGTCGGGCGAGTGGTTGGTATCGACGACAGCGACGACCGGAATGCCGAGTTTGTTCGCTTCGGTGATCGCGATCTTGTGATAGCCCACGTCGATGACAAAAAGCGCGTCGGGCAGCGTGGTCATTTCCTTGATCCCGCCGATCGACTTTTCCAGTTTGTCGAGTTCGCGCTGCATGTGCAGCGCGTCTTTCTTGCCGAGCTTTTCAATCGAACCGTCGTCACGCGTGGCCTCCATGTCTTTCAGGCGCTTGATCGACTGGCGGATCGTCTTGAAGTTGGTCAGCATGCCGCCGAGCCAGCGCTGGTCGACGTAGGGCGCGTCGGCGCGGGACGCCTCCTCCGCGATGATCTCGCGCGCCTGACGCTTGGTCGCGACGAAAAGGATCGTGCCTTTGTTCGACGCCAACTTGCGGACGAAGGACATCGCCTCGTTATACTTGACCAGGGTTTGTTCCAGATTGACGATGTGAATCCTGCTGCGCGAACCGAAAATATACGGAGCCATCTTCGGGTTCCAGAAGCGGGTCTGATGGCCGAAATGGACACCGGCTTCCAGCATTTGACGCATGGTTGCGGACATTTGATATTTTCCTTTCAGGGTTGAAACCACCATTCGCCAGACTACGCCCGCCGAAGCGGACACCCTTGAACAGGCGAATGTGCGTAATTCCGCGCCGTCGCCGACGCGGTGTCGAAACAAGCGTTTTTCAGGGAAACACTTGAAAAACTTTTGGAGTATACACGAAATTGGGGGATGCTGCTGGTCAGGTATCAGGAGTCAGGGGACAGGAGACAGGAGACAGGAGACAGAAAAGTTACCGGCGGCTCCGCCGCCGGAGAAAAATCGACGAAAACCCGATCGGTTTTCATCTGTCTCCTGTCTCCCGTCTCCTGATACCTGATGGGCGCCGCGGGGTCTCAAACGGGTACCGTCGACGCCCACTCGCCGCGCAGCGAGTCGGTATCTTCGCGTTCGCCGCGCCAGGTCGTGTAGGCGGTCAGGTCGAAGCGAACGAGGCGGACGCTGTTGAACAGCCCCGTCAGCGCCGCGCAGACCGCTTGTTGCGGTCGCCACAGAGCTGGGTCGCGGTCGGGGTGCGAGAGCCAATCGTCGAGGCTGTCGTACCAGATGACGAAGACCGATTCGGGCATCCCGCCTTTTTCCTTGATCAGCGCGCGGATATTGTCCGCAGTGGCCGCAAGCGCTTCCGAGCGCCATTCTTTGAGTTCGAGCATTCGGGCGGCGACGCTTTTTGGGACGGGCTGCGCGCCGTTTTCCCATTGGCGCCAGGTTTCTCCGGAAAATTCCGGGTTTACGGTCGGGGCGATCAGGCGTTCCGCGTCCTGGGCGGTGAAGAAGAGAAGGCGGCGTAGCGCCTGGAGCGTTATGGGGGTCATGGTCGGTGTGGGGTAGGTCGCTGGAAAAAACGGTCGGTAATTCGGGGTAAATCATCCTGAATCGGGGCAAGGGGGGGATAATAACGCATCCGCGCCCGGAATGCGCGGAAACGGGAAGACGAGGCAAGGCTCGTACCCGGAAAAATTCAGGATTGAAGGGTTTTTTTGATACGCACACTGTTAGGAGGGGAAAAATGAAAAAGGCGTTTGACAGAGTCGTATTCGCGTTTGTCGTTCTTCTGCTTTGTTCGTGCAGCGGGATGCTTGCTCCAAGCGACTTGGGTGTATATGACAAAACGGTTCCGGCGAACCAGTTGGCGCTCCTGTATATTCCAGCGTATTACACGGTCAATCTTTTCGACGGGAAGGAGGTCGGATGGACCGGGGGAGAACTCATTCCCACGGGCGCCGAAATTCTGATTCCGCCGGGGACGCACGAGTTTGAATACCGTTATGACAAACCTCAGACGGGTGGGTGTACGGCCGGCGCGCCGCAACAATCCTGCAGCGTCAGCAGGGGCTTCAGGACCTGTTACCAGACGACTCAGCGGACTTGCACGCCGGTCGTTCCCGCGCGGGCGTTCGACGGGAAAGCCAGCGCGACGATCGAAGCGGGCAAGAATTACCAGGTCAACGAAAAGGACATCGGCTTGGGCAAGTCGCCCTTCAGTACCAGAAAGTGAGAGGGGATGAAGTCCGGCGGCTGCTTCGAAGGCGATTCCCGGAACTCGCATGACGATGGATTTTCCTGTGCGCCGGCGGTGAAGGGAACGTATGCAGGATGAGTTTTTCATGCGCGAGGCGATTTCGCTCGCGCTTTCCGCCGAGTGCCTCGGAGAAGTGCCGGTCGGCGCCGTCGTCGTCCGCGATAATGTCATCGTTGGGCGAGGCTTCAATACGTCGATCGGCGACCACGACCCGACGGCGCACGCCGAGATCGCGGCTTTGCGCGACGCCGCGCGTCGTCTGGAAAACTATCGTCTTCCCGAGTGCGAGCTTTTTGTGACGCTGGAGCCTTGCGCGATGTGCGTCGGCGCCATTTTTCACGCGCGCATCCAGCGGGTCGTCTATGGCGCGCGCGACCCGAAGACCGGCGCGCACGGGAGCGTCGTCGACCTTTTTGCCGTCGATCGCCTGAATCACCACGCCGCTTCGGTCCTCGGCGGCGTCCTGGCGGACGAGTGCGCGAAAGTCCTGTCGGATTTCTTTGCCAGCCGGCGGTCTCGCCGCGCGTCGTCGTGATGCGAATCCGGATTTCGATTGCGCGCCAAACGCTCGTTTTGAGCGACGATTCCGGTCAGGTCTCCGGCGTCTGGCCCGTTTCGACCTCGTCACGCGGGCCGGGTGAGCGCCGCGAGAGTTGTTGTACGCCGCGAGGCCGGCACGTCGTTCGGGCGAAAATCGGCGCGGGCTTGCCGGTGAATACCGTTTTTTCCGCCCGTCGCCCGACGGGGGAGGTCTATTCGCCCGCGCTCGCGGCGACTTTTCCCGACAAGGACTGGATTCTTACGAGGATTCTGTGGCTTTCAGGCGTGGAGCCTGGAAAAAACCGCTTGGGCGAGGTCGATACGATGCGCCGCTATATCTATATTCACGGCTGCCCCGACGCGGTGTCGCTTCTTTTCCCCGGATCGCACGGGTGCGTCCGCATGCGCAACGCCGACGTCGTGGAACTTTTCGACCGCACGCCGGTTCGCACGCTCGTGGAAATCGTCGAAAACTGAGAACTAGTTGATTTATTTTTTCTCAAAAAGAGTGATAATGCGAAAAAAATCAAGGAGGGGTTGAAAACTCAGATGGATAATGTGCGTAAAACGATCATGTTGGTCGATGACAACATCTCCAACCTGACGATCGGAAAGAACGTTCTGCGCGACAAGTACAACGTTTTTACGCTCTCTTCCGGCGAAAAACTTTTCAAGATGCTTGAAAAGGTGACGCCCGACTTCATCATGTTGGACATCGAGATGCCCGAGATGGACGGGTACGCCGTGATGAGGCAGCTTAAAGCCAGCCCGAAAACGGAGTCGATTCCCGTTATTTTTCTGACGGCGAAGAACGATTCGAACAGCGAGCTTGAGGGCTTGTCACTCGGTGCCGTCGACTACATCTCCAAGCCGTTTTCTCCGCCGCTTCTCTTGAAGCGCATCGAGCTTCATTCGATGATCGAGTCGCAGAAACGGGAGCTTCAGGATTACAACGACAATCTCCAGGAGATGGTCGAAAAGAAGACCGAAGACGTTTTCAATCTGCAAAACGTCGTGCTCCAGACGATGGCGGAACTCGTCGAATGCAGGGACGACATCACCGGCGGGCACATCGAACGTACGCGCTTCTACCTCCAGATTCTCGTCAATGCGATGGTCGAGAGAAATCTCCACCGTGAGCAGGCGCTGGAGTGGATCAAGGACCGTTACTTTTTCGTCTCGGCGCAGTTGCACGACGTCGGCACAATCGCCATCAGCGACAGCATCCTGAAGAAGCCCGGCCCGCTGACGCCCGAAGAATTCAACGAAATGAAAACGCATACGACCTTCGGCGCGCAGATCATCGAAAAGATCAGGCATCGCGTCAACGAAGAGTCCTTCCTCGATTACGCGAAAATATTCGCGCTGACGCATCACGAAAAATGGGACGGGTCGGGCTATCCCGAAGGGCTTGCCGGAGAGAATATCCCTTTGCAGGGGAGATTGATGGCGATCTCGGACGTCTACGACGCGTTGATCGCGGAGCGTCCCTACAAGAAGCCGATGTCGCACGAGCGCGCCGTCTCGATCATCCTGGAAGGACGCGGGAAGCATTTCGACCCGCAGCTTGTCGACGTATTCCTTTCGATTTCCGACCAGTTCGAGCGCGTGACCGAGCTTTCGTACCGCATCCTGAGCGGAAAATCCGGTGCCGAAGAAAAGATGGAACTCAACGAGATGCTTCAGCCCGCTTCGCTTTATCCCAAACGACAGCACATTGTGATGGAGTGAGCAGGGATCAGGGATCAGGAGACAGAGGACAGGAGACAGAGAAGAAATATGCGGCGCGAAGCGCCGGAAAATAATCTGTCTCCCGTCTTAATCTGTCTCCCGTCTCCTGACATCTGATTCCTGAAACCCACCCCCGGCCCCTCCCTTGTCAGGGAGGGGAGATACGTGGCTCCCTCCCCTGACAAGGGGAGGGACGGGGAGGGGTTTCCGATCGGTATTTTGTCGCTTTTCCCCGGTGGCGAAGCCGCCGGTAATTGATCTGATTCCTGTCGTCTGATTTCTGATACCTGATCGGAAGCGGTGAATTCCCGCTTTTGCGGTGCGTCGACGCGCCGGAGAATGATATTCGGTTCCTCCCCTGACAAGGGGAGGACAGGAGGGGTTTGATTCCGTTTCCAAACCGCCCCTATTCCATTATTCATAGGACAGCGGAACGTTGTGGCTCTCGCTGCGCTCAGCCCAACCTATACCGCCGCTTGGGCACGGCATGCCGTGCCCCTACAAGAACCCAACGCACAACTACCGATCGGTTTCATCTGTCTCCTGTTTCCTGTTTCCTGACTCCTGAACAGGGTGCCGCGTTTCGACCATCACGAGCGGTTCGGTGGGCGCGGGCGCGGCGGTCGTGCGGCGACGCCGGGGCGCGCGGGGCTTGGGTTCTTCTTCCTGGGCGAACTCGGCAAGTTTCACACTGTCGGTCTCGACCATCACGAGTCCGCTGGTCGTGATCGCGTTGCGGAGTTCGGCCCCGCTCGTTTCGGGCGATTCGACCATAGCCGTTTCGGGCGCGTTGGCTTCAGGTTCCGCTACAGGCTCTTCCTCGGTGCTCGCTACGGAGGGGGGCGCGACTTCGGTCGGCGGGGTCTCGGGGACGCCGACGCTTTCGGGGGCTTTGGCCTCCGGCGCCACGGACGTGGAGAGTGGGGAGAGTGGAAGGAGGAGCTGCGGTTCCGGCGCTTCCAAAAGAGGCGTTTCGGTCTCTTCAAGAAGAGGCGAGGTTTCCGGTGTCGGGGCTTTTTGCGCGGCTTCGGGTGAAGCCCTCACGGCGTCGCTCGCGGGCACGACAGGGGGAGGGAGAGGGGACTCCTGAGCGTCCGGTCGCGCGTCCTGCATTTTTTCCGCCGAAGTTGCGTCTTCTCTTCCTTCTTTTGCTTCTCCGCGTTCACGGCGCCCACCGCGACGACCGCGCCGGCGGGGGGTGTTTTCTTCGGTGGGTTTTTCTCCAGAGTCATCGACGGGAGCGGTGGTCTCGGCCACGGCCACGGCCACGGGCACAGCTTCCTTCATCTTGGCGCGCGTGTTTTTGCCTTCGCCGTTCCGGCGGCGCGCTTCCTTCGGCTCGCGGTCGCCGCGCAATTCCTTCGGCTCACGCTCGCTACGCGTTTCCTTCGGCTCCCGGTCGCCGCGCGGCGCCTTCGGTTCGCGCTCGCCGCGCGATTCCCTCGGTTCGCGGTCTTCACCACGCCGCCGTTCGCCACGGCGTGCGCCGCCGCGCGCTTTCTTTTCGGGGAGGGGCGGCGGTGTCGGCGCCGCTTCTTCTTCGACGTTTTCTTTGCCGAACCACGATGCGATCTTCGAGATGAATCCGCCGAGGATGCCTTCTTTTTCGGGCGCTTTCGGCGCTTTCTTTTCCGGCGCCTTGGGAATGGGCGCGGACTCCGTGATCGTGATTCCTTTGATCGCGGCTTCCTGACGCGGGGGGTGGTCGCCGGAGGCGCTCTGGCGCGCGTCGGCTTCTTCGGGGACGTCGACGCGCTTGTACGAGGGCAGCGGCGGGTTTTCGAGGTCGAGTTCGTCGTGGCGGTAGCGGGCGATGCTGTGCTGCGGCGGGTTCAGGTGCGTGTTCGGGATCAGAAGAATGCCGACCTTGTGCCGGAGTTCGATCGCCTGGAGGTCGTAGCGCTTTTCGTTGAACAGGAAGGTTGCGACGTCGACGGGAATCTGCGCTTGAATCGCGGCGGTGTTTTCTTTCATCGCTTCTTCTTCGAGAATCCGAAGAATGTGCAGGGCGGCGGATTCGGCGCTGCGGATGTGGCCGGTTCCCGAACAGCGCGGGCAGGTGATGTAGCTGGATTCTTCAAGCGCGGGGCGAAGCCTTTGGCGCGATAATTCCATCAGGCCGAAGCGGCTGATCTTGCTCGTCTGGACGCGCGCGCGGTCGAGGCGCAGGTTTTCGCGCAGGCGGGACTCGACTTCGCGCTGATTGCGCGAAACTTCCATGTCGATGAAGTCGATCACGACGAGGCCGCCCAAGTCGCGCAGACGCAGTTGGCGGGCGATTTCTTCGGCGGCTTCGAGATTCGTCTTGAACGCGGTTTCTTCGATGTCGGCGCCGCGCGTCGAACGCCCGGAATTGACGTCGACCGAGACGAGCGCTTCGGTGTGGTCGATCACGATCGCGCCGCCCGAAGGCAGGGAGACTTCGCGGGAGTACGCCGACTCGATCTGGTGTTCGATCTGGAAGCGCGAAAAGAGGGGGACGTCGTCGCGGTAGCGCTTGATCCGGTTCGGCATTTCGGGCATGACGTAGGACATGAACTTCCGCGCCTGCTCGAAAACTTCGTCGGTGTCGATCAGGATTTCTCCGATGTCGGGCTGAAAGTAATCGCGGATCGCGCGGATGACGAGCGTGTCTTCCTGATAGATCAGGGAGGGCGCTTTTTCCTGGACGGAGGCGGCGGTGATCGCTTTCCAGAGTTGGAGTTGGTAATTGAGGTCCCACTGGAGTTCTTCGATGCTCCGTCCGATCGCCGCGGTCCGGGCGATGAGGCTCATCCCCTGGGGAACTTCGAGTTGCTCGATCAGCGCGCGCAATTCGTTGCGGTCTTCACCTTCGACGCGGCGTGAGACGCCGCCGCCCCTCGGATTGTTCGGCATCAGGACGAGATAGCGACCGGCGAGGCTGATGAAGGTCGTCATCGCGGCGCCTTTGTTTCCGCGCTCGTCTTTTTCGACCTGGACGATCAGTTCCTGACCTTCGCGTAGCGCTTCCTTGATCGAAGCGCGCGCTTCGACGCCTTCCTGAAAGTACGAACGGGAGATTTCCTTGAACGGCAGAAAACCATTGCGCTCGGCGCCGTAATCGACGAAGGCGGCTTCGAGGCTTGGCTCGATGTGGGTGATGACCGCCTTGTAGATATTGCTTTTTTTCTGTTCTTTTGCGGCCGATTCAATGTCGAGGTCGATGAGTTTTTGACCGTCGACAATGGCGACACGGAGTTCTTCGGCCTGTGTCGCGTTGAACAACATACGTTTCATAAAAACGGGCTCCCGCGCGCACCACGGGAACGCCTTGTGCAGCAGCGCAAATTACAAGAATTAGTTAGATTTCGGAAATGCCGAATAAACTTGCAAAGACTGTTATAACTAATCGAATATGTTTCGCTGACTTTGGCTTTTTTTTCTTTCCGAAACCCCGGAAACCTTCAAGCCTGCCCTCGGCGCCCCCCGAACGTGTTCGGCGCGCGCAAAAATCAAGTAGTATCGCTACTTTTGGTGAGCGAACTTAACCAGTTTGATTTGCGTTGACTGACCCTGCGCAGGTTGGCGCAGGCAAAGCATCCTGCCTGAAAACGCGCCGTATCCATCGATACGGGCGCCCAGAAGTCTTGGAGATGTCGCTTTTTTCAGACCAAGACGCAAATCACACGATAGTATAGGTCAAAATGCCCGATTCAGGCAAAAATTCGGTATCGAAAGTTTCCGTTCAAGAAGACGCGCAGGACCAACGGCTCGACAACTATTTGTTCCGTTTGTGCAAGGGGGTTCCGAAAAGCCATATTCTTCGGATCATCCGAAAAGGCGAAGTGCGCGTCAACGGAAAGCGCGCCGCCGTTTCCGCCCGGCTTTCCCTGGGCGATATCGTCCGCATTCCGCCGATCCGCGTCGCGCGGCGCGCGGAAGAGGAGGGCGCGCCCCCCGCGATCCGCCTCCCCGTCGTCTATGAGGACGACGCGCTGCTGGTCATCGACAAGCCTTCGGGGATCGCCGTCCATGGCGGTAGCGGCGTCAGCTTCGGCGTGATCGAAACCTTGCGACGGCAACGCCCGGAGGCGAAATTCCTGGAACTCGCGCACAGGCTCGACAAGGAAACTTCCGGGCTTTTGTTGGTCGGGAAAAAACGCTCGGCGCTGACGGCGCTTCACGAAACTTTCCGGGACGAGGGCAGGGCGCGGGTCGATAAACGCTATCTCCTCCTGGTCTGCGGCCGCTGGATGGAGCCCCTGACGGATGTGCGGCGCCCGCTCCTAAAATATTCTCTCGAAAACGGCGAGCGGCGCGTTTGCGTTTCGGAAGAGGGCAAGGCTTCGCGGACGGTTTTCAGGCTACGTTCGCGCTGGGAAAATTTCAGCCTGCTCGAAGCGAGGCTCAAGACCGGGCGAACGCACCAGATCCGCGCCCATTGTGCTTCGCTCGGCTTTCCGGTCGCCGGCGACGACAAATACGGCGATTATTCGCTCAACCGGAATTTGCGAAAAGCAGGCTTGAAGCGGCTTTTTCTTCACGCGTGGAAACTCGCGCTCCCGCACCCGGTGACGCGGGACGCGCTCTCGCTCGAATCTCCCCTGCCGGACGCGCTGAAGGCTTTCCTTGCGCGACTTTCCGCGCACGAAAATCAGGATTATTGCCAAGACGATGGACGCGGGCAGGCGCTTTGAGCTTTTGGTCTTCGATTGGGACGGTACGCTCTTCGATTCGACCGGCGCGATCGCGTCGGCGCTCCAGGCCGCGTGCCGCGCGCTGTCGATCCCGGAACCCTCGGACGAGCAGGCGCGGCAGGGAATCGGACTCGGCCTGATCGAAGCCCTGCGTCACTCGATCCCCGACCTTTCCGAGCGTCATTATCCCGAACTGCTCGATCGCTTCGGCGTCGAATACCGGCGTCGGGAATCGACGCTGGGGCTGTATGAAGGAATCCCGGAATTGATCGAAAGACTCCACGCTTCGGGCGCAACTTTGTGCGTGGCGACGGGGAAAAGCCGCAGGGGGCTCGACCGCGTGCTCGCAAGCACCGGGCTGGGGCGTTTTTTCAGCGCGTCGCGCTGCGCCGACGAGTGCTTCTCGAAGCCGCACCCGCAGATGCTTCTGGAATTGATCGACGCGTGCTTCGTTTCACCCGAAACGACGCTGATGATCGGCGATACGACGCACGACCTTCAGATGGCGATCAATGCGGGCGCGCGCGCTCTCGCCGTCTCGTACGGCGCGCATTCGGCGGAACAACTCAATGCCCTGAATCCGCTCGCCCGCGTCGATTCCGTCGCCGAACTCGACGCGTGGTTTCGCGTGCATGATGTAAAATGATTATGTGTTCGTCAAAAAGTAAAACCCTACTTTTTGCCGGGTTGTTGGGTTTGAAGGCGGGCAAAGCCCACCTTTTTTTGTCTGAGCAGTCAAAAAACAGGTGGTTATTTTTTGACGATTCCTATATGGTGAATAAGTGCAATCGCCCTGGGGTGAAAGTCAGGGCGAAAGGTTTTGGTCCGGTTCCGACATTTTCCGTATTCGCAAACGCCTTCCGCGAAGCACGCCGTATTCTGTTTCCGCGATGACGGACAAAAAAGTTTCCTTTTTGACTATAAAAGGAGAAAAGACGATGGCGAAAAATGCGGTAGGCGTTTCCACGCGTTCCTCGGCATCCTCTCTCTCCGAAGAAATATAATCGCATTCGCCCGTATCATGAAGCGGTGTTTCTTCTTCGCCTTGTACCAAGCGGACACGCAGTTTTTTGAAGGGGCGGCTCGTCGGACTTATCACGCTGACCCAAGCGCACAGCTTCGACAGGGTAAAGGGAAGTTCCCCTACAAACAGATCTTCACGATAGACGCCGATGAGGCTGTATTTGCCCCGAAGCTCATCCCGGATGTCGTCGCAATACGTCACTTCCACACGACCGTTAGTCATGATGCGCTCCGATTTTTTCCATAATGGCGTCCGAGACGGCTTGCAGTTCCTCCTCCAATGCTTTGGCAAGCTTGACGACCGTGGGATGCGAGGGGATGTCGGTACCGGCTTCAATCCTGGAAAGCCAGGACTGCGATGCGCCAATCCGGCGCGCCAGTTCGGTTTGCGATAATCCCTTTTTGAGCCGTAGCGCCGCCAGGGAATGCGAGGGGTAAAGTTCTTCCGCCATTTTCCGGCGCGCTTCCGCCCAGGCTTTTGCGCGCCGAGGGTCCTGATCCAGTTCCGCAATGCGTTCGCTCATGGCGCGCCAGCCAGGGCGTTGCGGGGGATGGACGACGGAAACCTCCATCCGAATCACTTCCGCGCCGCCCGAAGCCGCCGTCGGAACAAGAGTTCGGTGAATTCTAGGAGAGTCCGAGTTCGGCGCAGACGCGGACGATGCGCTTTGAAAGCGGGTGGCTGGGGTCATAATCAAAATCTCGCGGGACGATACCAAGGACGTAATAACGCCGCTCTTTTGGATGGAATGTATAGACGATGCGTCGAAGGGCGGCACCCATCGGGACATTGAACAAGCGGAGGCGCCAAAGCGGATAATCTTTCCACATCACCCGCCAACGCGTGATGTCGAAACCTGGATCATGAAGATGGTCCGCATAGCTGTTATCGGTAAAACGCTCCAGAAGTTCCTGCGATCCCTCAACTTCTTCAAGAAACATTTCCATGATCGCCGCGCTTTCCTCATCCTCTTCCCAAAGCGCGTCCAGATCATGCTCCGCGTCTTCATGGATCGAAAGCGAGTATACGTTATAGGAATAGTTTCTCATAGCGCCATCAACTTATCAAGCCCTGTCGGGCACACTTGCGATATTCTTGCCGATCTGCGCGAAGGACGGGCGACGATTGAAAGCGGAGAGTGCCGCCGAGGGAACTTGGCGGAGAGGGCGGGATTAATATATCAATATAAATCAGTAGGTTATGTCTATATATTCCATAATTACCTATTTATTTACCGTAAACAAGTAGGTTTCGCCTCGGCAATGGGGCGCGGATTAAAACAGCGAAGTGCAGTGTGAAAAAAGCCAAGGGCTTCCCAGCTTTTCCCCCGAACTATTCGTTAATCGGACACTGGTTTCCGAGACACCAGTTTTGCCACGCAGCGAGCTTCAGGGCGTCTTCAGCGCAGTTTCCGAGTGTTGTATCAACCAAGCGTTTCCGCTCGGCGTCATCATCCACTTGCTGACTGCTGGCATCGGCGCGCACTCGACCGCGATCGGAACCGGCGTCGCGCAAGCGGTCAGCCAAGCGAGTATCAGCAGCGGCGCGAATCGTGCGCATCTGTTTGTCCATCTGCGCTCTTGCCACAATGCGCACTGTGTCAATTTGTTTTTCATACGATCCCCTCACCTCATCAAGCGTTTTTTCGTGCGTCACACGCAGGGCGTCCTGCGCCGCCATGGCTTTTTTCCCTTCGACCGATACCTGCGCCTTGAATTCAGCGAACTCGGTCAGCGTTGCCTCGTAACGCCAGCCGAGGAGGACGAGTACGACGAGCAAGACCGTGCAGATGCCTGTGAGAATTCTGTCTACACCGCTCATTTCTCCTCCAGGGTTTCCCCGGCCTGGAAATCCGCGAGTGATAGGCCTCCAGTAAACTGGAAGTGTGGATAATCCGGAAAGGTTTTCCAGCGGCCACCCCATTCGAGGCCGACGTATTCGCCCAGGGCGCCGATGTTTTCCCAGAGCTTCCCGGTCGCGCCCGATGTTGTCCATAGGAGTTTCCCGTCTACGCGCGGAACAACGTCGAACGCGACACGGAAGTTGTGTAAACTCTGGCCACCTTTCGAGTTGGTGACTTTCGCGCCGGGAGCGGTGCGTCCTTTTGCGTAGAGCGCGTCTTGCGCCTCATGGTCGCGGTAGGTGCTCGTCACGAGTACGTCGACTCCCGCCGCTTTGCATGCGTCAAGGAAAACTTCGGCCAGCGCGCGGACGCGGGGGTGCAACTCATTCAGATTTCGACTGTCGATCATTTTGGGTTTCCTTTCCGCTGGCCAAGGATTTAAGTTTTGTTTCGGCACGCCGACGAAGTCTGACGACGAGCGCTTTGACGAGGGGATGGACCGGAAGCCCCAGCTTGTCGGCGGACTTGATGATTGACGCCACTTCGGTCAAGACCAAGACAAAAATAAACCAGTCGATGAGCGGCGCGGAATGCCCAGTCAGGCCGGTCAGCATCACGGTAATCACGCCGAAAACGAGGATTGTGCAGAGATGCGTCAAGGCTTTTATGACCCAGCCGTAGAGCCGGGCACGTGAAAACGACGAGGTCTTGAGCGCAAGTACTACGCCCAGGACAAGGTCAATCACGGATAAAGCGAACCACGTCTCGAAAAACCCCCAATTACCACCGAAGGTCGATTCAAATGCCGCAGGAATACTTGCAACCAGCGCCTTGATCCCGATGCCGCCGAAAACGCCTTGAAGGTGATAAGCCATCTCTGCGCCGACATCGTGGAATCGGTAGGCCATGTCAGGATTCAGATCGGAGTTCAGGCGGCAATTGCCGACCCGCGCGCTCACTCTCGTATGAGTCCGTGCAGTGTCGGCAATCGAAAAACACGTCGTCAATGAGGTGCATCGGCCAATGCCGCTTGCCCGCGACGTGCCAGCGGTAGGCACGCGAGGAAAGCGTCTCGTCGGACCAGCCGCCGAGCACCGCGTTTATCACTTGGTCGAGTGCGATCAGGACGTTTTTGACACGTCTCACAGCGCCGCGGCTGCTGAGAAAAGTGCGTCGAGTTGCGCGTCGGAAAGTCCCAACTCCCCGGCCAGCTTCACATACAGCGGATTGTCGCGCCGGACTTCAGTAGCAAACTCCCACTCAATCCGTGCGGAATCGCCCACGTCACCCTCTATCGCTGCGACCATCGTTGAGACTTGCTCGTACAGCCCCGCAGATTTGAGCGCAAGCCGCGCCTGACGCATCGTGACCGAGGTCGGGGGTGGGAGGTCTTCAAACGTCCAGCCCTCTCCATCCCAAACGGTTTTTTTACCGGCGGGCGCGAGGGGCATCGGCTCGTCGGTCGTATTCGGCGGCTGAACATCGGCAAGCGGACCAATGGCCTCGACCTTGGCCTCGCGGCCGTCGGCGGTTGAATAAAAGACCGCCCCCCGGTAATCAGCCTGGATTTCCCAGGATTCGGTCACTGGGTCGAAAACCGCGACTTCGTTTTCTCCGGTTGATGGCGGTGCGGTAGTCGTCGCTTGAGCCGGAATCAGATAGCCCCCTGTTTCCATCGGCGAGGGGCGTGCATCGTTTTTCGACAAGAATTCGTGTGTTTTTGGGTGATAGTTATAAATTTCCATAAGTCCTCCGAATGAACGAAATAGGTTTTACTTCAAGCAAGCGAAATTTTTTCCTAAAAAATTTCGCTTTCCGCGCCAGATACCTTTACCTTCCCACTTTTGCCGGGGGAAAATCATGGCTTTGTCACTTGCAAAATGGTGCGCGAAATACGCGGAGATCGTCACGACACGGGGCCTGATGCCCGCGACCGCGCAAGAAAAAATCTCGCACGCGCAGGGCCTGCTCGCGGGAATCGGTGATAAGGCGCTCAAGAAAATCCGGCCTGTCCACGTCGCGCGTGCGATCCACGCTGTCTGGGCGGGTGGGCACCCCGCGAAGGCGCGGCGCATGCTCTCGGTCGCGCGCGACCTGTTTACCGAGGCGGTGATCAACGGCTATGTCAATGCCAATCCCGCCGCGCCGATCCGGCCGCTCCCGAACCGCGTCCGGCGCGCGCGGCTTTCGCTCGACCACTGGCGGCTCACGCAAGCCACCCTTGAAACCGAAGCGCTTCCGTGGCGGCGGCTGTTTGCGATTTTGGCGCTCGTCACCGGCCAGCGGCGCGGCGACCTGCTCAAAATGCGGTTTGACCACGTCTGGGACAAGCACCTGCATATCGTCCAAGAGAAAACCGGCGAGCGGATCGCACTCCCGCTCTCGCTCCGGCTTCGCGCGGTCGATACGAGTTTGCGCGAGATCATCGCACGGTGCCGCGACTACGGGCCTCCGGGAGACACGCTGATCCGAAAAAACAATACTGGCGACCCGCTCACGCGCTCATCCTTGACGAAGGCGTTCTCAGCAGCGTTCCGCCGCGCGGTCGTCTGGGAGCGGGAGGATCGAAAGCCGCCGAGCTTGCAGGAGTGCCGCTCGCTCGCCGAGCGGCTTTACAGCGCGCAAGGGATCGACACGCAAATCCTCCTCGGCCACCGCCGCGCGCAGACAACCGCGCTCTACCACGACGACCGGGGCCTCGACCGCGAAGCGGGCGTCTGGCGAACTTTGAAAATTTAAGCCCGATCATCGAGGGGAGTTTGAACGCCTCTGGGATAACTCGGCCGGGGTCGACGTAGGGCGGGAGATTGGGACGTTCCAGGAGGACGCGATTCGGAATATCACGGGACATATCTATGCCGGAAAACTCTATGAATATTTGTTTAGTGTTAGTGGCGTATTTTCTACATACGCAGATGGAACAGTGGAACCGCTGGGGCATAACTCTAATAAGCAGTCGTGTTATCAAATGCTGAGCTTCGATGCTTCGCGCGTCGTTCCAGTTGCGTCCGAGAACCGCCCGCGCAGTGTAGCAGTCCTCGCTTGCATCAAATATTAGCCCGATCATCGGGGAGAGTTTTTACGGATGTGGGATAGTGGTGCGGGCGTCGATATTGGGCGGGAAATCGGGAGTTTTCAGATTGACCAGATGCGAAAAATAACGGGGGCCGTGTCCGCGATAGGTTTTCGGGCGGATGTAGATACGAGCCATCCTGATATCGCCAATGGTATGTTTAGACGCGCGGCTTTCAGCGATTGGGGTGCGTACAACCCACAATCTACCGGCACACACGCTACCCTTATTGCGGACTCGTCTCTTCTCGGCGCCAACTACGACGGCACGGATACCCACGGGCGCAACGTTTCCGTCCTCGCCTGCATCAAATATTAGCCCGATCATAGAGGTGAGTTCCCAAGGTTTTGGGATAACAGTGCCGGGATCGATGTCGGGCGCGAGATCGGGACATTCCAGGGCGACGCGATGCAGAATATCGTCGGAAGCGCCTATTTTATTCGGTTTGCGCAAGACTCTGGGAGCAACGGCAGCGGAGCGTTATATCTAAGCCTTGGCGATCACGGTTATAACGGTTTGGTTCAGAATACGTCGGCTGGAAGATTATCCGGGACCCTCACCTTCGATGCCTCGCGCGTTGTACGTACCGCCCCCGAAACCCGCTCTCGCAACGTTTCCGTGCTCGCTTGCATCAAATATTAGCCCGATCATCGGGGAGAGTTTTTACGGATGTGGGATAGCGGCGCTGGCATTGATGTTGGAAGGGAAATCGGGACGTGGCAACAAGACGCGATAAGGAATATAACGGGATACCTTTATACAATTTCGTATGGGCTTAGTACGTCGGGAGCATTTTCATCGCCTTCGGGCCCGGTACCAAAAACGGCAGGGGCCAATCTAAATACATGGGTAGAGGGCGCCGCTCTTTTCGACGCTTCCCGCGTCGTTCCAGTCGCCGCCGAGAACTGTCCCCGAAGCGTCGCCGTCCTCGCCTGTATCAAATATTAGCCCGATCATCGGGGAGAGTTTTTACGGATGTGGGATAGCTCTGCCGGCATCGACGTTGGGCGGGAGATCGGGACGTTCCAGATCGACCAGATGCGGAAAATAACAGGGTACGCGCTCCCAATCGGTTTCCGTGAGGATGCAGTTACGAATATTCCGTCTCTTGTCGGTGGTATGTTTCAACGCGTAGCGGCAGATTGGGGCGCGTACATTACGAATGGAAATGGTTCGCGTGCGTGTCTTGACGCGGATTCGTCCCGCCTCGGCGCCAACTACGACGGCACGGATACCCACGGCAGGAACATCGCCGTCCTCGCGTGCATCAAATATTAGCCCGATCAGCGTGGCGAATTCGTACGTTCGTGGGATAACAACGCCGGCATTGACATAGGCCGCGAAATCGGCTCGTGGCAAGGGGATGAGCTAAAATCGCATTATCACTTAATTACGGCCGGCGGAATGAGCGCGCTTACGGCGGGAAGCGTAGTTTCTATGACCCCCGTTTATTCTGGGGGCACAAGCACCCAATACACCGGCGGCGTCGAGACGCGCGGCCGGAATATCGCGCTCCTCGCATGCATTAAATATTGATGCAATCAGTATTTTATACAGGCGAGCACGGCGACGTTACGGCCTCTGTTTTCCGCCGCCGTAGGAACGACGCGGGAAGCGTCGAAAAGAGCGGATCCCTCTACCCATGCATTTAGATTGCCCCCTGCCGTTTTTGGTACCGGGCCCGAAGGCGATGAAAATGCTCCTGACGTATTAAGCCCATACGAAATTGTATAAAGGTATCCCGTTATATTCCTTATCGCGTCCTCTTGCCACGTCCCGATCTCGCGGCCTACATCGATCCCAGCAGAGTTATCCCAAAACCTTGGGAACTCGCCTCGATGATCGGGCTAATATTTGATACAGGCGAGGACGGCGACGCTTCGGGGACGGTTCTCGGCGGCGGTGGGAACGACGCGCGAGGCATCGAACTGAATACGGGTTATCCCATTTGTTTCTCCAAAAATTGTAGGCGAAGTTATTCCAGAGTCGACATAAAATGCCCCGGACACCAGATTGTAATAGCCGCCGTGAATCGGAGGCGCCATACCAGTGATATTCCTGATCGCGTCGCCCTGAAACGACCCGATCGCCCGCCCAACGTCAACCCCCGCACTGCTATCCCACATCCGTAAAAACTCTCCCCGATGATCGGGAATACGGAAAGTCGTCGTTCCGTTACCCGGGCTGAACTTTCCTTTGGTTGCCTCGACCCACAGAGAATCAGCACTCAGGAGGTTGCCGGAGGCCTGCGCAAACGCCCATAAATCGGGATAGGCCGTGCGCGAGAGGAGCGCGCCGTTGCGCTCAATCCAGCCCGTCGGCGGAGTAGTGCACGGAAAAGTCGCGCACATGCCTACCGGAATAAACGCCCCGTTCGCGGACGACAACATCTGAATCGCCTGCAGGAGCTGCCCCAGATTCGTTGATGCCGGGGTGAGGCCCGCCGCTGTGATCACGGCCAGGATTTCGCGCTGTGGGTGTTCGAGCGCGGCGGCCGGAACGACCGATCCTTCAACGCCGGTAGAGGGATTGCCGTCGACGTAGGACGCGTTGGCGGCAGCGCCGATGGGTTGTACATATTTCATAGTTCATCTCCATAGTCAAAAATCAGGGTCGTATGCGCCTGTTTGTATTTACGCATACGGCATTCCAGGCCGTTTGCAAAACTGATCTTGCCGAGGCGCTCGCCGCAGCGCGAGACGCCGGCGCGGAACGGGGTGTAACGCACACCGTGGACGCGAACGCGCCAGACGTGGCGTACTGCTGCGCCGCCCCAGAGCTGATGTCCGCAGCGCGAGAGGCCGGCAACGAAGGGGCGGAACTCGTCGATCGTGATCGAGTAACCCTGCAGCACGGCTTGAGAAATCCAGAAGTCACGCGTCGCGCCGACCGGGCGCGTGAGCATCGCGACGAGCGTCCGCCGCCTCTCCTCAAGCGTCGTGTCGACCTCGGTACTGCATTCGTCGGGTAGCCCGACGACGCGCTCCCAGTCGGCGAGCAGCTCGGTTGTCGTCGACGGGATGGCCTCGGCGATGAGTCCTTTGGCGCGTGTGTCGACGCGCGCGAACTCCTCTGCGAAGGCGGCGAGGAGCCGGGTCAGAACGGCGTCCGGCTGACGCGGCCACGCGAGGCCCTGCGGCAGGAGCGCCTGTAGGCTGACGCGGTAGGCGTTGGCCAAAGCGCTCACCTCGGCCGGGTATACTCGCCCTACCGTTACATCGGCCTCGCCGTCGATCGACGCGACGCCGTGCGCGCTCGGTGTCAGCGTAGGCTTGACCTCGGCCGCGCCGTCAAGCGCCGTTTCGCCCGAGGCGATCAGCGGCCGCGCGATCGAGAGGCGCGCCGTACCTTCATCATCGCTCACGCCCGGCGCGTCGAGAATCGCGGCGACGCTCATCCCTGCAAAGCTTTCGGCAGCGGCTTCGCCCGGCGCGTCGAGCGGTGCAGCGACGGTCATCCCTGCCGCGCCGTCGCTTACCGCGTTCGCTGCGGCGGATGGGGCGAGACGTATCCGGGCTGTTGAAACGCCCGCGCCGGATACGCTGCCGACTGCGGCCGGGAGGATCGCGGTATGCGTCCCCCAGAGGCCGTCGCCCGCGCGGGAGACTCCCGCGACAAATGGCCGGACAGTGTCGAGCGCAATCGCCATACCCTACTCACGCGGCGGCGGCGGCGTTTATCGTGCCGGAGAGTTTTCCGGCGGCGAACGACAGCGTGAAATCGCCTCCGGAGACGGCGACCTGCGTCGTCAGGTCAATCGACATCCACGCATTCCCGCCGGTCGCCGCGCTCATGAACCAGGCCGATTTGATCGTGCCCCACGATCCTGTCGACTCGGGGAAGGTAATGGCAACCGCGTTCGACGTGGCCCCGGTCGTCCCGGAACTCGCGACGCCCGCCGCGCCTTGCGTCGACTTGAAATTGTCGAGATTGGCGACGACGGCGACGCGGGCGTAGCCCTTGCCCGACGGTTCGGTCGGTGTGCCCGAATCGCTCCGCACGGCGGTCGAGAGCGCGAGATACCACGTCGTCGGCGCGCCGAGCGCCTGCCCGCGAAACAGCGCGTCGATGACCTTGTTTTCGGCGTGATCGGTCAGTAATGGCATTTTCTTCTCCTCTAAAAAAATCGGTAAAAATCAAATCCAGGAAATGCTCCCGAAGACGGCCATCTGGCCGAGTGTCAGAGCAAGGTCGGCATCCGGCGAATGCAGCACGTGATCGGTCTCGCCGGATGCGAGCGAGATCGCTTCGCGGAGGTGCGAGACGCGGATGCGCCCCTCGCCCGCGCCGCCCTCGGGGACGGCTTCACGGATCAGACAATCGCGCAGTTCGGCTTCGACGGCCGCGCGGACCGAGGGCGTATCCGGGGAAACCGAAACCTCGAAATCGACCGGAACAGGGATCGGCGCGACGACGTAGAGATGCGCCGTGACCGGGCGGCGCGCGTCGATATACGCCTGCACGGCGGCAGCTTCGCCGGGATCGGGGATCAGATACGCGTCGTTGTCGCGGACGAAACGCACGGTGACTGTGCCGCTGCCCATCTCTTCGGGGTAACACCAGGCGCGCGTGACGCCGGGGACTTCAAGTGTCCAGGCGATGTAATCGTGCGCCGCGCCGCCGTAGGGCGGCTGCTGAATCCGCGCGAGCAGCCGCGCGCGCAAGGATTCGTCACTCTCAATGTCCGCGCCGCCGGTCAGACCAGCCGGAGTGACGAGCGCTTTCGAGTCGGCGTTTTGAATCGGATCGACGAGCGAGAATTCGGCGGTGCCGGAGAGGTTTCCTTCCGCTCCGGCCAAGGCGGCGACGAGTGCAATCTCGGCCACCCCAGACGAAAGCGTTACGCCCTCGACCGTCCGGTAAATCGCGCCATCGTTACGCGATAATTCGGTTCCGGCCGGGATCGTCGCGCCGACAGCACCGGTAAAGGTCGCGCGACCCGTCGCCGGGGACGCCGGAAGACGAATAAGCCCCCAAACGCTTGCCCAGCGCTCGATGTACTCGGTCTCGGCGGTGTCGATGATAATCTGCTTTGAAAGCCACTCGATAAAGCCATAGAGGCCGTGCGCCCCGGCGCCAGAGACGTGCGCGAGGACGTTGAGATTGCTCATCGCCAAGCGCGCGTCGGCACCCGGCAAGCGTGCGTTGATTTCCGAGATTGCGCGGTCGATCAGGGTTTTCAGCGTCGGACGATTAAAAGGCATAGGAACCTCAATGGGTGATCTCGCTGGCGTTCCGCCAGGCGAATTCAAAACGGTATTTTTCGGGAGCGGTCGAGGCTTTTTCGGCGCGGACTTCGATGCCGAGCCAGCCCGATCGGGGGTTCTCGGCCGAGACTTCGACGGCAGAGGCGATCCCGTCGTCGATCATCCACGCAAGCGCTTCGCGCGCGTATTCTTCGGCACGCGCGAGGACCGCGTTCAATTCTTTTTCACGCGAGAGGAGCCAGAGCTTTGATCCGATCCGACGCCCGGAAAGCGCGTCGCCCCACCAGCCGCGTTTCGACGCACCGGCGTCGGGAAGAATGTCATCGTCTTCAGCGCGCCGGTCGGTGAAGAGCGAGATCAGGATCGCGGTTTTCACGTCGTGCGCATCGGCGAGCGAACAACCGGCGAGAGCGTAGTCACAATACGCGGAAACACCGTCGGACAAGATGAAAGTCTCGATGTCGGCCATGTTCACATTCCTTGATTCGGCGGCGAAGTCGGGCCGCCGCTGTCGTTTTCAGGGTGCGTGTGCGTGTTGTAAATTCCGCGCATTCCAGACATCGTTTTGCCTCCAGCGTCGGTAAGGTCGATGATTTCACCAGTCACTTCGAGCGTCGGCGTTTCGAGGCGGACTTTTTCCGAGGCGGCGATCGTGACGAGAGGCGCGGTGATCGTAACCGTCGCGGCCGCCGTGATCTCGATTACGTTTCCTCGCCGGAAAACGATCGTGTCCCCCTCGTCGGTATATAAGGCAACTTCGCCGCTCGCCAGATTTTTCAGCCGGAATGTCCGGTTGTCCGTAGCGATGATCAGCCCGTGGTCGCGGTTCCCGCCCTGGAAGACGACGACGGCTTCGGATCCCGCCGGTGGAACCGACGTGAAGCCGTATTCTTGGATGCGCTCGACGTCGTCTTGCGTTTCGTCGGCAAGAATCGCCACCTGTGCAGTCTGAACCGGCGTCGTGTCGTTGATCCGGTTCAGGACGGCATGACCGAGCATCAAATTGATTTTGCCGCGCATCGCTTCGGTGTATTTATCGAGCGTCTCAAACAGGCTCATGTTTTTTTCTCCGGGAGTACCGCGTTTTTTCCAGAGTACGAAGCGGTCCGCGGCGGAATTTCGGGGAGGAGTTCAAAGGCACGGCGGTCAACGAGCGATAATTCAGACTTCGTTCCAGCGTCGCCCAGCGAGTAATTGACACTGGAAATCAACCAGTCGCCGTCGACGCGCATCCACGGGCAGACGACGCGCGCGATCCGGTTGATCCGCCAGAGCGTGCCGTCGGACTGCCGCCAGCCTTGGACACTGACGCTGATTTTTCGGCTCTTTCCTTCGCGGTGGCCAGCTTCCCACTTGGCGCGCTGACGGCAGCGTCGCGCGTCGGCTTGCGTTTCGGCGATGAGAATCAATGGCCGGTGGCGGGTAATCGCCGAATTTCCCGACCGAGCGCGGACTACTCTCGGCGTGGAGACCTTTCCGGACGGCCCTGCGGTCGAAACATTGTAAATCTGCGATCCGGCAGTCGAAGCCTGCCCCTTGACGGTGATCTCGGAAAAAAGTTCCGAATGATCTTCCGAAAACGACGCGGTGAGGATGTTCCGGCCGTGGATCAGCGCGTCATGCGCGCGGCCGGAAAGCCCCGCACGCGTGATCACCAGGTGGCCCAAGCCGTCGGAGGTCAAGAGGACGCCGATCTGGCGCGCGAGTTTTTCGAGCGTTTTGAATCCGGATTCGCCGTTCTGGACGGCAAATTTCGGAACCTGAATTTTGTCGGCGTCGCCGTGCGTTTCGTCGACGATCGAAATCTTGTACGGTGCGCAAAGTTTTTCGGCGATTTTGGAAAAACGCAGTCCGGAGAAGGCTGTCGAGGCCGCCGAACAGTCGACGAGGTCGCCCGTCCGGTCACGCCCGGAAACCGAGATTTTATGACTCGTCGCGTCGTAGGAGACCGAGACGCGGTCGACGTAACCCGAAATCACAGGAGTCTCGCCGATCAGCACTTCGCAAAGCTCGCCGGGCGGGATAGACCAGTCCTTCGGTTGATTCGGCCAGCGTTCGGTAATCTCGAGGTTGTAGGCGCCGGAAATCTGTTCCATCGACGTCTGAACCGAGACCGACTTCCAGCCGGCGTAAATTTGTCCGCCGACTTTCAGTGTCATGCGATCGGCGCTCATGTGATCAACTCCAGCGGATATCCGGCCGAGACGAGTCCGGGGTGTCGGATCGCGTTCCGCGCGACGATCTCGGCTTCGCGGTCGGCGACCAGCCAGTCGTCGCCGTAGAAATCGTGCGCGGTCACGAGCGCAGGAAGGTCGGCGAGCGGTATCACGCGCGCGATGCGTGGAAGGGTGGGCGTAAGCGCCATGTAATGCGCGATCGCGTCGGAAACGAGCTGTGCCGTCGCATCCGCCGACGCTTGCGCGACGGCCGGGTCGAGGAGCAGCGCGTCGAAAACGCGCGTGATTTCTTTTCGCGCGGTGCGCGCGTCGTCGAGTGTTTTCGGCGCGGTCTCGGAGAGAGTGCGGATCGTTTTCGCCGTCGCGGTCGCATTCGCCAGCGCCGACAAGGCGCGGCGGTTGGCGATTATCTTTAAGCGTGTCGCGGTCGGGTAGGGTGTCTCTGCGTCGGGAAGCGAAAAATCGAGGACGCGCGTCTCGCTACCGTCGGTCGTCATGATCAAGTCTTGCAAGGCGGCGCCGAGTGTGGCGGGCGTATACAAGAGGCTCGACGGAAAGGACGACAGGCCCGTCGCCGCGCTCGTCACCGGCGACGATACCTTTGTGACGAGCGCGATTACGGCGTCGAACGTGCCGGCAACCGCGAATTCGGGGAGGCTTTTAACCGTAAACGCCGCGCTGAAGTCGCCGAGGAAGGTATCCAAGGCGGCGGTATAACGCTGGTTCAAAATCTCGAGTGTATCGACTTCCACGCGCGGTTCAAAGGCGGCGCCGACCTCGATGAATGTGATCGAAAAACGTGCCAAGCCGCCCGACTCGGTCGATTCGGAAAGGCTTACGGTGGAGACGGTGACACGCACCGTTCCGTGCCACGGGTGAACCAACTGCCCCGGTCCGACGGTTTCGAGTGCGGCGATCAGCGCGTCACGCTCCGTCCGGTAGTTCGGCCCGCTTATGAGCGCCTCGATCTTGTATTCGCGGGCTTTTCGGCCCATGTCTTCGAGCCAGGGAATATCGCGTTGCGGGTATTCGTGCCGCGCGAGACGCCGCCCAAGTTCGACGTCGCCGGATGTTACACCAAACGGAACGCCCCGGAAACTCGCTTTTCGCAATGCGGTGAATAGCGCCATAATCACGCCCCCTGAAGCGAGAGACCAGTCTTGGCGTTGATCGTCGTCTGCGGCGAGCCGGCGTCGAGATTTGTCACCGTCGCGCTTCCCGGTCCGTCGATCTTGATGTTGAGGTCGACGGTATTTTTGATGTCTTGTTTCTGGATCGCGGCCGCGTCCGCCGCAGTCATGCGGCTCACGGCATCAGACGCGGTCGGGGCTTTTCGATCGGCACGTGCACGGGCGATTTCCTCGGGCGTGATTTTTGCGTCGAGGTCGGGCCCTTTGTTGATTTTGTCGTAGGCCCAAGCGCCGGCGCTCTCGTATTTGCCGCCTGTTTTTTCTTTTACCCAAGCGTTGATTTTTTCGTTGAGGAATCCTCCGATTTTCCAGCCGATAAAGGCCGCGGCAGCCAGGAGCGCGGTGCGCGCCAGCATGGAATTGATTCCGTTCAGACTGCTTGCCAGTCCGGGGAGTCCGGAGGACGAAAGGGTACGCACGGCGGAGAGTGCGTCGCCTCCCAGACTCATCGCGAAAGTCTGAAATGTTTTTCCGGCGAGTTTTTCAAAAACGCGGCCCGCAATGTTTCCAACGCCGATTAATTCTCCCACCGAGGAAGTCAGAGAAACAAGAGCCGTGATCGGCTTGAACATAATGATGCCAAACGCCAACCAAGCGGAATTTTCCATTCCCAAAAAATGACTGACGAATTTTAGTGTACCCGCGAGTTTTTCGAAGACCTTCCAAAGAACTTTCGCAACCGGGACGACGGCATCCAAAAGACGCGGGAGATGCGCGATGAAAACGCCGAATCCCTCGCTGATCACTTTTTTATTTGCGACCGCCCATTCTCGTATGGCATTAATTACCGGGACGAGATTCTCCGCCAAGTCGACACCCAGCGTATCTTTGATACCCTCAAAAGCACTGACTGCGCGGTTCCAGGCGCTGTCAAAGCGTGTGCTGGCTTCGATCTGTTCTTTCGAGTAAATTCGGCCATCCTCGCGCATCTCTTTCAGTTTTTGGCGCCATTCGTTGCCACCCATGTTGAGCGAGTCCATCATCGATTCGCCGTTTTTGCCCATGAGTCTCAAGAGCACGGCCTGCTTGGCCAGGTCGTTGTTGCTCCCGGAAAAAGCATCGGACATGCGCATTAAAATATCTTCGGGTTTCATCGTCTTGAGTTCTTCGACTGAAATCCCGACACCCCGGAAAGCCGCGGCGGCGTCCTTGTTTCCATGAATCGCTTCGTTTTGGGCTTTTTTGAGTTTTCCGATCGCCTCGGCCGCCCCCTCGAAGGATCCGCCCGATTCGGCGACCAGGGTTCCGGCGAGTTGAACCAGTTCGGTTTCCAGCCGATATTTCTTCGAGAGGTTGGCAACCTTTTGTACCGCTTCATTCGCGTTTTTGGCAAACTGCAACAATCCGCCGGCTAGTGTGCCGATGCCGGACAGCATGAGAGCGCTACTCTTGAAAGCGCTATAGGTTTTGCTTATGGAATCAAGGCTTTTCCCGAATGCACCCAAGCGTTTTTCGAGCTTTATCACAACCGAAGAAGCATTGTCTTGTACTGTAAAGATAATTCTTGCTTCCTGCGTCGCCATAGATTATCCTTTTCCCATGCTTTTTTCTGTCTTTTTCGATTTCATCCGGCCGCTACTGAAACCGCCGCCGAAATCCCTTTCTCCGGCGGGAAGATTCGCGTACATCGTGTTTGCGCGGTCTCTCTTTTTCGTGCTTTCAATCCTTTTTATCGTTTTGAGTCCGGCGATCGCCGCAGCCGCTTTGCTGATATGGATGGCGTTTACCGACCAGAAAAGCAGTTCCTTCACCATGTTTCTCGTCGTGATCTTCGGCTTGGCATGGATTGGCTTCATCTGGCAAACTTTCCGCGACATGTTTTAAGCCTTCATCGCTTCCACGATTTTCTCCGCTTCCCGCTGCCAGAAAGCCATGTCGGAGAGTGACATCGACCAGATTTCCGACGGCGGGAAGTGAAAGAGGTAGGCGATCAAGACGGCGGCGCTTTCAACGTCGATGGTTCCAAAAAACTTCCAAGTGCCTCCACGATCTTGAAAGTGTCCGCTGCGGCGAGCTTATCGATCGACGACGGCGGCCAGCCCGAAGCGCTTGCGGCGATGTTGAGCAAGGTGTCTATCGTGAGCTTCTCACCGATCGGCAGGCTTCGGAGATCGCCCGCCGTCGGCTCGTGCAGTTCGATTTCGTTCTTTTCTTCGCCGTGGACAAGTACCATGCGCGACAGCGGAACGACGATCTTGTTCATTCCCATCACACCTTCTCCGCGGGTTTGCCGAAGAATTCGAGCGAGGCTTTTGCCGCGTCGGACGTGTATTCCGGCGGCGCGGCGCAGACGGCGTTACGCACGAGGTAGGTTGACCCGCTCGAAGTCTCGAAGGTGATCGTCGCGTTGATCGTCGATCCAATCTTGACGAGGTCGTCCTCTGACGAGATCGCCGCGTCGCACTTGACGCGTGCTTCGACGACCTTCTCGGTCGAGCCGACCACGCCGAGGTCGGTAATCACCGGTTCGCGCGAGTAGCCGCCGGGGTTCATCGTCGCGCCGGGCATCGAAGCCAGTGTGATTCCGTCGACATGGATAAATGCGCGTCCTGAAAAATCAGCCATTTTTTAATCTCCTCAAAGTCTGAATTGAATTTGTGCTGCGAAAACGCGGAACTGATTGACGATATTCGGCGGCAGGAGCACGTCAACGCGGTTCGCGTCGGTCGTGTTTCGCGCGACGATGAGATCGGCCTTGAACTGGTCGACGTCTTCGACGAGGCCAACGTCTTCCCAGTCGCGGAAGAGCGCGATCAGTTCGGCGCGAATGATCTTCGGCGTGACGATCGCTTGTCCCGGCGCGTAATTCGTCCCGTCGTTGGCGAGCTTGTAACGCGGGAATTTCTGGCTGATCCGCGCGCGCACCGAATAGCGCAGGTAGGAGAGCGTATACATCGTCTCGATATCACGGTACGAGGGGTCGATGAGGCCGCTTGCGTTTTCGGTATAACTCGTCACGGCACGCTCGATGCAGACGTTCCCGCCCGAATCGACGACCGTGGTCGCGGCGCCGTAGGAGAGGAGGTTATTCCGTTCGGCGCGCGTGAAATGCTTCGCCTCGGGCGCCGGGAGGATTCCCGGAAGCGCGAGCGTTTGCAGGGGACGCGCCGGGTCGATCGCCAGGTAGTACGCCGAGATCGCGCCCGCCGTTGCAGCCTTGACCCAGAGAGGTTTCGGTTCGCCGCCGACTTCCAAGGTCCAGAATGTGATGTGCGGATTGTTCCGTGCCGCCAGACTCGCGTTGATACTTCCGACAGAACCTCGCAAGCCGATGTGCGCGTGGCCGTCGTTTTGGTAGAGCGGCCCCCAGCGTGTATCGAGTTCGGCTTCGATGAGCGCGAGATTCGCCGCGTCGGCAAACGCGCACAGGATTGTGTTGTACTGTCCCGACCCGATGTTCGAGAGCGCTGTCGCGATCGATGCGTCGCCGGTACCGCCGCTCATCGGCGTAATCGTGATTGTCAGTCCCGCGGGCGTTTTTTCGGAGAGCGTGTAATAGTTCAGGCGCACGTCAATGTCGTTTCCAAGCGAGCCTTTATGTCGCGCCGTGAGTGTGACTTCAGCGTCTGTGACGCCCGCTGTGACGGGGAAATCGGGAAACGCGTTGATCGCGTCAGTAATGTTTTCGGCGATCACCGCAGCGGTGTCGTTGACACCGACGCCGACGAGGACACGCTCACCGGCAATGTAAACGGAAAGCACCCCGGCTTCGGTCGGCGCGCCCGCAACTTCGATCAAAGCCTCGGCGGCGACGGATTGGGCGGCGTCGGCGACGGGAAGTACCCAGGTTTCGAGCGTGTCGGTCGCCTTGAAAACCGCCGAGACCATCGCGGCACCGATCGAACCGCGCCCAAAGAGCGCAACGCCGTCGGCTTCGCGGGAAATCTGCGTCGGCGTGTTCGCCGTGCCTGTGCCAATGGCAAGCATCGGCGCGATCAGCATCAAGCGTTGCGGCATCGCGACGAGGCCGCCGATCGCTTTCGAGTTGTCAAACTCGACGTATTGTCCCGGCGTCAGGAGATTCACCGGAATCTGATTAAACGAAATCGCAGCTTCAGCCATTTTCAATCCTTTTTCTCAAACGGCGCCGGAGTGTCGATTTTCTCGAGGTCGCCGGACGCCAAACAACGCAACCAGAAAGGATGTTCGTCGGGAACAAGCCTTTCACCCTTTACTTCGATTCCAGTGTCCGGGTCGCGTATTACACGCCCTTCGACAGGTTTTATTCTCATTTCATTTATCCTCAGAAAAATCCACAGAAACTTCGGCGTCGATCTGCCCGTCGGGCCCCGTCGGGAGTTGCGGGTTATTTCGAGGCGAGGCCATGTCGATCCCGACGGCGACGGTGGAGAGGTCGGGGAGTTCTTCCGCCAGACCGATCACGTCGACGAGGCGCACCGCCAGGGAGAGCGTCAGGCGGCGCGCAACGGTCTCGCCGGCGGCGTCCATTTCGACGCTGATGCCCTCCAGCGATAAATCCCAGGACAAGAGGCCCGACAGGCGAATGTCAGCAAGCAGGTGCCGAAGGATCGCGTCGATCAGAATTTCCGCTTGTGTCTCGGGTTCTGAATCCGTCGGCGCGAGCGTCGTGACGGCGACGGAAAACCTCGCTGTCCAGATCACCCGCCAGCCGTCGTTTTCGTTCACGGAAGCATCGGAGAACCGGATGACGCACGCGGGAAGGTCGGCGGGTGAGAGAAGGCGCTCGTGCTCGACGTAGACGCGATTCCCGAATTCGGGGATCGTCTTGACGAGGTCGGAGAGCTTTTGCTTGACGGGATTCGGATTCATGCGACGCGCTCCAGAAAAAGCGTTTTCACTCCGTAATCCGGGTCGACGCCGACGACTCGGTAGACGTCGTCGCCAGAAAAGCGAACTTCGTCACCAGCGACGCCCGGTCCATCTTCCGGGACCAGGGCCAGCGTTTTGACGCCGTCGACGGCGAGCTGCTCGACGCCGACGCGGTCTTTTATCCCGCGCACGATGACGCCTTCGCTTCCCGGCGCGCCGATGCGTATGTCTTCGGCTGGCCAGTCGGCGAAAAAGGCGTCGACGTCGTCGAAACGGTTCAAAAGTGTCATTCCGCTTTTTTGTTTTCGTCGTTGAAAAGCCCGGACGATTCCTGCTGCTTTGCCGCCTGTTTCGCGGCCTGTTTTTTCAGCGCGCGGAAGGCTTTCACAATGTCGTCGGGCGCGGTGTTCCGGCCGCGCTTGTCTGGATCGTCGGCGCGTTCGAGGTAGAGCGCGCGGCGGTTTTCGGATCGGTCGTCGAAGGCGTCGACAGCGGCGAGGTTCGGCAGGATTTCGAGAGGGACGATTCCGAGCGTGATTTTTGCGTCGTCGCGTGAGACGATCGCCGCGAGCGCGGCGGTGCCGGCGGTAAAACCGGCCGTCTCGGGAGCGCTGAGCGATACGTCGAAACCTTCCCCGTCCGGCGAGACTTGCGCGGCGAATTCAAACGGCGCCGTCGCCGCGGCCGCGCGCCAGATCAGGCGAAAAGAAAGCGACCACCCCGCGCTCGCGGGATAGTCGTCAAGGCGCTCCGACCAAGCGATCGAGTCGCCGGCGCGGAGGCACGAGGGAGACGCAAATGAGACCATGCGACGAATGGTCTCAAGAAAAAGCGAAATTTTTTCCTAAAAAATTTCGCGTGCTCTTCTCTTGATTTCATACCCTTTAAGGGTATAATGAAGCGATGCGTTACGAATTCATCGAATCCCCTGTTTTCAGCGCTTATGTTTACGATTACTTGTCGGACGAAGCGTATTCCGAATTGCAGGACTATCTTTCCGAACACCCGGAGTCGGGCGACATCGTTCGCGGTTCCGGCGGCGTCAGGAAGATTCGCTGGGCTAGGAGCGGCAGAGGGAAATCCGCAGGCGTGCGGATATGCTATTACTTTCGAGCGCGTGCCGGACAGATTTTATTGTTGACGATTTATGCAAAAAACGTCCGGGAATCGATTCCGGGGCATGTTTTGAAATCGCTGTGTGAGATTTTCAAAAATGAATGAAAAAGAACTCATTGAACGCGACAAAAGCCGCGACATCGGTACGGAGCTTCTTGAAGCCATCCGGCAGATCAATGCGGGAAACTGGGCGCGCAAAACGACCTTCGAACCCCAAGAGGACGGAAGCATCCTGCGCCGCGTCGTCACCCGTGACGGTACCGTGGAACGCGAAACGCGCATCACAGGCGCGCGCGCCGACCTCATGACCACACGGGCAAGGTATGCGCTCTCGCAAACCGAATTTGCCCGCATGATCGGGGTATCGAAACGCACTATCGAGAAGTGGGAGCAGGGAAGTACCGATCCCTCCGGCGCCGCGCGCCAACTCCTCCGCCTGACGGCCCACTTCCCCGATACCTTGAAGCGCCTCGCGTCCCTGGCGTGAGTGGGGCGTGGCTTTCCGCCCGCCCCACGCGTTTATTCTTTGATCAGCTTTTTCATCTGCTGGACCCGCCTCTGCGAGACGCCGAGACGTTTCGCCAGGGACGCGGTATCCTCGTCGCCGTAGTCCATGATCGTTTCGAGCCGCGCGCGCTTTTTCTCCCTTGGAATATAAACGGTATGCGTCCCGTATATCTGCGTCGCCAGGTGCAGGATTTTATTCCACTGCGCCGGCGATAATTCTCCCGGCATACTCTGCCGGATGACGCTGATCACCTCGTGAATGTTATCGGCCATGACGCGCCGACCGTCGTTGCCGTAAAAAGTCCATGATGCGCGCGTCTGCTTGCGTCGCGTCGCCGGGTCCGGCGACTAGGTCGTCGACCTCGCTCTCGGCGGGTGCGGAGTCTTCGGCGACGGGCGTCGGCGCCTCGCTCGCTGTCGGGAAAAGCGGGCGTTGTCGAATCTGAAATTCGAGCACGTCCCATTGATACGGGCGTTTGAGATGCAGGCGCAAATGGCGCGAGAGGTAAATCGCATAAACCGTGCAGTCGAGGCATTCGTTCCGGCGGTCGGTGCGCGGCTTCCACGCGCGCCGGCGCGGGTTGAGTCGCGACGGAACTTTTATTTCGGAGAGGAGTTGCTCGTAAAAGTCTTCGCGGACGTTTTCGTACCAGTGCATCCGGCCGGCGCCGTTGCCCGCCAAGCGAACGCGGCCGCCTTCCTGCGCCCAGCCGAGGATCAGGTCTTTCGCCTTCGCCGTCCCGACGATGTGGACCTGCACGCCGTAGCGGCTCGCCTTCGTCGCGCGCCGGTTCGGGTCGATCGCGCGCGGTGGCCGCCAGATTTCGACGTTCCCCTCGGCATCGGAGGCGCCCTTGAGCGCGAGTACTGGGCAAGCGACGCGATCGTGCTGCCGGACGAAGGAATAAACGGCGTCGCTCGTCTGGCCGTCAGAGCAGTCGATTCCGCAGATGGCGATCGGGAGCGTTGCGCCGTTGGCCAACGTGATCGGGCGCTCCAAGAGCTGCTCCAGTTCGCGCCAAGCGCCGGCGTGCGCGACGACGGTTTGGCCGTAAAACTCGCCCCAGAACGCGAGCCACATTTCCTCGCCGCGCCCAACGACCCAGATGGTGACGGCGAGGTGATCGTGCTGGACGTCGACGCTGGCGATCGGGACGATCCCGCCGACGGGGCAGGTCCATTCGGTGTATTTTTCGGCGCGTTTTTTCAGCTCGTCCTCCTCCGGCAGCTCGCCCTTGTATTCCCACGGAAGGCCGAGCGTCGAGTTCCAAAACGCGACCATCTCGGTCGGGTCGCCTTGGTCCATCAGGTATTGCGCGCGGAGGAATTTTTTGGCGAGCAGGGGTAGCCGCGACCCCGGAAAAACGCTCAAAAGTTCGTTGAGGAAAAATCCGGGGTCGGCGCTCGTCGCGGTCGGCTCCCAGCCGTAAAACGGCGGCTCGGACGCCGCGGCGCGGATCGACGCGATCCGCTCGTCCTCGCTCCAGGGGGCGCCGCAATGCGGACAAACGTAATAGGCCGATTCCCAATACGCGCGGCCATAAACCTCGCGGACGGGGAAGCTCGCGTCGATGTCGGGCTTGGCCAAGTCTTCGGGGGAGATGCCAAAGCCGGGAATGATGACATTCGGCCATTCGAAGGCGTGGCGCTCGCCGCAATGCGGACATGTGACCAGGAATCGCCGCTGGTCGGTGGTCCGCATCTCTTTTTCGATCTCGGAGGCGCCTTTCGCGGTCGGCGTCCCGCCGATAATCTCGATCGTGTTCCCGACCGTTTTTCCGCGCTCGCGGAGGAGCGCGATCGAATTTCCCTGTCCTTTCACGTCTTTGTTGACGTCATCCGGCTCCTCGATATAGAGGATTTTCGCGGTCGTCGATTTGACGTCGGACGGCGAATTCGACGCGACGAATTTGAGGAGGCCACCTGGATAGTGCTTTCGGGTCTGGCTGTTGCCGGCGGCGCGGCTTTTAAGCTCGATCCGGCTGGCCAATACCGGCGTCGCGCGTACCATCGGCGAAAATTTTTCGGCGTCGAAGTCCTTGGCAGACTTATCGCGCGGGAACATGGCGACCTGAACGCACGGCCGCCAGTGTGCGAAATAGCCCATCGTGGTACAAACGATCGCCGACGTGTAGGCGATCTGCGCGGATTTTTGGCAGACAACACGCGAAACGCCGCGCTGGCCAATCATGGCGAGTACGCCGCGAAGCGCGGGGATGTTTTCGACGCGGAAGGGGCCAGCGTAATCGGGATTTTCCATCGCGCTCAAATAGCGGTACTTCTCGACCCACGCGAGCGGCAAGAGCGCCGGCCGCGGACGAAGCTGCGCGAAAACGCGCGTGATCAGCGCGTCGAGCGCGGCGCTTGCCCATTCGGCAGCGGGAGAGAGGGCGAGGTCGGTAGCCGTCAATCGTCCTCCTCGTCCTCGATGGACTCATCCTCCAGGGAGTCGTCGGCCTTGGCCCACTCGGCGAGGCCACGCAAAAAGTCCTCAAGCTCTTTACGCAGCATCGCCTCGCGCGATTCGGCGTCGTCGGGAAGCTCTCTGGCCAGCCGCGCGGCGGCCTCGATCCACGTTTCACGCGCCGAAACGAAGGCCTCTTTGAGGCGCGGCTCCAGATCGTCGGCGCGGCCTCCGCGCCTTTGCATCATCTCGACGAGGAGTTTCCAAACGTCAAAATAGCTCCCTTTGAAAATTTCGCCGACGTAGAAATCGATCCGCTTGATCCGGCCAACCACGATCAGGTGCTCGATGTCCTCAAGGTCGGCTTTGGCCATACACCATGTCGATAACATGCAATAATCTATCGGCTGCTGTCGGGCGACGAAGCGGAGGTAGGTCAGACTGTCAATGTCTCCGCCCGAAATGACGTGATAGCAGTCTCCCGGCGCGAAATCCCACGGAAGGGCCTTTTCGAGGTCGGTTTCCGAGTTGAAGCGGCGCGCTTTATGCTTGGAAACGACCTTCCGGGCTTTCGTTTTCGGACGCGGAATGTCCGCGCTCTCGAAAACTGCGTCCAGATCCAAGTCCAAGTCTAGATCAAGATCAAGCTCTTCCGAATCCACTTATAACCCCCTATAAGCGCCGGAGAACTGGAAAAAAATCGAGGTGCGAACTACCCGAAGGCAAAGGGCGGGGGAAGAACCTAGAGCGCATGAGAAATCACTTCGCACTTTTCATCGCCTCGTCAAAGAATTTCGGGAAGCTACGATCAAACTCGGCGAGCGCGGCCTTGCCGGCGACGCCGTAAAAGTCGAGCCGTCGGCGATAGGTCGGCGCGCGGACGAAGATCATGACGGGCTTTATCGCGCTGCCGAACGCGGATTGAAATCGCTGATAGATACCCGGCGGGAGTTTTCCGCGCGGCGCGCGCAAGGCGAAATACACAAACCCGCGCTGACCGCTCTTGCGCTTGTCGGTGGCCAGCCGCTTGCGGCCCTTGTCGTCGATGTTTGCTTTGTAGCCCTGCTCGCCAAACACGCGGAAGTAGGCAATGATCTGTACGATCTGTCCCGCCGACATGTTTCCGAAAGCGTCCTTTTTTGCCGCGTCGCCGGGAACGATCGCCATCCCTCGCGGCAATATCCCCGCCCTCTGCAGGGCGATCTCGTGGCGCTTCAGGCGCCGGCCGCCGCCGCCGATCTCGGCGCGTAAAACCTGATCGACCGCGACGCCCTGTTTGTTCCCCCAATAGTCAAGGTCGATCGCGCCTTCGAGGCGTATTTTGTCGGCCTTTTTGTATCGGACGCCGCCGACGACCCAAGGCGTCGGGCGGTCGAAAACGCGGCGCATCTCGCTTTTCGTCTTTTCGGCGCCCTCGCGGACGGCGGCGTTGATCGCGCGCATCGCGGCAAACCGCGTCTGTTTGCCCATATCGACGATTTTTGCCTTCAGCTTCATCAGCCCGGACGAGTCGATTTTCATCTCGATCATTTTTTCTTCTCCTCTTTTTTCCCGGCCTCCAGGTGAGCACGTATCCGCTCGTTCGCACCGTGTCCGGCGGCCTTCAGCCCGACGGCGAGCGCGGCCAGGTCAGCGAGCCATCGCGCCCAGAGAACGATCGTGTCGGGGTCGCCAGCCTTCACGTCCGCGGCGACGGCGGCGCCGATCTCGGCTTCGTCGGCGTCGCTCCAGTCGCCGCACGCGCGCCGATCGGCGACGACGAGGTTCCAGTCGGCGCGCATCTTCTCAATGATCATTTTCATGAGTTTTTCTCCGGCCTTCCATACCTCGTAGGGTATGGAGTAAGGTATGGAAGGTCGAATCCCGCTCTCTGACAGGCTTTTCCATACCTTCCATATCTTCCATACCATTTTTCCGTGCACGGGTACGCGCGCGCAGGGGCACGTGCGCCCGTGCGCTCGCGCACGCAGGTGTACGCGCACGCGCGGCGACGTATGGAAGGTATGGAAGGTATGGAACCCCCCGGCGCCGCAAGGCTTCCGGGCTTCCATACCCTGCGGAGGATATGGAGTAGGTATGGAAGGGGCGCGGGGTTAAAACGGCGCACGGCGTTCCCCTTCGGCGGGCGCGGCGGGCTGTACGGCAGGATTCGTGCCAGCCGTTGGCTTGTCAGGCGGTCGATACCAAAACCGCGTCATTCCGTTACGCTTTTCGATCTTCTTGCAGCCGAGTTTTTTCAGGGCGTTGCCGATCCGCACTTGCAGATCGCGGGTTAATTTCGAGGCGTCGAGCTTGAGTCCAATCGTGGCGGCTTCAGCCAGTGAAAAATCCATCCCCTGATCAAATACCCAATCGTGCAAGAGGTCGATCAGGCTCTCTTGCGTCTCCCGCTGCGCCTGCTCGGGAGAAAATAACGTCCGCTGCTCCTCCGGGTTCGGCCAGTACCGTTCGCCGCGCTCGAAGAGGACGAGCGCCTCGGCGAGGAGTTGGTCGCGGTTCGTGGCAAGTCCGTCCGGGTTCAATTCGTCCTCGCATCGGACCGGCCAAAAGCGCCGGCCGCCGGTAATGTCCTTGTTCCATTCCTCGTCGTTCGTCGTCCCGACGAAGATCACCTGTCGGGGCTGGCGAATCAGGCGTTTGCCGTAGGGGACGCGGAACTCGTCGAACTGGCGGGAAATGAAGGATTTTTGCCGGTAAGTGTCGGAACGGTTGATCGACCCCATCTCGGAGAATTCGTAGACCCACTTTCCGGCGATCCCGATCATCGAATCCTTGTTGTGAAGATCGAGGTCGGTGTCGCCGAACCAGTCGCCGCCGAGGACGCGCGCGATCATCGATTTTTTCTTCCCCTGCTCGCCCTCAAGGACGAGACAATAGTCAAATTTCATCCCCGGCCGCAAAACGCGGCCAACCATCGCAATCAGGAAAAACCGCCCGACGAGCCGGACGTAGGGGGTATCGTGAGCGCCGCAATGGTCGATCAGCCAATGGTCGATCCGGGGCGTCTCGTCCCAAGCCAAGCCGCGCAAATAATCGAGGACGGGGTTGAAAGCATACTCACGCGCGAGGGCTTCGGTCGCTTCGGCGACGGTTTTTTTGTCGGGCGCGAATCCCCAGTGATGCGTCATCCACATCCCGGCCTGCGTGTCGTCGTTGTCGTCCCATTCGCCGACTGCGCCGGCGTCCCAAGGCGGTTCGGCGCGCTTGACGGTGCGTTGCGCGAACACGTCGAACGCGACGACGCCTTTCCACGCGCGCGAATAAAGCATGATGTCGTATACGTTGGCGACGCAGCGCTCAAGCCGGCCTTGTTTCGTCCGGTGGAGGTCTTCGATCCATCGCTCGTCGTCGAATGGCGCGTCGGCGGCGTCGACGATCTGCGCGGACGATTCCGACGCCGGAGCCGGCGTGCTCCGGTACGTGATCAGGTGATCGCGTATCCATGCGGACAAGGCTTCGCCGGCGACGCCCTCGTCGATCAGGTCGGCGATGTCCCACCCGGGCGGCTTGTCGCCCGGGGCGGGGATCAGGACGTTCCCGACGCGGCAATGCGACGCGAGTATCTCGCGGATTCGCGCCATCGCCTTATAGCCGGGCTGATTCGCTTCCGGAAGGATTTCGGGGTCGACGCCGACGGCGGCGTCTTTGGCGGAGCGCCGCGCACGCTGCGCGTCACAGTCGGCGAAGGTGATGATGATCCGGCCGTGAAGCGGCGTCCAATCGACCTTATCGACGGCTTTCGCCCCTCCCGGCCACGAGACGACGACCTTGTCGGGCAACTCGGTTTGCGCGGCGTCAGCGCATTTCTCGCCTTCGACGATGAGCACCGTCGCGACGGGGGATTTTACGAGGCGGTCGAGGCCGTAAATCGGCCGCGGCTCCGGGAAGGCCATCCAGCGCCAGTCGTGTGCGTCGGTTTTTTCGTGTCTGGCAAAAACGAGCGGGAGGATTTCCTTGCCGCCGGAACTCGTTCGAAACCGGCAAACGTAACCGAGAACTTTCCCGTTGGCGTCGCGGTAGGTCCAGATTTTTTCGGGCTTGCCGCGCTTGACGTGCGCTTTCGGCGGCGGGTCGGCGTCGATCGGCGCCGGGACGAGCGGAATCCATTCGCTCCGGCGCGGTTTTTGGGTCGCTTCGGTTGCTTTCGTTTCCGCCGCCGGAACGGAAGTCGGCCGAGGGCGCGATTTCGAGCGCGGCGGCGCGCGGTTCTGCGTACCCGGAACCGCGTCTGGCATTCCGAGTGCGTCGGCGAGCGCGACGGCCGCGGCCGCGTTGTCTCCTCCACAAAACAGATACGCGTACAGCGAGACGAGGTCGCCGCCTTTTTCGCCGGTCGCAAAATCCGCCCAGGCGCCGGTCGAACAGTTGACCGAAAAACTCCCCTCGTGCGCGTCGGCGCGCGTCGGGTTCAAAGCCTTGTATTCGTGGCCCTCCCGGTGGCCGTCGGGAAGCCAGTGCGATAAAAGCGCGTCCGCGTGACTTAAGGCGGTGGCGGCGAGGGCTTTGAAGTCGATCCGGGGCATGCAGGTTTAGGAGGGCGATCCCAATAATTGACGGATATCGATCGCGAGAGTCATGAATCATCCTCGGCGGCGGAAAACTGAGAAGGACTATCGATAAGATAAATATCGTCAAAACCTAGGTCAAAGCCGCGATGTTTGGCGAAATCAATTATTTTTTTCGCCATGCTCGGAGGCACTAATCGACGCTCTGCTTCGTAATGACTGATGTTTCCTTGCGAACAATTCAACTCTTCAGCGAAGAGTGCTTGCGTTAGCCCAAGCTGTTTTCTGATTTTTTTGATCGGGTTTGCATCCATAACTTTATATTACGAACTGTAATTTTAATTGTCAAGCTATAAATTACAATTCGTCGCTTGTTTAATTTATTACAACAAGTAATATAAGAAAATGAGTACAGAAACTTGGAGTGATCGAGCTAAACGCCGAATGAAGGAATTGGGATTGGATCAGCCAAAAATGGCAGAGAAACTTGGCCTTGCTCAACCAACAGTAAGTGCCAAACTAAGCGGCAAAAGAAAAATAAGCGCTGATGACGCTGTTGCCTTTGCGAGCCTTTTAAAAATGTCTCTCGATGAACTCCTTTTGGGTGAATGTTCGGAAAAATCAAAGGAGGCGCCTTTTGAAGCAAAATGGCAAGCCTACGAATTCGCGGCACCAGGCTGTCGCGCACTTATCGATTGGGTGCTCGACGACCCGCGTTCGAGCCGTACCTTGCCGTTTTGGGCCAGCGACGCTTTCCGCAAACAAATTTCCATCATGATTGATGCCGCAAACACAGCACTTGAACCGTGGGAAAAAAACCACTCTCTAAAATACCGCCAACGCTCCGGTTGATCTGGTCGGAAGGAAAAATCTTGGATAAGCCCAAGGAGTAGTTTTTCAGAAAATCAGGAGGAGTTATGTCATTCGACTTCAAAAACGCATCGCCGGAAGAACTGAAAAAGGAATACGAGCGCATCGCTAAAGAAACGGGCGACGATCAGTTTTTCACGAAAAAAGAACTGAACCATTTACCCGAAATCTTGCTTCAAGGCGAGCAAGTTCTGGCCTTCTCATCCGGGTTCATGAATGGAAATACCTGGCTTGTCGCGTTGACGGACCGCAGGATAATTTTTCTCGACAAGGGTTTGATTTTTGGTTTGACGCAAGAGACCGTCGATCTCGATAAAATCAATACCGTATCGGGAGAAACCGGATTGATTTTAGGGAAGATCGCCATCCAAGACGGCGCGATCCAGCGAATCATCGACAATGTTCCGAAACGTAGCGTTTTGCCGTTTACGAACCGGGTTCGGGATGCGATCGAAGCGCGAAAAAATAAGCAGCACGCTCCGGCTGTCCCACAGGACGACGTCGTCAGTAAGCTCGAACGCCTTGCCGCGCTTCCGGAAAAAGGAATACTTTCTCCAGAAGAATTCAAGGAGCAGAAAGTCAAAATACTTTCGGGTGCGTAGATTCATTCAAAAGGAATCAAAGCGAAGCCGCCCGCCACAAATAAAGGAGCGATCGAATTTCTCTACATTCAATTTCTCAATCTCTAAAATATCGCCGCCGCTTCGGCTGATCTTGTCGGATGGAAAAATCCTAGACGGAACAAGAAAATAGAAATACCTATTTTTGGGGGCGTCATGTATAAGATTTTTGTTTTCAGTTTCTTCTTTTTCTTTTTGTCGGGGTGCGGAGATGGCGTTCCGGAAGCGCAGTCCAATTTTATGAAAAGTGCCGGCGTGCATGAGAAGAACATCAAAACAGCTAAGGGGACGGGCAACGAGGCGAACGTCAAGAAGGCCGAATCGGATGCCCTTGCCTTTTTGCGGAAAACAGAACATCGCGCGGATGCGTGGCGAGCGACGATCGATGAAATCTCCATGCGCAACGAAGAAATCTGGATTGAAGCGCAACAAGGACGTCAGAAATTCCGCATGCGGATTATCGACCCTACTGTGAAGGGGTGGGCGAATTCGCGCTCACGCGGAGAAAAAATTGAATTCAGCGGAATTCTCGGAAGCGAACGCTCGTTTACTCTCTCCGGCGGTCTTGACGAGCCGGAGTTTACATTTTTCCCTGACCGCATACGCCTTATGTCGGAAAAAAATCCCATTGAACAGTCGCCGCAAATCCTTCAAGCGGCCTTGGCACAGGGTGAACAAAAAAGCCTCGAAAGCAGAATCCTGGGAGAGATACCGCCGGTATGTCAGGCCGCTGTCGAGAAGAAACTGGAACCGCAGAATCAAGCGTCTTTCTCCTGGCTGAAGAAAGACTTTCGGAAGACAGGGGAAGATTTATGGGTTTATCGTAATTCGGTCGATGCAAAAAACCGAATGGGCGCGACGACCACTTATCGATATGAATGTAATGTGAAGGTCACGCTAGAAAAAAACGGAGAACTTTCTGTGCAGGTCAGATCAATTGTTTTCTTATAAAAGGGAACAAACCGGATGGAAAAATCATAGACGAAACAAAGAAGTAACCTTTAAGGAAAAATTATGAATGACGAAGAACTATATAATATCGCCCGTAAAGTATATAAGATCAAAAGCGATAGGGATTATTCGATTGACGTTTTTGGAGGCTTTCTCGCAAAACGGGAGGGGTACAAAGCGCTTTCCGGCATGGAAGCCATTCACTTTTATCTCGTCAATAAGTATCATTGGCTCCCCTCTGTGGTCAAAGGTCTTTCGTCGGACGACATCGATTTTTTACTTTCCGAAGAAAGGTATGGCTGGAGATTGCCAGACGACGCGCGCTGACGATCCAACGCCGCGAGTTCGAGTCGAAGGATTTCCATTTGTAGGCACTTGAGTCGGTACTTTATACTTCCAACCGTTAATTCATCTGGAATAACTTTATTCATAGTTTTTCTCCTAACAAAAGTGAACGACAAGGAACCTACGGAAAACCCGATCCCGCCGTCGGAACCGCAAAAGCGCGATCTTCCTAGCCTTTGAGCCTAGTGATTCCCATCCCCAAGATAAAGGCCAGCGGCGAAGCGAGAAACATTATCCGCGCGCGGTCGAGTCGGCGCGCCGTCTCCAGATTCTGCGCGGCGGATAAATCGTAGTGCGTCTGGAGGTTTTCAAGCTCGAACATTCGGGCTTGTTCCAAACTCATCTCCGGCATTTCTTCCAGCCGACCAACAAGTTTTTCGGAACATTGCCCGGCATTTGAATGTCCCGCATCTTTATGCGGTAAAAAATCAGTAGCCCCCGGTGCAGCTCAACCAGGCGACGAGCGTTGTCGCACCCCAGAAAAAAGACTTTCCCTCCGAAAACGCGTTGAGCGCGTAGCCCGCCGACGCGCCGCCTGCCACGAGTACCAGCTTGAAAAGATCGTTGGCTTTCTTGGCCAAAGTTTCGGCCAGTTGCAGAGAAAAGCGCATGCTTTCGCGCCCCTGTGCTTCGATCCTGTCCGTTATTTTTTTCCATTTCCTTCCTCGCTCAAATATATTACGAAACGTATTGACTTTATAATTACGAAGCGTAATATATCTCTGTCGCCCTCAATAATCAAGCGGACGCCTATTTTCGCGGAAGGGGAGTAAATGGAAATCGCAATCAAGAACGTAGCTGGCCGTGTGCTCTACGAACACGGCGAACCCGAAAACACCCTCCGTAGAACCGTCACAAGGGCCCTCAAGGCCGGGATCGAACTTCCGGGTGCCGATTTTTCCGGCGAGGACTTGAGCGGCACCCTTTTTTCTCGCGCAAATCTCCACGGCGCGAGTTTCTGCGGCGCAACTCTACGCGGTGCCAGTTTTGAAGGCGCGAGGCTCGACTACGCGGACTTTCGGAACGCCGACCTCGCCGACGCGAACCTCGACCGGTGCAACCTGCGCTATGCGTATTTCATGGGCGCGAATTTATTCGGCGCGTATCTCGGCCGAGCTGATTTTGCTGGAGCGTCCCTTACGGACGCGCGGGTCGATGAGGGGCTGAAACTTGTCGGTGGACGACCGATCCTTCAGATCGGCCCGATCGGGTCGCGGTCGGAGCCGCTGATCTGTTTTTTAACCGGCCAGGGAGTGCGGTTCTCGACAGGTTGTTTTTTCGGAACGCGGGACGAGTTTATGAATTGTCTAGTCCAAAGATATACCGAAGAGGGCCAAGCGGATCGATACGCCCATGAATACTGCGCCGCGATCACTCTGATCGATAAGCACGCCGAACTCTGGACGCCGCTCCCGGAAAACAACCCGGAGCCGGTACCGCTCACCACTTTACCCACCAAAAAACTGGAGATGAAATGAAAACCCTTCTATTCGGATTTTTGGTTTCAATCCACGTCCGGCAGGGCCGGACGACAAAGTGCGGAAAGGAAACAATCCTCCCGCGCATGATTGCCCCCTAAAGTGGGGAAGTTTTCAACCAAGGTAGGTTCTCGATGAAATTCTTTCACTTCTACCGGCATTTTCGCGACCTCGGTTACGGCGTCTGGCGCGCGATCAGGAGCGCGTGGCGGAGGCGGAAATGAATGCGTGGACACACGTCTGGCGCTGGAAGAAAAAAATGCCCGAACGGTTCGGACAGCTATGCCGGATCGTCGTCAGGGGAAGGATGAATTCGGTGCTCGTCGAATTTGTCGACGGTGCGAAGACGGTTTCGAGCCGTCATGCAATACGTAAAATTAATCAAAGAGAAAGCCAAGTGAATAAAGATGATTTTCGGAGCAATCCGTTTTTTAGCTACGCTCTCATCATCAATGGGAAAGAAACTCCGCTTTACAAAGTAACGGCTTATGATCGGGTCGATGCGGTGAAAAAATTCGACCGCGCGAAATGTGAAGCGGCGCTGAAGGTCGACGATTTACAGAAAACGGTCGAGCACGCGATCTGTGCGCGGATACACAAATTGGAGAGAGAATCCAAAGGAGGAAAAAATGTCTAAGGTATTTATTGTCAAGATCGATACGGATGACGAAAACTTATCGTGCAAGCAAATCGATATGAACGAATTCCGCGGCGTGATCTCGCAGTTGGACATTCTGATCCGAGTTATACAAAAGTTTTTCGGCGACGTCCTCAACATTCCCCTCCCCGATTGGAGGCTGAAACCGCTGCCGGAATCCGAAGCGAAAGCCGAACCCGATCCTGCGTCGGCGGCGACTCCTGAAAAAGTCACGAAAAAGTGGATCGAAAATCGTCGCGATTGGACAAAAGAGGAGATCGCCGAATTGAAGCGGCTCTATCCGAGCACGGAAAACAAGGAAATTGCAAAACTCTTGAATCGTCCAGTCGGCGGAATCTCGTGGAAAGCGAACGCGATAGGTTTGTCAAAGCCGGGAAAAAATGCGAAAACTCAAGCGGCCGACCTGGGTGAATACGTCCGCGATAAACAACCGGCAGAAGCAACCGAGATTGCAACGGGGACGAAAACCGTTTTCAGCCTCCCGAACGGCGCGAGCGTTACCCGACACACGATGCGAGGGAATTAAGATGGACGACGAGGCAAATACCATCGACCGCGTGATCTGGCTCTCGGATTTTGTGAAAATGATGGGCGTCTGCGACGAGACGGTTCGTCGTTGGCGAAAAAAAAACATGCTCCCCGAACCCGACATCGCGCTCTCGCGCAAAACGCGCGGATGGCGTATCTCGACGCTCCGCGCGGCGGGGATCAATCTCCCGTGATCGCGTCGAGCCAGTCGGCGAAGTCCTGTAACATCTGCCGGCGAGCCGGCAAATACTCGGCGCGATTGTACGCGGATCGAATCCGATCGTCGGGCGCGTGCGAAAGCTGACGCTCGATCGCGTCCGAATTGTATCCGTGCTCGTTGGCCCAGGTCGAGGCGATCGTTCTAAAGCCGTGGCCGGTGAGCCGGCCTTTATATCCAATCCGATAAATCAGGTAGAGGATCGTGTTTTCCGAGATCGGGCGGCCGAGCCTCCCCGACGGGAAAACGTACTCGCCGCCGCGGTCGCGCGCGCGAAGCGTCTCCAGGAGCGCGAGCGCTTGTCGCGACAAGGGCACCAGGTGATCGCGGTCGCGTTTCATCCGGGTGGCGGGAATCGACCAGGTCGCCGACGCAAAATCGACCTCGGCCCAGCGCATGAATCGCAGCTCGACGGTACGGACCCACGTCAACGCGAGCATCCGACACGCGAGGACGCTGATCAGATCGTCCTCAAATCGCAAGCGGCGCATGAACTCCGGCACCTCGTCGAGGGTGAGCGCCGGCATGTGCTCGACCTTCGCGCGGCCAAACGCGGTTTGAGGATTTATGAGGCGCGCCGGGTTGATCGTCGCGTGGTCGTTTTCGACCGCCCAGTCGAGCACCAGGCCGGCCCAAATCCGTACCTTTCGGACGAGCACGTAATGGCCTTGATCGTTTATTTTTTGCAACTCGGCGAGCAGGTCGGCGCGCGAAATCCCGGCAACATCGCGCTCGCCCAGGGCGGCGAAGAGATGGCGATCGAGCGCGCGAAGCGCGTCCTCCCGATACGACGCGGCAACGTCGCGGCGATCGCTCCAGTATCGCCGAGCGGCGGCCTCGAAGCTCATCGTTTTCGGGCGCGCGTTCCGAGCCGCGCGCCGATCGGCCATTGGGTCAATCCCGTCGCGCAAAAGCGCTTGCAGCTCGTCACGCTTTTTACGGGCTTCGGCGAGCGAAACGTCGGGGTAGGGTCCAAAACTCTTCGTTTGCTGGCGGCCTCCGAACAAATACGCGACGCGCCAGGACTTTTTGCCGGACGGCAACACCGCTAGGAACAGCCCGCCGCCGTCGAAAAGTTTTCGGATCGTCCCGCTCTCGCAAAGCGCGCTCTTGCAATGTGCGTCCTTCAGCCGATTCGTCGACATATCTAATTGCCATAAAAATAAATAGGTAAGGCCAAGATCGCCGTTTTCATACCTATTTTTTTACCTACGGGATCGAGGTGTTCAAAGGCTCGGAAACGTGCGTCAGGTTTTGAAATCGTGGGGAAATGTTGGCACGAATCCCTTGCCGTTACAAGGGGTGCGGAGGAGAAAAGAGGGAAAAGGAGGTGTATCTTTGAGCAGGATTGGCGGAGAGGGCGGGATTCGAACCCGCGTTAGGGTATTACCCTAAACACGCTTTCCAGGCGTGCGACTTAAACCACTCATCCACCTCTCCGGGAGACCGCGCATTCTAACAGATGCGAAAAGCGCAGACAAACCTAAAAACGCCGCGATCTCGTACGCCGAGCCTATTCGCGCGCGCTCCGCCGCTTCTACCAGAGGAGTAGGCTGCGTTTCGCTGCGAAAGAAGGTGCGGGGAAGCTTTTTCAGCGCGAAGCTTCCCGTGAGCGTGTTTTTCGCGCTTTCGACGATTCGGATTCGCGCTGCCGCTCGGTGCTCTCGCGCTTCGCTTTCGCGGTGTTTTCACGCTGCGCTCTCGCGGCGTTTTCACGCTGTGCTTTTACCGCGTTCTCGCGTTGCGTTCTGGCTGCGTTCTCGCGTTGTGCTCTCGCGGCGTTCTCACGCTGTGCTTTTGCCGCGTTCTCACGCTGCGTTCTCGCGGCGTTTTCACGTTCCGCTCTCGCCGCATTCTCGCGCTGCGCTCTGCTGGCGTTCTCGCGCTGCGCTCTGCTGGCATTTTCGCGTTGCGTTCTGGCGGCGTTCTCACGCTGCGCTCTGGAAGCGTTTTCGCGCTGTTCTCTGAGGGCGTTTTCGCGTTCCGCTCTGGCCGCGTTCTCGCGTTCCGCCCGGAGGGCGTTTTCGCGCCTGTCGCGTTCCTGACGCTCTCTGTTTTCGCGTTCGTTTCGCTCGCGCGCGAGCCGTTCACGCTCCTGACGCTCGCGTTGCGCTTGCCGCTCCTGGCGGCGACGCATTTCATCGCTGATGCGCTGGGTTTCTCTTCTTTCCCATTCCAGGCGATCCCTCTCCAGGCGCAAGCGATCGTTTTGCAATCGCGCGGCTTGTTCCATGGCCAGACGCCTTTGGCGCTCGCGCTCGTACGACTCCCTTTGCAGACGATAATATTCGGTGTCGGACACGCCGTAATACGGGTCGGCGTAAGGTTCGGCGTAGGGTTCATCGTAATACGGGCTTCGTGGTGCACAACTTCCCAGCAAAAGAGAAGCCACCAAGAACGAGGCGAGGACGCAGGTTTTCGGCAATTTGCGCGCTTTTATCCATATCCGTGTCATTTTTCCACCCATGGCATCCTCCGTATTTCTTTGAATCCGCGCCCGTGATGAAGGCGAAGCCACAGGGAAGGGGGAAGAACCTTCGCGTGCGCGGTCGTCGTGGTGTTCAATTTTCTAATCTACTCCATTTCAGGCTCAGGATTCAAGCAATGCTGCTTGAAAAAGTCGCGGATCAGCTTACACTTTGTCCGTATGCCGTATCGGGAGGGGTATTCGATGCTCGGAGCAATCATCGGCGACATCGTGGCGTCGCGTTTTGAATCCAATATGCCCGGAAGCAAGGAGTTCGACCTGTTTGCCGAAGGCTGCTTTGCCACCGGGAACTGCAGAATGATTCTTGCCCTTGCCAAGGCGATCATGGAAGCGACAAAAGGGCAAACTCGACTCGGTCGCGGGGAAGACGACGACTTCCACGCGCGCTTGTCGGGCTGTGCCGTCAAATCTGTGCGGGAAATCGGCAGCAAATATCCGAATTGCGGTCTGGGCGGTATGTTCTCCAGGTGGGTGTTCGGCGATCATCATAAACTCTGTGATCGCTTCGGCGACGGCGCGGCAATACATGCCGCTCCCGCAGGGTTTGTCGCTACCCGTGTGTGGGATGCGGAGCGTATCGCCGAAACGCTGACCGAGGCCATTCATCCTGGCGAAGAGCGAGTCAAGGGAGCAAAAGCCACGGTGGCGGCGATCTGCATGGCGCGTCACGGCGCGTTGAAAAGTGAAATCCGTGCGTACGTCCGCGAAAAATATTATCCCCTGGATTTCAGGATCGACGCTATACGCTCGACCGGTCGCCTCGACGAAGGTCCACAGGATTACGTGCCGTGGGCGATTGAGTGTTTTCTTGAATCGACTTCTTTCGAGGACGCCGTCCGCACAGCCGTTTCGCTTGGCGGCGGCACAGTCGCCGCCATTACCGGCGCCATCGCGGAGGCGTATTACGGTGTCTCCCCGGATATGAAAGATAAAGCCCTCGGCATTCTCGACGAGGGACTTCGGGGCATTTACGACGCGTGGACGCACTTTGCCCCTGCGGATAATGAGCGATTCAGGGTGTTGACGAAGTATGTCGCCAAGATGGGCGTTGCATATCCCCTGGGGAAATGGGTCGTCGACCGGGAGGACGACGGAGCGCCGATGTATCCCTTTCATTTCCATTTTGTCGACCATAAGGAGTTGGCGATTGATTTTGATGCCGAGTTCAGGCAGTTTTTGAAAGGCCATCCTGAATGGGAATTCATCGAACGCACACGCCACGGTGAAATCCTTGATAAGGACGGTTCGAAATGCCACGCCGACGAAAAGCGCCCCGCGAACTTGTGGAGTCTGGATGAGCAATCCGTTCTGACTCTGATGATGCGAGCATTTCGAGCGGAACGCTTCTCTGAGGGTGCCTCGCCTGCGTTCTTCGAAGACGGAAGATTGACGCGCTGGCTGAAGCGTCTCAAAGACATCGACTGGAAGTGGCAATCACGAAAAATCACCGAGATCAGATTTGAAATCGGAGGGGTTTTCGATGGCTATACAGTCTATCGGCTCGCCTTGGGCGACAGCGGAGCGGAACTGACCGAAGCGGAATTATTCATCGAAAGCGAGCCTTTCAGAAAAGAAGGTCTTTCGCTTGCAGAAGCGCTTGCGTTGAGGGATCGCTTTGCGGAGATTCACACCGAATACTGGAACGACGATTACTCCGATCCGCTTGCCCTCGACGGCGAGCAATGGCAGCTTTCGGTGCGCTATTCGGGCGCTTGCGTTCTTGAATACTACGGGAGCAACGCCTATCCTGAAAACTGGAACGAATTGCTCGATTTTTTCGGGATCGACCGTGATAAAAAAGCGAGGGACGTCGAAAAATGACCCGCCGTGAACTCATTGACTTTTGCCTGACTTTCCCCGCCGTCTACGAGGATTATCCGTTTGACGGTGTGGAGGACGATCACGCGTGGGCGGTCATGCGGCACCGCGCGAACAAGAAGTCCTTCGCGCTGATTTACGAGCGGCACGGGCGGCTGTGCGTCAACCTGAAGTGCGATCCGCTCGAAGCGGACTTTCTGCGGCGGGCGTTCGCCGACGTGACACCCGCCTACCATATGAATAAAGTCCATTGGAACACCGTGGCGCTCGGCGGCGACGTGCCGGAGGAGGAATTGAAAGGAATGCTCGGTCGGAGTTACAAGCTGATCAAGCCGGGGATCAGGAGACAGGAGACAGAGGACAGAAGACAGAACGGTCTTCGGCCTCTGTAATCAGGCATCAGTCATCAGAGGGAGGAAGTCCTGCGACATCTGACGACTGAAAACAGATCACGAAGCGAGCGGCAGCGAGCGCTCAGTCTTCTGTCTTCAGTCCTCTGTTTCCTGTCCTCTGTCTCCTGTCTCCTGATTAGCGCCTGCGAAGCACCGGCAAACAACACCCTTGGTGATCGACCGTGCAATTGCTCGTCTGGGCAACGCAGCGCGCCATCGCTTTCGCAGCGGCTTCCTGAGAAGATTTGCCGTCTTCTGGAAAACCATATCCAACGCCCCACACGAACGCGCCGCAGGTATTGGCGTATCTGAAGACAATCTGACAGTTTTTTCCGCCTTTTTGGCGACATGCAGAAATTGCGGACTCTCCCGCCTGCGACTCACTCAGCAGGTTATCGGCGCCGGTAATACCGATACTCGGTTCCGTCTTGTCCATGGCAATGGCACCATAATGTCCCTCCCAATACTGCTGCGGAGCCTGGCGTCTGCGTGAATACGGGGGGTCCTGCACCACATGCCCCCGGCGGTTCATCTCATCAGGAGGAATGCAACCCGGCGTATTGGGAATGCCGGGAGGGCACTGAGCGTGTAGAGAAAAGCTCGATACCGAGAGGGCGAGAAGAAGGAGATATCCGGTTTTATTCATGATTCGACCTCACGCTGGACGGAAAAGCGCGGCCCGGAATCGTTCCGAGGACTCGCCGCCGAGAAAAAGCACCCAAAAGGAGGAAGGCGTTTCGATTCGGATTTTTTTGCCCCCGTCTCCCGATGTCACGGAGTGTAGCGTGAAACCAGTGAGAAAGCGAGCGTTGGCCCAATCAGGGGACAGGAGACAGGAGACGGGAGACAGATGAAAACCGATCGGGAAGAACCGGTATAGGGGAGTGGGTTCTGGCAGGGGCACGGCGTGCCGTGCCCTATCGGCGGTATAGGTTGGGCTGCGCGAAGCAAAGCCCAACGATTCCGTAGGCGCATATCAGATGACAGATGTCAGGGATCAGGAATCAGAAGGAACCACTGATTTAATGATTCATTATAGAGCGAAGGTCATCTGAATTTCGGGTATAGTCTTCGCAATCTATGGAGGGAGGCGAAGATGCGGCAAGCGAGTTTCAGCGACATTGAATAC
>JAISAZ010000010.1 GCA_031266435.1 Accumulibacter sp.
GTCTTCGTCTTGGTGACGAAGTATTTCCATTCGGCTTTCTCAAGGTCAAGCTCCGCCCATCGCATTTTCCGTAGTTCCCCCGGACGGACGAAGAGCAGGGGGAGAAGGTTCAGCGCGGCGTGTGTTTCGTACCGTCCTTGATAAGCGTCGAGCCTTCGCAGGTAGTCCGCTACGGCTTCGGGAGAGAGCAGCGCGGGCATATGCTTGACTTTGTACGGTTGGATCCCGCCTTTGGTGCTGGGGGCGGGGTCGTATTCGGTGAGGTCGTTTTGAACAGCGTAGCGAGTGATCATTGATATGGCGGAGCGGGCTTTACGAACGGAGTCCGTCACGCCTCTGGCTTCCATCGTGCGTAAAACGTCCATGATGGCCTTTGGTTTGATTTCGTCGATGAGGGCGTCTCCGATGATGGGGAACACGTTCCGTTCGAGGTTCGACCATATCCGGTTCGCGGTATCCTCGGCGACGCCGTGGCGCCATATGGCACACCAGGATTCTGCGACCCTCCTGAAAGTATTGGTCGCGCGCGCGGCTTCCGCAGCCTTCAGCGCCTTTTTTTCCTTGCCGGGGTCTGCACCATTGGTCAGTAGCTTCCGCGCGTTCTCACGCCGTTCCCGCGCGTCTCTGAGGCTCACGTCGGGGTACTTCCCCAGAGCCAATAGCCTTGCCGCGCCGTTGAATCGGTATTTGAGCCTCCAGAGCTTTCCCCCGGCCGGGGTGACTTCGAGGTATAGCCCCCCGCCATCAAACAGGGTCTTTGGCTTCGCCCCCGGCTTTGCGTTCGCTATTTGAACGTCGTTCAAGGGTTTAATTTGTTTGGGCATGGCTGCCTCCTGAAACATTTTGGGTATAGGTACGTCGGCATATCCGGCGTATGTACCCAAATATATACCCAAAACAGACGGATGGCAACGGATTCTATCGGATAAGAATGGAGTATCTGCCGCTGTAACTCGTTACAGTTACAGGGAATTTTGGACTTCTCTGGATTGCTTCGGACGATTAGGTGGTGCCCCCACGCGGAATCGAACCACGACCTGATGATTACAAATCAACTGCACGACCTTCATGCTATGGGGGCTCGGTGAGCGGCGGATTATAGCATTCGCCCGCCGTGGCGTCTCTCAGCACGCGCGCAAAACCCATGGCGCACCGCGGCCGAATCCGGTATAATCCCCTATTTTTCAGCCTTGCCCCACTGTTCTCGCATGACAGAGGGCTTTTCCATAAGGAGAGTTCATGCGTCATTACGAAATTGTCTTTATCGTCCACCCAGACCAGAGTGAGCAGGTTCCGGCCATGGTCGAGCGCTACAGAGCGCTCATTGCCTCGCGCAACGGTCAGATTCACCGCCTTGAAAACTGGGGGCGCCGCCAGTTGGCCTACCCGATTCAGAAGTTGCACAAGGCGCACTACGTCTTGATGAACATCGAATGCGACGGAGAAACGCTGGCCGAGCTTGAGCACGGCTTCAAGTTCAACGACGCGGTTCTGCGCCATCTGACGATCCGCACGAAGCGCGCGGTCACGACGCCTTCGCCGATGATGAAGGAAGAAAAGGCGAAGTCGATGCTCGCGCCTCAAGGCGAAGCGGAGTCGGAAGAAAAAGCCGAGGCGCCCGCAACCGAGGCGCCCGCCGTGGTGGAAGCGCCTGCCGTGGCGGAAGCGCCCGTCGTAGCCGATGCGCCCCTTGCCGAGGCGGCGGTCGAACCCGTCAGCGCGGACTGAAATCCAGAGGTTCAACTGAACCGTGTCGAACTGACGGGAACCCTGATCGAACGCAAGGCGCAGCGCTTTACACCGACCGGCGTCCCGGTGACCGAATGCACGCTCCATCACGAATCGGAGCAGGTCGAAGCGGGGCATTCGCGGCGCATCGAATGCGTAATCCGGGCGCTGGCGCTGGGAGAAACGTCGAAATGGATCGAAGCGGCGCCACCGGGGTCGAAGTTGCGCGCGACGGGCTTTCTGGCTTCGGGGAGCAGAAACGGCGGACGCTTGAAACTGCATTTAACTCAGATAGAATTTATTGAAGGAAATAAAAATGGCCAGATTCTTCAAGAAGAAGGATGACAAAAACCAGAAAAAGCGCGGGAGCGGACTGTTCAAGCGCCGCAAATTCTGCCGCTTTACCGCGGAGAAGGCGGAAGAGATCGATTACAAGGATGTCGATATCTTCAAGGAATATATCGCCGAAAACGCCAAAATCATGCCGGCGCGCCTGACCGGTACCAAGGCGGGTTATCAGCGAATGCTGTCGGTGGCGATCAAGCGCGCGCGCTATCTGGCGCTACTGCCCTACACCGACAATCACCCCTAAGCCAAGCGAGGATAGAAGCGATGCAGATCATTTTGATGGAAAAAGTGCTCAAGCTTGGGAACTTGGGCGATCTCGTCAAGGTCAAGGACGGTTACGCCCGGAACTATCTGATTCCGCAGAAGAAGGCGAAGCGCGCGACACCCGCCGCCCTGCAGGAATTCGAATTACGCCGCGCCGAGCTTGAAAACGCCGCGGCCTTGAAGCTCGAAGCCGCGCAGGAATACGCCGCGAAACTCGAAGGCGTCGTCGTCACAGTCGCCCGTAAAGCGGGTGTCGACGGGCGGCTTTTCGGGTCGGTCGGCAACTTCGATATTGCCGAAGGTCTCAAGGCGCAGGGTTTTGAGGTCGAAAAATCCGCGATCTACATGCCGGCGGGTGGTCCGCTCAAGACCGTCGGCGAGGTTTCTCTGGAGATTGCCTTGCACACCGACGTGCGCGCGACGATCACGGTCGTCGTCGTTCCGGAACAGTAATTTTTCCCTGTTTTTCGGACTCAAAAAAAGCCTTGTGAAACAAGGCTTTTTTTGTTTTCGGACACGATGTCGCGCTTTTGGTACGAGCGCCCGCACTCATTTGCGCGGAAGGGGAGGTTTCCAGGCGAGGAAAGTTTACAATAGACGTGATCACCGACTTTGCCAACTCCCAGGCTTGTCTGACTTGAACCTTTCTTTTTTAGCTTGAACCATGCCAAAATCCGACGCCTCATCGTCTTCCTCGCGCCTCTCCGCCTCGAAACGCGTCGCCGCTCCGGACCCTCTGCTCGCGGCCCTGCGCGTTCCGCCGCATTCGATCGAGGCCGAGCAATCGGTATTGGGCGGGCTCTTGCTAGACAACGACGCCTTCGACAAGATTTCGGATTTGATCGGCGAGAGCGATTTTTACCGCGACGAGCACCGGCGCATCTACCGTCAGATCACCCGCTTGCTCGAACGCGGCAAGCCGGTCGACGTGATCACCGTCGCGGAAGCGCTCGATGTGTCCGGCGAGGGCGGGGAGACCGGCGGAGTCGCCTATCTGGGCGAACTCGCGACGAACACGCCGACCGCGGCGAATATCCGGCGATACGCCGAAATCGTGCGCGAGCGCGCGGTTCTCCGCCAACTGGTCACGGCGGGTGACGAAATCGCTTCCAGCGCCTTGAACCCGCTCGGCCGCGAGGCGAAAATCCTGCTCGACGAGGCCGAAGCCAAGGTCTTCGCGATCGCCGAGAGTGGCTTCCGTGGTCAGAACAGTTTCCAGCATATCGAGCCACTCCTAGCAAAAGTCGTCGAACGCATCGACCAGCTTCACGAAAACCCTTCGGAGATCACCGGCGTCCCGACGGGCTTCCACGACCTCGATTCCAAGACTTCGGGTTTGCAGGAAGGCGACCTGCTCATCGTCGCGGGACGCCCGTCGATGGGTAAAACCTCGTTCGCGCTCAACATCGCCGAACACGTGGGAGTCAAAATGGGCCTGCCGGTCGCCGTTTTTTCGATGGAAATGGGCGGCGCGCAGATCGCGATGCGCATGCTCTCGTCGGTCGGCCGCATCGACGCGCACCGCCTGCGCACGGGGCGCATCCACGACGACGAATGGAAACGTGTGACTTCGACCATGGGGAATTTGTCGCAGGCGCAGATTTACATCGACGAGTCTTCGGCGCTCAATCCAATCGAACTGCGCGCGCGAACGCGCCGCCTTCACCGGCAGTACGGAAAATTGGGACTCGTCGTCGTCGACTATCTTCAGCTCATGTCGGCCGCAAGCGGTGCCGGGGAAAACAGGGCGACCGAGATTTCGGAAATTTCGCGCTCGCTCAAAGGCCTCGCGCGCGAACTGTCGGTTCCGGTCATCGCGCTCTCGCAGCTCAACCGCTCGCTCGAATCGCGTCCGAACAAACGCCCGGTCATGTCTGACCTGCGGGAATCCGGTGCGATCGAGCAGGATGCCGACGTGATTTTTTTCATCTACCGCGACGAAGTCTATAACCCCGACACCCCCGACAAAGGCAAAGCGGAAATCATCATCGGGAAACAACGGAACGGCCCGATCGGGACGGTCTTCTTGACCTTCCTCGGCGAGTTCACGCGTTTCGAGAATTTCGCCGACCCGAACGCTTATTGAGCTTTCAACAGCGCAAAGACAAGAAAATGGAATGCTTACGCTAAGCGACATCTTTGCGACCGGCGGAAGTTTTTCGCGATGCGTTCCGGCGTATCGTCTGCGTCCGCAGCAGCTCGAAATGGCCGAGCGCATCGCCGCGACGATCGAAAACAACGCGGTGCTCGTCGCCGAAGCGGGAACCGGGACCGGGAAGACCTTCGCCTACCTGATCCCGGCGATGCTCTCGGGCGGCAAGATCATCGTCTCGACCGGGACGAAAAATCTCCAGGACCAGCTTTTTTTCAAGGACATCACGGCGGTGCGCGAGGTGCTCGCTTCCCCGGCGCAGGTCGCGCTGCTCAAGGGGCGCGCCAACTATGTTTGCCATCACCATTTGAATCGCATGGAGGAGGGCGGCAGGTTTTCCTCGCGCGAAGAGGCGGCCAACGTCGCGCGCGTCGCGCGTTTCGCAAAAACCACGCGGAGCGGCGACAAGGCCGAATGCTTCGACGTCCCCGAAACGTCGTCGGTCTGGGAGCGCGTGACCTCGACGCGCGAAAATTGTCTCGGAAAGGAATGCCCGTATTACAAGGAGTGTTTCGTTCTCGCGGCGCGCCGCGCCGCCCTGATAGCCGACCTTGTCGTCGTCAATCACCACCTTTTTTTCGCCGACGTCATGCTGCGCGACGAGGGTGTCGCCGAACTCTTGCCAGCGTGCAACACGGTGATTTTCGACGAGGCGCATCAATTGCCCGACGTCGCGCGGCTTTTTTTCGGTAGCAACGTCTCGACCGCGCGCGTGACCGAGCTGACCCGCGACGCGCGCGCCGAGGGCCTCGTCTCGGCGCGCGATTGCCTCGAACTGCCGAAGCTCTGCGACGCGGCTGAAAAAGCCGCGAAAGACCTGCGGCTGACCCTGCCCGTCGAGCCGGCGCGCTTTTCCTTCCGGCAGTTGACCGAGCGCGGAGGCTTTAGCGACGCGCTCGCTCGCATGACGCGCGAACTCGAAGCGCTCGCCTCGCTCCTCGAAACGCAGGCGGAACGCTCGGAAGGTCTCGAAAACGCCTGGCGGCGCGCTCAGGAAACCGGTGCCGCGTTTGCCCGCTGGCGCGAAGGCGCGGGGGCAGACATTGTGCGCTGGGGCGAAACCTATACCTACGCCTTGCAGCTCAACGCGACGCCGCTCGTCGTCGCCGAGACCATGCAAAAACAGATGAGCGGGAACCCTCGTGCGTGGATATTCACGTCGGCGACGCTCGCCGTGCACAAGGATTTCACGCATTACTGCGGCGAAATGGGTTTGCTCGACGCCGAAACGGCCCTCTGGGACAGCCCCTTCGACTACGCGCGACAGTCCATCCTCTACGTGCCCAGGAATATGCCCGAACCGAACACGCACGATTATACGAGGGCCGTCGCCGACGCCGCTTTCCCCGTCGTCGAAGCGAGTGGGGGGCGCGCTTTTTTCCTCTGTACGACGCTGCGCGCGATGCGCCGTCTGCACGAGCTTTTGCAGGAGCGCATCGAACGCGCGCAACTCGATTTCCCTCTGTTTTTGCAAGGCGAGACCGGCCGGAACGAGCTTCTCGAAGCTTTCCGTCGGTCGGGGAACGCGATCCTCGTCGGGAGCCAAAGCTTTTGGGAGGGCGTCGACGTGCGCGGCGACGCGCTTTCGCTCGTCGTCATCGACAAGCTCCCTTTCGCTCCGCCCGACGACCCCGTGCTCGCGGCGCGGATCGAACGCATGAAGCAGGAAGGCCGGAACGCTTTCATGGAATACCAGTTGCCGAGCGCGGTCATCAACGTAAAACAGGGCGCCGGACGCTTGATCCGCGACGAGACCGACCGCGGCGTCCTGATGATCTGCGACCCGCGCCTCGTCTCGAAGCACTACGGCAGAAAAATCTGGCAAAGCCTGCCGCCGATGAAAAGAACGCGTGAACTGAAAGACGTCGTCGATTTTTTTACGACCTTGCCGGCGCGGGACCCGTCTTGAATGGAATCTTCGGCGGCGAAGCGCGCTAAAATGAACGCGGCGGCGCGCCGCCGTCAACTCACTTGCCAACGGAGATAAACATGCCTCTCGTATCGCTTCGCCAATTGCTCGACCACGCTGCGGAAAACGATTACGGTGTGCCGGCGTTCAACGTCAACAATATGGAGCAGGTCTGGGCCATCGTCGACGCCGCCGCGCAACTCGACGCCCCGGTCATCATGCAGGCATCCGCCGGCGCGCGAAAATACGCCGGCGAGCCTTTCCTGCGCCATCAAATCCTCGCGGCGCTCGAAGCCTACCCCGACATCCCGATCGTGATGCACCAGGACCACGGACAATCGCCCGCCGTCTGCATGGGTGCGATCCGGTCAGGGTTTTCCTCGGTCATGATGGACGGCTCGCTCCAGGCCGACGGGAAATCGGTCGCCAGTTACGAATACAACGTCGACACGACGCGGAAAGTCGTCGAACTCGCGCACGACATCGGTGTTTCGGTCGAGGCCGAACTCGGTGTCCTGGGGTCGCTTGAAACGATGAAGGGTGACAAGGAGGACGGCCACGGCGCCGAGGGAAAAATGACGCGCGAACAACTGCTCACCGACGTCGAGCAGGCGGCCGATTTTGTCAAGCGGACGAATTGCGACGCGCTCGCGATTGCGATCGGCACGAGCCATGGTGCTTATAAATTCACTCGCAAGCCGACCGGTGACATCCTTGCGATCGACCGGATCAAGGAAATTCACGCGCGCATCCCGAATTGCCACCTGGTCATGCACGGCTCGTCGTCGGTTCCGCAGGAATTGCTCGCCGAAATCCGCCAATTCGGCGGCGACATGAAGGAAACCTACGGCGTTCCGGTCGAAGAGATCGTCGTCGGCATCCGTCACGGCGTCCGCAAGATCAATATCGACACGGACATCCGCCTTGCCATGACGGGCGCGATTCGCCGCTTTTTCGTCGAAAATCCCGGAAAATTCGACCCGAGGGATTACTTGAAGCCGGCGCGCGAAGCCGCGAAGAAAGTCTGCCTTGCGCGCCTCGAAGCCTTTGGCACTGCGGGGTGGGCAAGCAAGATCAAGCCGATCCCGCTCGAAAAAATGGCCGAGCGCTATGTGAAAGGCGAACTCAACCAGACCGTACGCTGAGGCGGGATTCAGGGATCAGGTATCAGGAGGGGGTGGTGGATACGCACTCTTCTTTTGATCCTGACATCGGATTCCCGTTCAGGGGAAGATCAGCCGATAGTTTCGCAAGTCTTCCTCGAAGGCATTGCATCGTTTGAGCGCTTGGCAGAGTTCGAGCCGTGGCCGGCCGTAGTCGAACGCGGCCGTCCACGCTTGAATGCGGGTCATCGCGCGAAGGTAGGGCGTGGCGTCGGCATGATTCGACAAACTCTTCAGGGGAAGCAGGTAATCTTCCCGGTAGACGGTTGGTACGATGATGCGCGTCTGGCCTGCCGCGCTCAATATGCAGTTCATCGCAAGGCGTGCTGTTCTGCCGTTGCCATCCATGAAAGGGTGGACTTCCGAAACGACGAACATGATCATCAAGGCGCGCGCCAAGGGATCCTCCAGAGCCTCGATCCGCTCGAATCCCTCGCGCAGGGTGCCTTGTACGAGTTCGTGAGCGACGAAGAACGTGGCGCCTGCCCGGTTGTCGCGGGTTTTCCATTCGCCGGGGTTTTTGTCGTGCCGCGAGCGCATGACCAATGCGTTGACATTCTTGAGCCAAAGCAGGAAATCATCGGCCGTTTTGGGAGGCTCATTGCGCCACGGGGGGCGCAAGGCGGCTTCGAAGACGCCCAGGATGTCGTGGGAATCTTCAGTACGATTCGGGACGAGCTTGCCTCCGAAAACGATCGCTTCGGCCTCGCTGACCATGAAGGTCGTACCTTCGATGTAGTTGGAAAAATAGGCTTCAAGGAAAGTGAAGTTTTCAAGCGCGAGACCGGACTCCGCGGTAGCCGGTATTTCGGGCAGGGCGGACGCGCGCAGACTGCCGAACAGACTGTCGAATAGCGCCAAGCGATTCGCGTCGCAGGGGCGGCCCGCCGCTCTCGCCAGCGCCTGTCTGCTACGCAGTTTGCGGCTTTCGTGCGAACCGAGCAGGGCACCCATGATGCCGTCGAGCCGCTGGAATTCCTTGGTGCGCCCCAGAGACTCTGAGAGGAAACGACAGGTATCCCGGAGTTGGTTGAAGCGATGCTCGCCACGAATCGCGAGCATTTTATCGAGTTCGGCTTCCAATTCCGTTCGGGGGATGACTCGTTCGGCCACGCCTCTGCCCGTCGCCAGATTTTCCAGCAACCAGCGCGCCTGCCCCGCCAGAAATACCCTCTTGTAGGGCACGTCGCCGTCGACGGCGCTCGGCCCCGGGATCACCTTGATCGTCAGTCCGGGCAATGCGAACGTACGCGACGTTTTTCCCCGGACGACGTAAATACGACCATCGATGGGCCTGGCGTCACGTCCGCTTTTATAAGCGACGACGCCTCCGGGCAACAAATGACCGACGATGTCTCCCCAGTGGCGCGGGACGATGGATTCAAGGGGGCTGTCCAGATTGCTAGTGTATATCCCCGGATGAATCTTGCGCAACTTCCGGCCTCCGGCAAGCCGAAGGATACGACGGTCGACGGCGGAGTCGCCTTCGCCGGTAAACAGCACTTCGGGTTGGGCGGTGTCTGTTTTTTGTTGGATTGCCACGATCAAACTTTTCAAATTGTCTGAAAACAGAGCGATTCTAGCCTAAATTGTCTGTTTTATACGCGATTCATTGTTCGCCTTTTGACCTCTGACCTGACCGCCATCCCGTTCTCGCTGCGCGTATAATTCTCTTTTATTTTTTCCGATGCGACGATGACGCACGCTCTCTACGAATCTTCGATCAAAAGTTTGCCGCTCCTGGGGCGCGGCAAGGTACGCGACATCTACGCCGTGGGTTCCGACAAACTGCTGATCGTCGCAAGCGACCGGTTGTCGGCTTTCGATGTGGTTCTGCCGGACCCGATCCCCGACAAGGGCAGGGTGCTGACGCAGTTGGCCGATTTTTGGTTCGAGCGCTTTTCGACGATCTTGCCGAACCAGTTGACCGGCGTCGACCCGGCGTCGGTTGTCGCAGTCGACGAGCGCGATCAGGTTCGCGGTCGCGCGCTCGTCGTCAAACGCCTTGTGCCTCTGCCGATCGAGGCCGTCGTTCGCGGCTACCTGATCGGTTCGGGGTGGAAGGACTACCAGGAAACCGGCGCGGTCTGTGGCATCTCTTTGCCGGCGGGCCTCGAACTCGCAGCGAAACTTCCCGAACCGATTTTTACACCCGCGACAAAGGAGGCGATCGGGAACCACGATGTGAACGTCTCTTTCGACGAAGCGCAACGCCATTGCGAATCCGCGCTCGCGGGCGCCTTGCGGAATACTCAAAAAACCGGCGCGCGTCTCGCCGAAGAATCGCGCAAAGCGGCGCTCGCGCTCTACGCGGCCGGGGCCGAGTACGCCTTGACGCGCGGAATCATCGTCGCCGATACGAAATTTGAATTCGGCGTCGACGACGTGGGCGTCCTCCATCTGATCGACGAGGCGCTTACGCCGGATTCGTCGCGCTTCTGGCCCAGCGATGCTTACCGGACGGGCGTCAATCCGCCTTCCTTCGACAAGCAATACGTCCGCGACTTTCTGGAGACGCGGAACTGGGATAAAACACCGCCCGCGCCCGCGCTTCCCGCCGAGGTGATTTTGAAAACCAGCGAAAAATACAAGGAAGCCTACACGCGCCTGAGCGGTCGCACCTTGGCGGTTTGACCGCGCGCCGCTCAAGGTATCAAAGGCGGGGTTTCTACGCCCATGCCTTCCTTTGGGGCTTTGAATCGCAATGAAAGATAATCCAAAACTCGATGAACGATAATCCCTTGCTTAATTTTTCCGGGCTTCCGCGCTTCGACGCGATCGTCCCCGCGAATGTCCAACCCGCCGTCGATTTTCTTCTCAAGGAAAATCGCGCGCTTGTTCGGCGATTGACGCGCCGTGCCGAAGCGCCGACGTGGGATGCTTTCGTCGAGCCGCTGACCGACGCGATCGAGCGTCTTTCAAGGATGTGGGGAATCGTGGCTCACCTGCATTCGGTCGACGACGTTCCCGAATGGCGCGAAGCCTACAATCGCTCGCTCCCGGAAGTCACCCGCTTTTACGCCGAGTTGGGGCAGAACGCGGAAATTTTCGCCGCGTACAAGTCACTCCGCGCCAGCGCCGAGTACGCGGAACTTTCGGCGCCGAGGCGTCGAATCATCGACAACGAGATTCGTGATTTCCGCCTCTCGGGTGCAGATTTGCCCGAAGATCAAAAACCCCGCTTCCAGGCGATTTCGGAAGAACTCGCGAGTCTTTCCGCCCGGTTTTCGGAAAACCTGCTCGACGCGACGAATGCATTTTCCGAATGGGTACGCGACGAGGACGCGCTTTCGGGTCTGCCGCGCGACGTGAGAGAAGCGGCGCGTGAAGCCGCCGAAAAAGGAGGGCACGCTTCGGGCTGGGTATTTACTCTGCATATGCCGTCGTACCTGCCGCTGATGCAGTACGCGGACGACCGTGCGCTTCGCGCCCGGTTTTACCGCGCTTATGCGACGCGCGCGTCCGAATTCGGTCCGGAAAAACTCGATAACACACCGTTGATACGACGTTTGCTTGATCTTCGGCGCGAAGAAGCGCGGATGCTCGGCTTTGAAACCTTTGCCGAGGTCTCGCTCGCGACGAAGATGGCTGAATCGGTCCCGCAAGCGCTCGCCTTTTTGCGCGAACTCGCCGCGAAGGCAAAACCCCACGCCGAAAAAGACCTCGCCGAACTCGAAGAGTTCGCCAGGGAGTCTCTCGGCGTTGCGCCGCTCGAACCCTGGGATATCCCCTACGCCTCCGAAAAGCTCCTGCAAGCGCGTTATGCCTTTTCGGAATACGAGGTCCGACAATATTTTACCGAAGACAAGGTCCTCGCCGGTCTCTTCCGCGTCGTCGAGACGCTTTACGCCGTCCGCATTGTCCCCGACTCGGCGCCCGCCTGGCACGAGGATGTCCGCTTCTTTCGGCTCGAAAACGCGCAAGCCCGTCCCCTTGGACACTTCTACCTCGACCTGTACGCGCGCGAAACGAAGCGCGGCGGCGCGTGGATGGACGAGGCGATCACCCGGCGCCGCGCCGACCATGGAATCCAGACGCCCGTCGCCTACCTCAACTGCAATTTTTCGCGCCCCGTCCGCGGAGAAGACGGTGTCATGCGGCCAGCGACGCTGGCGCACGATGATGTCATTACGCTTTTCCACGAGACCGGCCACGTTCTCCACCACCTCCTGACGCGGATGGAGGATCTGGACGTTTCGGGAATCAACGGCGTCGAATGGGACGCCGTCGAGTTGCCCTCGCAGTTCATGGAAAATTACTGCTGGGAATGGCGCGTCGTCCGCGAGATGAGCGCGCACGTCGACACCGGCGAGCCGCTGCCCCGCGAACTTTTCGAAAAAATGCTCGCGGCGCGGAATTTCCAGAGCGGCTTGTCGATGGTCCGGCAACTCGAATTCGCACTTTTCGACCTGCGCCTGCATTCGGACTTTGCCCCTTCCGAGGGCGTCCTCAAGCTCCTCGACGAAGTCCGCCGCGAAGTCGCCGTCGTTTTTCCGCCCGATTGGTACCGTTTCCCCAACAGTTTCTCGCATATTTTCGCCGGCGGGTACGCCGCCGGCTACTTCAGCTACAAGTGGGCTGAAGTGCTTTCCGCCGATTGCTACGCCGCTTTCGAAGAGGCGGGCGACCCGTTCGACCCGGCGACTGGGCGGCGCTTTCTCGAGGAAATCCTCTCGGTCGGCGGTAGCCGTCCGGCGATCGAGAGCTTCCGCGCGTTTCGCCAAAGGGACCCTCGGCCAGACGCATTGCTTCGCCATTACGGAATGGATGTTAATATCTCAAGCTGATTCCATTTCCGGATCATCCGCATCGAATCGGTCTTGCTGTGGACCTTGGCGTCCATAATCTGTCCTCGCGGCGCGAACGTTTCATGAGCGGAATAGATGGAGGATTCAACATGTTTCATCGCTTTTCATCCTTGATCGGCTTCTTCGGTCTCGTCGGCCTCGTTGCTCTCTTCGCGGCGCCGCGCGCCGACGCGCAATCGACCTACCGCTGGGAAGATCCAAGCACCGGGAGAACCGTTTACTCCGACCACCCGCCTCCACAGGGCACGAAAAATCCGCCCACCGTCGAAACCTACAAGGAAGCGCCCAAAAAAACTTCGCCGCAGGAAACTCTGCCGTACGCGACGCGCATCGCCGCGGAATACTACCCGGTCAAGCTCTATACGGCGGCGAGTTGCGGCGACGCCTGCGCGCAGGGACGCGCGCTCCTCTCGGAGCGCCGTGTTCCTTTTACCGAAATCAAGCTCGACGAACTTTCCGAAGAGGATTTCAAAAAAACGGCGCAACAACTCGGAAGCGCTACGCCGACGGTACCGCTCCTGACCGTCGGCTCGCAAAAAACCATCGGACTCAATGCGAAGGCGTGGCACGACATGCTCGACCTCGCCGATTACCCGCGAACCGGGGTTACGCCGCGCGCGCCATGAAAATCGCCGCGTGGAACGTCAATTCGCTCAAGGTCCGCCTCGCACAGTTGCTCGACTGGCTACGCGATACCCGTCCCGATGTCGTCTGTTTGCAGGAGACGAAGCTCGAAGACCGTAATTTCCCACGTGCCGAGATCGAAGATGCCGCGTATTCGTGCGCGTTTTCCGGGCAAAAGACGTACAACGGAGTCGCGTTGCTCTCGCGTTTCCCGATCAAGGATCTCGTCTGCGACAATCCGTTTTACCCGGACTCACAAAAACGCCTGATCGCCGCGACGATCGAGGGCGTCCGGGTCGTCTGCGCCTACTTTCCGAACGGGCAGTGCGTCGGGAGCGATAAATACGACTACAAGCTCTCGTGGCTGAGAGGGCTGGAAGAGTGGCTCGGCGACGAGTTGGCGCGTCATCCGCGGCTCGCGCTCGCCGGCGACTTCAATATTGCCCCTGAAGACCGCGACGTCCACGACCCCACCGTGTGGAAAGACCAAGTCCTCTGCTCGGAACCCGAACGACGGGCGTTCCGGCGTCTCCTGGAACTCGGACTGAAAGACAGTTTCCGCCTCTTTGAACAGCCCGCGAAAAGCTTCACTTGGTGGGATTACCGGATGCTGAGCTTCCAGAAAAATCTCGGTGTACGGATAGACCACGTTCTTTTGTCGGAGGCGCTCGCCGCATGCTGTTCGGCTGCCGGGATCGACCGTGCGATGCGAAAGCGCGAACGTCCTTCCGACCATGCGCCTGTTTTCGCGGAAATCGAGCTTCCATGAATCTTTCAACCCACTTCTGGAAAGCGGGGAGCCAGCCCACGCCGCTTATCCTCTTGAAGGGAGGTTTTTCAACCGGAGGTAATTTTCGATGAATCTACTCTTGTGGCGTCACGCCGAGGCCGAAGATACGTGGCCGGATAGCGAACGCCGACTGACGGAGCGTGGGGAAGAACACGCGCGCCGAGTCGCCGGATGGATACGCAAACACGTCCCCGGTGATTTGCGCGTTTTGTCGAGCCCCGCTCTGCGCTGCCGCCAGACCGCCGAAACGCTCGGATGCGCGGCCGAAATCGATCAAGGTCTCGACGCCGGAAGCGATGTCGCTCAGATACTCCGCGCGGCGGGCTGGGGCGCCGAGACATCGGGGACGACCGTCGTCGTCGGCCATCAGCCACTGCTCGGTCAGACGACCGCTTTCGTCCTTTCCGGTCGGGAAATCGCGTGGTCGGTCGCCAAAGGCGCCGTGTGGTGGCTTTCCGTCGCGAGAGGCGGGCGCGTGACGCTGAGGGCGGTGGTCGCGCCGGAATTCGTTTGAGTCGATTCGCCGTGATCGATCCGGAACTGAACCGCTCGACGCTTCGGCAGACACTCGTCGCGTCGGGTGCGTTCGCGTTGCTCTGGTTTTCCTGGGCCAGCCACGAGAAAACGCTATTCAACGGCTTGGCGTCACCGCTTTTTTATGCCTTGACCGCTTACCTTTGCTTCCTCTCGACGCAATACGAACTCGTCGTCTCGAAAAAATCGCTGATCCTTTTTTCCCTATTCGCCGCGTGGGCCGTTTTAACCGACGCGCGTTCGGGCGAATTCCTTCCCGCGCTCGCTGTCGACGCGCACTGGTTCGTCGTGCCGCTCGCCGTCGTGCTGATCGCGCGCGCGCTGCGCGAGTTTCCACAAACGCTTCTTTTTCTCCAGATCGGCGCCGGTCTGTGCATCGTCAACATCCTCCTGACGATGTTTTTCAACGCCGAATGGTACGACAACTGGAGGCATCCGCCGATTTTCGGGCACTTCCGACATATGGGGCTGAGTATCGGTTTCATGACGCTGCTCTTGTGTGCCCGCGACGAGTCGACAGGAGTCCTTCCGATTTTCCTTCGTGCCTCGCGGATCCTCGGCATGGCGGTGGTCGTCTGGACGAGTACGCGCGCCGCGCTACTCGCGTGGGCGATTGCGTTTCCTTTCTTCCTCATCGCCGACCGCAAATTTGCGGCAACGCTGGTCGTTGACCTCGTCGTCGCCGCCGTGCTCGCACAGATTCCCGCGCCACCCTCGGCGAACGCTTCGGGTGTCGGCATCATCCAACGCACACTGTCGGCGGCGTCCCCCGCGTCGCGCGACATATTGTCAGGCCGTCTCGGAATCTGGGAATCGACGCTCTCCGCGCTCGACGGCGTCGGTGGTCTCTGGAGTGGGCTTGGCGGGAACGGATTCATACGCCTGCAAGCCGTATACGGCGGCGCCGTCCGGCCTCCGGGGCACGTCCACGCGCACAATTTCGTCGTCCAGGCCGTTTGCGACTGGGGAATCGTCGGCACGGCGCTCTTTGGGCGCTTCTTCGTTTGGTCGACGCTCAAACCGATTTTTGCCGACTGGCGGCGAAACGACCCTACCGCCCTGTCGGGCGTCATTTATATTTTGACGACAGGGATGTTCGACGCGACGCTCTACCATTTGGAACATATCAACTATCTGGTTTTCGCGCTCGCCTGGCTATTCAGTCGGAAAGCTCCGGCGGGAGACAGGGGAGGCGTCGACGCCGCGCCGCGCACGGTCAGGATCCCCGCCGGGCTGATCGTCGCGATCTTGGTCGGATTCGTGGCGGTCCATTGGTTTTCGCGCGATTACCGTACCGGACTCGGATGGTATTTCCCGACGCAATAAATCGCGACCATTACATCGGCGGCGCATAACGAAGTCATTTGATTTTGACTGGGCAAATCAACTTTTCGTTACCAAAACGGAATTTTTGAGCGCGCTCCAACATATTGAGAATGCTGTTGTACGAAATATCCGCCTCGGTCAGCATCCTCTTTCGACCAGCGGCGATCGATTCCCGGAGCCGCGCGGAGGTTTCGCAGAACTTCGGCGCCGCGTCGCCGTCGTCGATTTCGGACGGCGAACGCTCACGGAAAGGAGCGTAGGCCAGGTCGGCGTCAATCATCTTGAGCATCGCGTCGACGCCGTAGTCGCGCCGCAGGCGTTTCGACAGCGTCCGCGCCTCATCGTGTCGCTTTTCGGGAATCAGCGTAAAGAGAATTCGGTCGCGGATCGCGTTGTGGAATTCGGGCTGGTACCGGTACTCGGCGTCGAGGAGGGCGTTCCCCAAGCCGTCCCACGCGTCGATTCTCTGCCACGTTACGAGCGTGCAGGGTAAAACGAGCGCGGCGACGCACGCGCCGATCACACCGGGTTTCGTCATTCGCCCGAGGAAATCGATGAGGAGAAGGGATAGGCCCGCGACCGAGACGAAGACGAAGCGTTCGCTCGCCAGCGACCACGTGGAAAACGGCGCGAACTGCAAGTAGATCGCCATTGGCGAAAAGACGAGAACGGCGCCGAGCGCCCAGAGTTCGGGTTTTTTCGTCAGTCTGTGGAATGCTAGGAGGCTTAAGGCGAGTGCGCCGACGCTGAAAACCCAATGCCAGTTACCGAGGAGGTAGACGTCGTAGTAAAAGCGCATCGGCCAGGGAAAGACGAGTATTCCCGACAATGCGCTCGTGATTCTTGAGGCGCGATCAATCATCGCAAATACGCCGGGGGCGTTTTCGATATGAATCCCCGTACTTCTTCCGATTTTCGCGTGAATCACGCACGCGAGACCGATCAAGCCCCAGAACAAGAAGAGACTCCCGAATTTCTCTCCACGGTTTTTCGAAGTTCGGATTCCGGCGCACAGAATCGTGCTCGCGACGACGACGTACGCCGTCGCGGAAGCTTTTCCGAAGCACGCGAGAAAAAGGAGCAGCGCCGAGGCGACGATCTTTCCATACCTTCGGCGCGTTCCGTCCTCGCGCATCGCGTTGATCAGTAAGGCAAACGAGAAAAAACCGAGCGTTCCGGCGATCAAGTCCTTGCGCGACGCGACCCACGCCGCGACCTCGACATGCGCTGGGTGCGCGGCGAAAAGAAGCGCGCCCGCCAGAGAGAGAAGCCCCGCGCGCTCCTTCCAGTCGGGACGGCAAAAAACGATGCTTTCACGAAAAAAACAAAACGCCCCCGCGAGCGAGAGCGCGTACCAGACGAGATTCGAGGCGTGGAAGCCGACGAACTCGTCGCCGAAGAGCCGAAAATCGAGCCAGTAGGTGAAATCGCGCAAGGGGAGAAATTCCCAAGGATTCGCCGGTTCCAGAAAAAGCCGGTAGAGTTCCGAAAAAGGCGCCTGACGCAAGAGACTATTCGAAAACGCGAGATAGATTTCGTCGTCGGCAAAGGGCTGCTGAAAAAGCGTGCGAAGATATACGCAAAAAACGAGCAGCAACGACAGAAAAAGAGCATTGCGGAAGGGCTGGGGCTTTTTCATCATGCCCACTTCCATGGTTTTCCCGATTCCCGCACGTTAAGATGCCATTGCTATTTTTACAGAAGCATGGATCGTGTAAGTATGACGAAGAGTTTGATCGCTCTTCCGGTCATTTGCTTGTTTTCTCTGAGACTCCCCGTTTTCAGGATTGCAGAGTGCTTTTTTTGAAATGATATTTTCATATCCCTTTGAAAACGTCTCAAGTGTCCTCATGGGGATATAGTATGTTATATCGGGTTCGTTCCGGAGCTGCGCTGAATTTTTATGGATTGATTCGCGAAATTTTATTGATTCGGCACAGAATTTCACCCGCGCCGCTTTAAAATCTGGTTTTGTCGCATCTTCCACCGAAAGTTTACGGAAGGGCGTATACGCCTCATGCGCGTCGATGTAGCGAAGCATCGAATCGACGGCGTACGATCTTCCGAGGTGCCGCGCAAGCTCTCGCGCCTCTCCATAGCGCTGCGCAATGACCAGTCTCTGGGAAATCATGGTCGTAATGACTATGGAGAAATTTGGTTGGTACTCGAATTCAATGTCTGATAAATCGTATATCCCGACGCTCCCCCATTGTCCGATTCGCAACCATGTTACGGCGGAATAGGGAATGACCAGCGCGGCCAGAAAGATTCCCACAGTGCCAAGTTTCGTAAAACGCGCAAGAACATCAATCGCGATCAGCGCCAATCCCGCGACCGAAACGAAGGCGAAACGCTCGCTCGCCATCGACCACGTGGAAAACGGAATAAACTGCAAATAAACAAGCAGAGGCGAAAACATCAGAACGACGCCGAGCGCCGAGAGCGAACGCCGCTTCGTCAGAACGTGCAAGGCTACGAGTCCCGAGGCTACGACGCACCCGCTTGCAAGCCAGTGCCACGCGCCGTACTGATAAACGTCGTAATAAAAGCGCATCGGGTACGGACAGACGATGATTCCGGCCAATGCACTCAGGATGCGCGACGCGCGCTCGATCATTGTAAAAACCCCCGGGTGATTTTCGATCCGCACGCCGGTATTCGCACCGACGCGCATATGAATGAAGCTCGCGAGCACGGCCAGGGAAATGAACAAGACGATCGTAGCGAATTTGCCCGCGTCGTTTTTTGAAAATATTCTGGAGAATACTCCAGAGAATTTCCTGGAATGACCCTCAGTGTTCTTTCCAATGGATTTTTCACGCGGTGGGCCACCGACGTACAGCAAAACGCCTACGAAAATCACATACGCAACCGTAGTGCTTTTCCCGAAACAAGCCAGGAAAAACAGTAAGGCCGATGCGAGGACTTTACGCCATGGGCAGCCGTAGCGCATTGCGTGCGCCAAGAGTGCCAGCGAGAATAAACTCAATGACCCGGCGATGAGGTCCTTGCGCGAGGCGACCCAGGCCGCGGCTTCGACGTGCGCCGGGTGCGCGGCGAAAAGAAGCGCGCCCGCGAGCGAAAGCGTCGACGCGCGTTTTTCCCAATCCGGGCGACAAAAAAGGATCAGTTGAAAGAATAAGGCATACGCACCGCCGATCGAGAGCGCGTACCAAATGAGGTTCGTGAGATGAAAACCGGCGAATTCGTCACCGAAGAGGCGGAAATCAAGCCAATACGTAAAATCGCGGAGCGGAAGAAACTCCCAGAGATTCGCCGGTTCGAGCAGGAGCTTATAAAGTTCGGTCCAGGGCGCTTCGTGTAAAAGACGATTTTCGACCGAGAGATAGATGTTATCATCCGCAAAACGGAAGTGGTACAAGGTTGGAAAATACAGAGAGAAAACGAGGCACAGCGAGAAAAGCAGAATGGTTTGAAGCCTTTGGTTCCCCTGTGTCGGATTGCCGACCATCACTCGCCACACTCCTGTGCAGACGCGATGGTCCTGAAAAAGACCGCTTCGAGCGAGGCTTTCGGCTGTACGCTCTGGACGATTCCGCCGCCCGCCAGCACCCTGGAAATGAGTTCCGCCATCCCCGAAATATCCGTTTCGACGACGTACAAGCCTGTTCGCAACTCCTCGCTCGTTCCGATCGGAGACTCCGCCCGATAGCGGACGACGTAGCGGTCGGCTTGGTCGGCGAGAATCTCCCGCGGCGAGCGGATCGTCAAGAGTTCGCCGCGATGGATCAGGCAAAAGCGGTCGGCGATCGCCTCGACGTCGTGCAGCACGTGCGAAGAAAAGAACAGCGTCCCGCCGCCACGGCGGAATTCGTCGAGAATGTCGACGACGTCCTTTCGTCCGACGGGGTCGAGCCCCGACAGCGGCTCGTCGAGGATCAGGAGACGCGGCTTGATCGCGAGCGCATGCGCGAGCGCGACGCGCTGCGTCATCCCTTTCGAGAAGGTCCGCACCGTCTTGTTCGCCACGTGTGCGAGCGCAAAGCGATCGAGCCATTCGAGACAATGCCGCGTTTCGTCGTCGACCTTCGTCTTGTGAAGGTGCATCCCCATCTTCAGGATTTCGAGCGGCGTCAAAAAGTCGTAAACACTCGGATTTTCCGGAACGTAGCCTAGGCCACGCCGCGCTTCGGGCATGGAAACGTTGCAACCGAATAATTCGGCGCGCCCGCTCGTCGCGGAAAGAACGCCGGTCAGAACCTTGATCGTCGTGCTTTTCCCGGCGCCGTTCGGCCCGATGAAACCGAAGGTTTCACCTTCGCTGATTGAAAGAGAAATATCCTTGACGGCAGGCGTCGGCGCGCTCTTCCACGAACGCGAGTAGGTCTTGCAAAGATTCTCAATATTTATTGCCGTAGACATCGACTCTCTCACCACCAAATATCGGCGTCCCGTCGGAATCGAGCTTGAATCCGGCGCCGAAGGGATCGGAAGGGATTGCTGGAATGAAACCTTTTTCGACCAATTGCTCGATAGTTTGCGGTGGGTGGCCTTCTTTTTTCAAAAAAGCGCCCGCCGCTCCTCGCAGGGCAATGAGGTCGCGCAGACGTTGTGCGCGCGTCTCCAGATACTCTCGAAAGTCCTTGCGCATCGCCTGCTTTGCCATCGATTCGACGACGGCGGCCGCGAGCCTCAAGTCCTTCGCGCGGTCGACCCAACGTGCGGCGAAGTTCTCCAGCATCAGGCGTTCGTCGGTGTTCGGGAGCAGGGGCGCGCGCGCGCGCAACCATGCGGACGCTTCGATCGGGTCGTTTTTGAAGTAAACGAGGTTGAACGCGTAATAAAACGGAGGGTAAAGATCGAAAGGCCGCGCCAAACTCGCGCGCCTGAGCACCGTCTGCGCCGCATCGACCTCGCCGTTCCAGGGGAGGATCGCCGAGGCCGTGTAGTAATTGTCCTCGTTCGCGGGGTTGAGCCACGAGACGTCGACCTGCAACTGTGCGAGGATTTTGTATTCCTCCGGCTGCATTTTTTCCGATTCGGTGATCAGTCCGCGGATGGTGCCCAAATTGGCCGCGAGAAAACGATCGCCGCCCGACATCAAGACCTGGACGAAGAGCGGTAGCGCGACCGCGATCTCGGGGGACGCGTCGACGCGTTTTTCTTTGCGTAGCAAGGCGCTGGTATAAGTGAATATCGCTATGCCCAGACAGAGCGGGATGAGGAAGGTCAATCGCCTGAAAAATCGCATGCGTCGAAAAAATCAGGAAAATTCTCGGCGGTTGAAGGTAAAGACCGCCAAAACAAGCATCACAAGCGCGTACGCGGCGGCCATCAGCAAACCCAGGGTAATGATGTCGATGCCTGGATTCAGCTCGTACATCGGCCACATTCGCCAGTCGAGCCTCGAAAGGTCGGGGAGAACCCATTTGACGGCGTTGATGACCGGCGTGAAGCGCGCGACGAGTTCGGCGTCGCTGTCGGCGCCGCGCGAGAGGTAATCCATGACGGCGCCCAGAGTTTTACCCGAAATTGCGAACGCGGCGCCGAGCGCAACCGGGAGCATCGGGATCGTCGAGAGCGACGCGATCCACACGGCAAACGCCGCGACGAGTGCGGCGTCGACCCAGAGTCCGAAAACGGTTACCCAGAAAGGGGCGCCCATCCCCATCAAATTACCCGAATCGTAGGTCAGATCGACGGCAAAGGTCGTCATCCACAGAAGGAGCGCGAGCAAGAGCGCGGCGAGCGCCAAGAGGCTGACGACGCCGAGGTAGCGGCCGACGAGGTAGGACGCGCGTGATACCGGGTAGCTCAGGGCGTACATCACGGTCTTGCGTTCGATTTCGCGCCCGATCAGATCCTGCACGAGGAAAAGCCCAAAAAGAACCAGCGAAAAACGCATCCCCGTAAAGCCGAAGTCGAGCGCGACATTCGCTGGCTGACGCGGCGAAAACGACGCCGACAAAAAGGCGACGCCGACGAGCAACACACCCAGAACGAGAATCGCGTGAACGCTCCGGCTACGGAAACCGGAATGCCACGCCGAATAGCAAAATTCAAGCATAATCGGATTCTAGCATGAAAAAAGCGCGACAGAGTCGCGCTTTTTTGTTCGGAAACAAGGGCTTACGGTGTCGCGTCGATCAGAAGTTGTGCCAGATTGGTGTTTTCTTGACCTGCGGCGCATTGGCCGGTGCAGACACGAGCGGCTTTGATCGCGCCACCACCCGACGAGCCTTCGAAAACGCTCTTGCCCTTGAGCGAAAGAGAGCCGATCGCGAACGCGATCGCGTTTTCATCCTTCGACGCTTCGACATTCTGCGAGCACTTGAGCGGGAAAGACGAAACGACAAAACTGCTGGCAACCGTCGAGTACAGCGTAACGTTACCCGAAGCCGTGCCTTGCGGAGCGCCATTTACGCAAACCTTCACCGCCGCTGCGAAAGCGGAACTACCGACCATCAGACCCAAGGCCAGAACAATCGCTTTTTTCATTTCAAACTCCTTGATAAGTATTGATTAGAGGGACGAATTGGCGACAGCCGACGTCAGGATGTTGCGAGCGTCTGATTGCGCCGCGCGGTCTTCGGCCTTGCGGGTATATTCCGAGAATTGCGGAATCGCGATAGCCGCCAAGATACCGATGATCGCGACAACGACCATCAACTCAATCAAGGTGAAACCTTTTTGAAGCTTCTTCATCATGATAAATACTCCTCTATAGGTAAATAACGGTCATCCGTTGGCCGATATGCAATCAATTTCCGTGCCAAGCGAAAAACCGAGCATAAACGTGAAAAAAATCACGGATTCCGCAGTCTTTATCCTCCCAAGAGCCACGGAAGCCGACGCAAACTGACGAAAAATGTCAGCCTTGTATCCGAGTTCTCCGAAAATCCTCGGTCTTTATCCGCTTGAAATGATCAACTCCTTTTGTAATGATGCAAAGTGAGCGCGTTTCCTTGGCTTTTTCGTTGCCTGTGTTATTCTCAAATTTTCGGTTGTCGTCATGCGAACCCTCGATGCGCTGATCCATGCTTTTCTTGACGCGGCAAGGAATGCGTTCAATTTCAAAGGCAGAACGAGCCGGAAGGATTTCTGGCTCTCCGTACTGGCCTTTCTTCTGATTCACGGCGCCGCATTTTGCATCTTGCGGCGGCTCCAGGCGAACGAGGAAGAGATCAAGTGCATTTTCGACGCTTCAATTACGTCGATTTGGGACGATATCCTCGATTTTTATTCGTGGGAGCGCTTCTATTTCGGCTATGTTTGCATTCTGAGCGGCGTCCCGTTCTTTTCCATGACTCTCCGGCGCTTGCGCGATTCGGGCCTTTCGGAGCGATGGGCGCTTGCGGTATGGGGAATCCCGTGCTTTGCGCTCATCGGTCCGCTTTCGGCGCATCTTTTTGTTTTTTTCTCGCCGCTTTATTTCCTGTTCCTCTTCATCGTCTTTTGCAGGCCGACAAGAAAAGAGAAATCCACAGAGATTTTGGCCGTCGAACCCCGGATAGATGGCGCTTTCGATTCGGCGTTGGACATTTCAAAAAAGCGAACTGCCGTCGGATGGTGCGTCTCGTGTCTTGCACTCTGCCTGTACGGGTTGTATACGTCGCAAGATTACGCGCGGGAAAGAGCAAGGGCTTCGAGCGCGGCGCATCGTCGCTTGGCCGATTATCGGGAAACGCCGGGTGCCCCCTTCTTCTATACGATCAACAATCGATTGAAACACGCTGAATCGGTCGACCCCGACGCGCCGACGCTTTTTTCCGGCAAGAAGAGCAGTCTGTCCGAAGACGCGATTCGCGTCTATCCTTCGCCGGACGAGCGAAAAGCGGCCGTCGTCAGCGATGAAAAACTCTATCTGGTTCAACCGGGTCAGGCGACACTCTTGTTGCTCAAAAAAGTCGATTTGTCGTGGGAAAAACTTATTTTTGACGAGCCTTGGTACCGAAGCGCATTTTTGCAATGGGACGCGCAATCGCGCCACATTTATATCGTGCGCGATAAAAAAGAGTTTTTTTCAATGGGAGGATTCAGTCGGGTTTTTACCGGGGGGTTTTTATGGCAGAAAATATGTTCTTCCGAAGGTGCCCAACTCTTGCGGATCGATGTTGAAAACGCGCCTCGAGCGGAAACGCGCATCGATGGCTTTCACGGCTGCGGTATGATGGACGTGCCTTACTACTTCATGGTCGGCGAAAAAGACCTGTGTTTTTTCGATCTCAGAAAGCACGACCGAAGCTGGCGTTGTACGACGCCGACGGGAATCGCCAAGATGGTCTCTTACGAAGAAAATGAGATTCTCCTGGAAAACGGCGCGCGCCTGACGGGCCGGCAATTCGTCTATGGAAAAAAGCAGACGCCGAGCGCCCTGTGGAAAGACAGCTTGCTGAAGCGTGTCATCGACCGCCGCGCGGAAAAATGAGGTTTTTTGCGCCGACGCGCTCCTGCCATGCTCGCGGCGTTTTATAAAAGTCGAATCGAAGTATGACGCGCGGGGCGTCTATTTCAAAATCGATTGGACATCGGTCTGCAAATGCGATAGCTTGTCGAATATTGCAAGCCATTGCAACAGCGGCGGAACGCGCCGCCCCCTTTGCGACGGGGACGACGGAACGGTTCCGCCTTTGATTTTTTTATTCAAGGAGAAGGGAATCATGCGTGGATTCGGGATGTTGAAAATCAATTCGACCGGTTGGATCGAAGCGGACAAACCCGCCGTCGGCCCCTTCGACGCGGTGCTCGAGCCTTTGGCGCTGGCGCCCTGCACGTCGGACATTCATACGGTTTATGAGGGCGCGCTTGGCGAAAGGCATAATCTGATTCTGGGGCACGAAGCCGTCGGACGGATCGTCGAAGTCGGCAAGGAAGTCAAGGAATTCAAACCCGGCGATCGGGTCATCGTTCCGGCGATCACGCCCGAATGGCGTTCGACGCGAATCCAGGACGGTAACATTCCCGCGTGCCACTCCGAAGGTCCTTTGAGCGGTTGGAAGTTCTCGAATACGAAGAACGGGTCTTTCGCCGAATATTTCCACGTCAACGACGCCGACATGAATCTGGCGCTGGTTCCCGACGGAATGACGCTCGAACAGGCGGTCATGTTGCCGGACATGCTGACGACGGGGCTTCACGGCGCCGAACTTGCCGACATCTCCTTCGGCGCGACCGTCGCGGTCATCGGCATCGGACCGGTGGGGCTGATGGCCGTCGTCGGCGCGACCTTGCGCGGCGCGGGGCGCGTCCTCGCCATCGGGAGCCGCAAGAAATGCGTGGAACTCGCGCTCCATTACGGCGCGACCGAGATCATCAATTACAAGAACGGTGATATCGTCGAGCAGGTGCTGGAAGCGACGAACGGAATCGGCGCCGACAACGTCATCGTCGCCGGCGGGCCGGCGGAAGTCCTCGGTCAGGCGGTCAACATGGTCAAGGTCGGCGGGACGATCGGGAACATCAACTACTTCGGCGAAGGCGACATCCTGCCGGTTCCGCGAATCGGCTGGGCTTACGGCATGGCGCACAAGAGCATCCACGGCGGCCTGACGCCGGGAGGGCGCGACCGGATGCAAAGGATGGCGTCGCTCGTCATGAACAAGCGCGTCGACCCCGGTCTTCTCGTCACGCACGTTTTCAACGGGCTCGACAAGATCGACGAAGCGCTGGAAATGATGCACCACAAATCCGAAGAGGTCATCAAGCCCGTCGTCCTCGTTTGATTCCGGGGTCAATTTCACAACGCCC
>JAISAZ010000014.1 GCA_031266435.1 Accumulibacter sp.
GGGACGCTCTCGATCGGTTCCGACACCAACATCGGTTCGGGAACGAACACGCTCGACGGCGGGGCGCTTGAGCTTACAGGAACGAGCTATACCAAAGCCTGGACTGTGACGACGGACAGCGTGATCACCAACGGTGCCGCCGTGACGTTTGGAGGCGATCTCTCCGGCGCGGGCGGAATCACAAAGACCGGGAGCGGAACGTTGACGCTGACCGGGAACAACGCCGCTGCGCATACGGGCGGGATGACCGTTACCGGCGGGACGCTCTCGATCGGTTCCGACACCAATATCGGTTCGGGAACGAACACCTTGAACGGCGGGACGCTCGACCTCAACAGTAGCGCCGGAACCTACGCCAAAGCCTGGACCGTCGACGCGGACAGCGCGATCAACGCGGGCACCGGCGTCGCCGCGACGCTTTCCGGCGCTCTTTCCGGTGCGGGCGGGATCACAAAGACCGGAAGCGGCAGCTTGACGCTGACCGGGAACAACACCGCCTACACGGGCGACACGACCGTCACAGCGGGGACGATCAAAGGCAACATCGCCGTGAACACCCATCTCACCGTCCAAAGCGGCGCGACCTACGACGGCAGTGACGCGATACGAACGATCAAGGCCTTGAACGGCACGGGAAACGTCAAGAGCAACGACACCCTCACCGTCCAAAGCGGCGTGTTCGGCGGCGTGATCTCCGACAGCAACTCGGCGGCGAGCCTGGAGAAGACCGGCGCCGGAACACTGACCCTTTCCGGGACGAACACCTATACCGGCGGGACGACGATCACCGACGGGCTGATCGAATTCAGCAGCGCCGCCGATAATTTCGGAACGGGAAAGATCACTCTGGACGGCGGCGGCCTGAAATGGAACAGCAACACCGAAGACATTTCTGGGAAACTGAACGCACTCGAAGCGGGCGGCGGGGCCTTCGACACGAACGGCAACGACGTCACACTCGCCACCACGATCACCGGCACGGGTGGAATCACCAAACAAGGTGTCGGAATGCTGACCCTTTCCGGAACGAACACCTATACCGGCGACACGACCGTCAGCGACGGGACGCTCCAGATCGGCGCCGGAGGGAATACGGGCAGCGTGACCGGGAACATCACGAACAACGCCAAGGTAGCGTTCAACCGCTCCAACGACATGAGTTACGATGGCATCCTCTCGGGGGGCGGGAGCTTGGAGAAGACCGGCGCCGGAACGCTGACGCTTTCCGGAACGAACACCTACACTGGCGACACGACCGTCAGCGATGGGACGCTCCAGATCGGCGCCGGTAGCACATCGGGCAGCGTGGCCGGGAATATCGTCAACAACGCTCAAGTTAGCTTCAACCGCTCCGACGACATGAGTTACGATGGCATCCTCTCGGGGAACGGGAGCCTGGAGAAGACCGGCACCGGAACGCTCACCCTGACCGGGAACAACAGCTACACCGGCGACACGACCGTCACAGCGGGGACGCTTGCCGGCAACATCGCCGCGAACACCCATCTCACCGTCCAAAGTGGTGCGACCTACGACGGCAGCGGCGCGATACGAACGATCAACGCCTTGAACGGCACGGGAAACGTCACGAGCAACGACACCCTCACCGTCCAAAGCGGCGTGTTCGGCGGCGTGATCTCCGACAGCAACTCGGCGGCGAGCCTCACCAAAGACGGTGCCGGAACGCTCACGCTTTCTGGAACGAACACCTACACCGGGATGACGACCGTCGAAGCCGGAACGCTCGACCTTACGGGAAGCGGAGTAATTTCCGACCAACTCACGCTCCACAGCGGCGCGAACTTCGATACCGGAGGCGTTCCCGACCCCTTCTGGAACGGCTCCGCATCGCAGGCAAACCTCACCCGCCTCGATGTCCAGGGCGGCGCGACACCCGCGACCTACACCGGCACCCTGAACGTAACGAGTGGGGAAATGAACTTCTACGTACCGAGCACGATGAGCAGCGGCACGCTGCTCACCGTGACCGGCAACGCGAATGTCGCTGGTGCGACCGTCAGGGTCGGCATCGCGGGATCTTCCTCCCCCCTGGCGGCCGGAAATCAGATCACACTTCTGAACACGACGGGAACGCTCAACGCGTCGGGGATCAACACCACAGCGAACGGGAGCGGAATGCAAGGCGTCACGCTCAACTACAACTTCGACCTCACACAAACGACAAACCAACTCCTCGCCACCGTCACAAGCGCACCGACCGTTACCGAGCAAAGCAAATCGCTCCCCGAAGGCCACCTCTCAGGAACCTCCTTCCTCAGCCAAGGCAGCGACTTCCTCATGGGCAAGGGTCTCGCCGCCGCGCGCAGCGCGGTAGCGGAAGGAAGCCAGAACAGCCCCGAAGTCTTCGCCGCGCTGGGTTATGGAAAGGTACACAACCAAACGGGTTCCAGTGTCGCCGTCAAAGGCTACAACCTCGTCACCGGTCTCGCCTTCGGACGCCGTCTTGAAAATACAAACCTCACCGGCGCCTTCTTCTTCGAATACGGAAACGGAGACTACAACAGCTACAACAGCTTCAGTACAGGAAAAGTCCAAGGAAGAGGAGACACCGGATACAAAGGAATCGGTGTTCTCGCAAGAAGCGATTTTGCCAGTGGATACCACATCGAAGGAAGTCTTCGAGGAGGAAAGATCGACAGCGACTACCGAAGCAACGAACTCGTCGACAACCAAGGTAATAGAGCACGTTACGACACCAAGACCGGATACCTCGGCGCACACATCGGCGCAGGAAAACGCTGGGAGTTGAACACGCAGGATAGCATCGAAATCACCACCCAAGGCATCTGGACGAGGCAAAGCGGAGAAAGTGCAAGACTTTCGACCGGAGAGCGCTTGAAATTCCAAGAAATCGACTCCAAGCGAATCAGGATAGGGACAAGGTACACCCACGCCATGAGTGGAACACTCAAAGCCTACGCCGGAATCGCGGTGGAAAGAGAATTCGGAGGCGAAGCCAAAGCGACGACGAACGGCTACAAAATCGACGCGCCGACGCTCAAGGGCAATACCGGGATCGGAGAAATCGGCATCACATCGACCCCGACCGCCGGCAAACCGCTCTTCCTCGACTTCGGAATCCAGGGCTATGCGGGGAAGAGAGAAGGGGTTACGGGGAGTTTGAGGGTGAATTATTTCTTCTGATTTTGTACCGTCCGCGCGGGAATGATGGAATAGGGAAGGGAGGATGGATTACCGTATTCGCGGGTTTTCGTAGGGGCACGGCGTGCCGTGCCCTATCGGCGGTATAGGTTGGGCTGAGGAACGAAGCCCAACGTTCCCATATGCGCGTGAATGATGGGACGAGGGTATGGAAATGAAATGAAACCCTGGGCACGGCATGCCGTGCCCCTACAAGATCGCGCGCCCATCGACGACGCGCGGATGGTTGTCACCGCTTTTGCAGGAATGATGCCGATCCTGTTATGGCTTGCGCTTCGCGCAAGCGAGACGTTGTGGCTCTCACTTCGTTCAGCCCAACCTATACCATTGGTGTAATTTTGCCCGCCGCTGTGTTGGGCATCGCTGCGCTCACCCCAACCTATGCGCTGATCCCTGATCCCTGACATCTGATCCCTGATCCCTGATCCTGATCCCTGATAACCCGATTTTGAAAATTGCCCGAACCGTTATATGCTGTTCTATGGGAGCGTTCTGTCAAAAAAATAATTGTTGAACGTTTTTGAAAAAACATCATCCATGGATAAATGCAAACTTGAAATGGCTTCGATTGAAGCCGACGACCAGCGGGGTTTTGAGCGGCTGGTCAAAAAATACCGGCCCAGGCTGGGGCGCATGTTGTCTCGTTACATCGGCGAGCGCGCGGAAATCGAGGATATTTCGCAGGAAACCTTTTTCAAGGCCTATCTGGCGCTCCCGACTTTTCGGGGCGAAAGCGCTTTTTATACCTGGCTTTACCGGATCGGCGTCAATACCGCCAAGAATTACCTGATCGCTCAAAGCCGGCGGGCGCCGGCATCGTCGGAGATCGACGTCGAAAAAGCCGAGACTTTCCATGACGCGGCTCCGTTGCGCGACATCGCGACGCCCGAAGGCATGTTGCACGCGAAACAGGTCGGCGTCCGCGTCAACGAGGCGATGGCGTCGCTTCCGATCGAACTTCGGCAGGCGATCGTCTTTCGAGAAATCGACGGTCTGGGCTACGACGAAATCGCGAAGAAAATGTCCTGTCCCGTCGGAACGGTACGGTCGCGGATATTCCGGGCGAGGGAAGCCGTCGCCGAAAAGCTCAGGCCGCTGACCGGGCATCTTCCGGGACGGCGCTGCTAGCAGAAAAATGCTAGAATGGAGGCTTTCCCGGACTGTGCCGACCCGCACCGATGATCGATTCGACTGCCACCGTGACCGCGCTTGACGGAGATTGCGTCGTCGTTCGTGTCGACGACGCGGGTTGCGGTCACTGTCACGAAGAGGGAGGGTGTGGCGGTCATCGGGCCTGCGCCGCGCCGCGAAGCTTCCGGCTGCCGAACCCCGGCGGTGCGTCGATCGGAGACCGCGTCACGATTTCTCTTCCCGACGGGAGCCTTTGGCGGTCGGCGCTTTTGGCTTACGGGACGCCGCTGGCCTTTGTGTTTTTCTGCGCCTTCGCCGGGGGGCGGTTCGGCGGCGAGCCGCTGGCGATCCTCATGGCTTTTGGCGGTCTGATTTTTTCGTTCGTGTGCTTGAAACCGCTTTCCCGTCGCGCGGGAAGGCAGGCGCGGCCTTTCATCAGGGATTGAATTCGATGTTTTTGCGCCCATATCGTGGGAGGAGTGGATTCATTTCCTTTCCGGACCACGCGCGTCGGCTTCGCCTTGCCGTGCCTTGCGAACGATTCATAAACGGAATTACTGGAGTTGGGGGCTTTTCATGAAACGGGTTTTCACGCTTCTTTTTCTTTCATTGTTCTCTCTTTCGGGGCTGGCCCAAAACGCCGCGCTCCCTGATTTTTCGGGATTGGTCGAAAAACAGGGGAGCGCCGTCGTCAACATCAGCACGTCGCAGGTCGTGCGCGGGGGCGCTCGCGGTACGCCGTTTCCCTTCGACGACGACGACCCGATGTCTGAATTCTTCCGGCGTTTCTTTCCGCAAATGCCCGGAACGCCGTCTGCCCCGCGTGAATTCCAGACGCACTCGCTCGGATCGGGCTTCCTCATCAGCACGGACGGCTATATCCTGACGAACGCGCACGTGGTCGATAGCGCCGACGAAATCCTCGTCCGCCTGACCGACAAGCGCGAATTCAAGGCCAACGTCATCGGCTCGGACAAGCGGACCGACGTGGCGCTGATCAAGATCGACGCGAAGAGCTTGCCCGCGGTCTCGTTCGGCGACCCGAATTCACTCAAGGTCGGCGAGTGGGTCGTCGCGATCGGGTCTCCGTTCGGTTTCGACAGCAGCGTAACGGCGGGGATCGTCAGCGCGAAAGGGCGCTCGCTGCCGCAGGAAAACTACGTGCCTTTCATCCAGACCGACGTCGCCGTCAACCCCGGCAATTCGGGTGGGCCGCTCTTCAACATGAAAGGCGAGGTCATCGGGATCAACTCGCAGATCTACAGCCGATCGGGCGGTTTCATGGGGATTTCCTTCGCGATTCCGATCGACGTCGCGCTCGACATTCAGTCGCAGCTCCGCGCGAAGGGCAAGGTGACGCGGGGACGCATCGGCGTCATCATCCAGGATGTTTCAAAAGACCTCGCCGAAACCTTCGGTCTGCCAAAAGCGCAGGGCGCGGTCGTCAACGACGTGGAAAAGGGCGGACCGGCTGAAAAAGCCGGCATCGAATCGGGCGACATCATTCTCAAGTTCGACGCCAAACCCATAGGAAGCTCCGCCGACCTCCCGCGTATCGTCGCCGCGACGCGCCCCGGGTCGAAAATCCCCGTGCAGGTATGGCGCAACGGCGCGACGAAGGAATTGACGATCGTCGTGGGTGAAATCCAGGAAGAAAAATCGGCATCGGCGAACGCGAAGACGCAGAGGGAAGCCGAACAGGCGAGCAACCGGCTCGGCCTGATCGTCTCCGAGCCGACGGCGGATCAGAAGCGTCGTCTGGGGATCAAATCGGGGCTTGTCATCGAAAACGTTCGCAAGAACGCGACCTATGCGGACTTGCGACCCGGCGACATCATTCTGGCGATCATCGTCAAGGGTGAGAATACCGACGTGAAGAGCGTCGAGCAGTTCAACAGGATTCTGAACAAGCTCGATAAGTCGACGAACTTTACTTTATTGGTAAAACGCGGTGAAATGAGGCATTTCATAACGATCAAGGGACTGCCTTGAATGACGACCCTCCGCGACAGCGAACGCTGACCCTGGTTTCTAGAAACGGTTGCCACCTCTGTCACGAGATGGGGGTGGCGCTTTTCCCCCTCGCCAATGAACTCAATTTCCGCGTCGAGGTCCTCGACGTGGATTCCGACCCGGAACTCGTCGCGCGTTACGGCGCCAATCTGCCCGTCCTCCTGCACGGGAACGAGGAACTCTGCCAGTATTTTCTCGAAACCGCCAAAGTACGTGATTATCTGGGAAAAATTTGCTAGAATCGCGCGTTTCCGCCGACCGGCAGGAAGCCCACTGATCCCCGCCGACGCCTTCACGACATGCAACGTATACGGAACTTCTCAATTATCGCGCATATCGACCATGGGAAATCGACGCTTGCCGACCGGATCATCCACATTTGCGGCGGTCTCTCCGACCGTGAGATGGAAGAGCAGGTTCTCGATTCGATGGACATCGAGCGCGAGCGCGGAATCACGATCAAGGCGCAGACGGCCGCCTTGCAATACCGCGCGAGGGACGGCGAGACCTACCGCCTGAACCTGATCGACACCCCCGGACACGTCGATTTTTCCTACGAAGTCTCGCGTTCGCTCTCGGCTTGCGAGGGCGCCTTGCTCGTCGTCGATGCTTCCCAGGGCGTCGAAGCGCAGACGGTCGCCAACTGCTATACCGCGATCGACTTGGGCGTCGAGGTTCTGCCCGTTCTCAACAAGATCGACCTTCCATCCGCGACGCCCGACCTCGCCCGCCAGGAAATCGAGGACGTCATCGGAATCGACGCGACCGACGCGATCCTCGCGTCCGCCAAGACGGGCCTCGGCGTCGAAGACATCCTCGAAGCGATCATCGCGCGCATCCCACCGCCGAAAGGCAAGCCCGAAGGGCCGCTCAAGGCGCTGCTGATCGATTCGTGGTTCGATAACTACGTCGGCGTCGTCATGCTGGTCCGCGTCGTCGACGGCGCGCTGCGCGCGAAGGACCGGATTCGGCTGATGTCCGGCAAATCGACGCATCTGTGCGAGCAACTCGGCGTTTTTACGCCCAAGGCCGTCCAGCGCGACACGCTGGGCGCGGGGGAGGTCGGTTACGTCATTTCGGGAATCAAGGAACTCAAGGAGGCGCAGGTCGGGGATACGCTCACGCTGGCGGACAAGCCGGCGTCGGAGCCTCTGCCTGGATTCAAGGAAATCAAGCCGCAGGTCTTCGCGGGCCTCTATCCGGTCGAATCGAACCAGTACGACTCCTTGCGCGAATCGCTCGAAAAACTGAAACTCAACGACGCATCGCTGCATTACGAACCCGAAGTCTCCCAAGCGCTCGGTTTCGGCTTCCGCTGCGGTTTTTTGGGTCTCCTGCACATGGAAATCGTCCAGGAGCGCCTCGAGCGCGAGTTCGACCAAGACCTGATCACGACCGCGCCGACGGTCGTCTACGAAGTCCTCTTGCGCGACGGGAGCTTTGAGCGCGTGGAAAACCCCGCCAAGTTGCCCGAGCTGTCGAAAATCGCGGAAATCCGCGAACCGATCATCACGATTACCGTTTTCGTCCCGCAGGACTACATCGGCAACGTGATCACGCTTTGCAACCAAAAGCGCGGCAACCAGATTGACATGACCTACCACGGGCGGCAGGTTCGCCTGGTCTATGAAATGCCGACGGCAGAAGTCGTCATGGACTTTTTCGACAAGCTGAAATCCGTTTCGCGCGGCTACGCTTCGCTCGACTACGAATTCAAGGAATTCAGGGCGTCCGACGTCGTCAAGCTCGACGTCATGATCAACGGGAGCCGCGTCGATGCGCTGTCGATGATCATTCATCGCGCCGATTCGGTTCGCCGGGGGCGCGAACTCGCGAATAAAATGCGCCAGTTGATTCCGAGGCAGATGTACGACGTGGCGATTCAGGCGGCGATCGGATCGAACATCGTCGCGCGCGAAAACGTGAAAGCGATGCGGAAAGACGTTCTGGCCAAATGCTACGGCGGAGATATCACGCGCAAGAAAAAACTGCTCGAAAAACAAAAAGCGGGGAAAAAGCGCATGAAGCAGGTGGGGTCGGTCGAAATTCCGCAAGAGGCGTTTCTTGCCATGTTGCGGATTGATAAATAAGGAGTTTGTGTGAATTTTTCCCTGATCTTTTCCCTGACCCTGCTCGGTTTGCTCGTTGTGAGCGGCGTTTTGTGGGTCGCCGACGCCGCCGTTTTCCGCAAGCGGAGGGCACCCGGCGCGCCCGACCCCGTGTGGGTCGAGTACGGCAGCGGCTTTTTCCCGGTGATCCTGATCGTTTTCGTACTGCGTTCCTTCGTCGTCGAACCCTTCAAGATTCCTTCCGGGTCGATGATCCCCACGCTGATGCCGGGAGACTTCATCCTCGTCAATAAATTCACTTACGGGATACGCCTTCCGATCATCGATAAAAAGATCGTCTCGATCGGCGACCCCCGGCGCGGTGAAATCATGGTCTTTCGCGCCCCGGATAATCTTTCGCAAAACTACGTCAAGCGCGTGATCGGCGTTCCCGGCGACAAGATCGCTTACCAGAACAAGCGACTGAGCATCAACGGTACGCCGGTGGAGACGCGGAAAACCGACGATTACAACTATGAAGAGCGCAAACTCTATTTCCCGCAGTTCGCCGAGAATCTGGACGGCGTCGAGTACCGGACGCTCAACGACAACAATTTTCCGGCATTTATTCGAAACGTCAAGAATTTCCCGTTCCGCGAGAACTGCCTATACAATAACGAGGGTGTGGTCTGCACGGTGCCGCCGGGTCATTATTTCATGATGGGCGACAATCGCGACGATAGCAGCGACAGCCGCTTCTGGGGTTTCGTGCCCGATGAATACATCGTCGGAAAGGCTTTCTTCATCTGGTTGAATTTTGGTAACTTCAAACGTATTGGAACTTTTCGATAAGGATCGTCTATGATGAAAAAACAGCGTGGCGTCAGTTTGTCGGGTATGGTTGCTCTGGGAGCGATCGCGTGCATCTTCGCCATCCTCGCGGTGAAAATACTTCCCGATGTGATCGAATTTTACAAGATCAAGAAAAACATCGCCTCGACGGCGTCGAACGCCAGCGGAAAAATGATCGGTGAAATTCGCGTGATCTACAGCAAATACGCCGAAGTCGACCACATCCGCTCGATTTCGCCCGACGAGGTCGTCATTTCCAGAGAAGGCGGCGACATCGTCCTTTCGTTTGCCTACGAAAAACGTATTCCGCTGTTTGCAAACGTTTCCCTGTTGATCGATTTCCACGGAGTCACTTCCGCGAGAGACCGAAGCGAATGACCGAACGCCTTGAACGAGCGCTCGGTCACTCGTTCTCGAACGATTCCCTGCTCCGTACGGCGCTGACGCACCGCAGCTACGGTTCGCCGCACAACGAGCGGCTCGAATTCCTCGGTGACGCCGCGCTCAACGGCGCCATCGGGAAGGCGCTTTTCGACCGCTACCCGGAACAGCCGGAAGGCATTCTCTCGCGCTTGAGGTCCAACCTCGTCTGCCAGCACATGCTCCATAGACTGGCGCTTTCGCTCGAACTGTGCGAGTTTTTGAAGTTGGGCGAGGGGGAGTTGAAATCCGGCGGAAATCTGCGCCCTTCGATTCTTGCCGACGCGCTCGAAGCGCTTTTCGGCGCGGTCTGGATCGACGCGGGTTTCGACGCGGCGGAAGCCGTGATTACCCGATTGTACGAAAAGCCGCTCTCGGAGATCGTCCTGGAAAAACCTTTCAAGGACGCGAAATCGCGTCTCCAGGAATACCTCCAGGGGCGCAAGCTTCTGCCCCCGAAGTACGTGATCGTCGCCCTGGAAGGCCCGGTACACGCGCAGCAGTTTCAAATCGCGTGCCGGATCGAGGCGCTGGAAATCGAAACGGAGGGCAGGGGAACGAACCGCCGTGCCGCCGAGCAGATGGCCGCGGAACACGCGCTCGATGCGATGCATGTCTCCTGAGAGCGCGGAAACGAAAAATTCCTCGACCGAAGGAATGAAGTCGGGTTTCATCGCCATCGTTGGCCGTCCGAATGTCGGAAAGTCGACGCTTCTGAATCGGCTCGTCGGCGAAAAAATCAGCATCGTTTCTCGAAAGGCACAGACGACGCGCCACCGGATCACGGGGATATTGACTCGCCAAGACGCGCAGTTCGCTTTTGTCGATACGCCGGGTTTCCAGACGAAATACGTCAATGCGCTCAACCGCGCGATCAACCGGAGCGTGAAACACGCGCTCGCTGACGTGGACGTCGTCGTTTTCGTCGTCGAAGCCGCGCCCTTTGGTGCGGAAGACGCGACGGTGTTAAAGCTGCTTCCAAAAAACCGCCCCGTGATCCTGGCCGTCAACAAGATCGACAAAATCGGCGATAAAACGCATCTTCTGCCTTTGCTTTCCGAGTTTTCCGGCCTTTTCCCCTTTGCGGCCATCGTCCCGATCAGTGCCGCCAAAGGGAGGCAGACCGACGATCTGCTGGACGAAATCCGAGCGCACCTGCCCAACGAGGGTCTGTTGTTCGACAAAGATGAAATCACGGACAAAAGCGAGCGTTTTCTCGCCGCCGAATACGTCCGTGAAAAGCTTTTCCGCCTCATCGGCGACGAACTCCCTTACGCCGCGACCGTCGAAATCGAGAAATTTGAAACCGGGGATTCGCTGCGGCGTGTCGCTGCCGTCGTCGTCGTCGGGCGTTCGGCGCACAAGGGCATCGTCATCGGCAAAGGGGGTGAAACGCTCAAGCGCATTGCGACCGAAGCGCGGCAGGATATGGAAAAATGCTTCGGCGGAAAGGTCTTTCTCGAAGTTTTCGTTCGCGTTCAGTCTGGATGGAACGACGACGAGCGCTTGCTCAAAAGCCTGGGTTACCTCGAATGAACCCAAGATGCGGCGAAGCGTGCAAAGTGTGCGAAGTGTGCGAAGTGTGCGAGGTGCGGCGTACAGGGGTCGCGACGACGCGCCGCGTCTTGCCCAGGGCGTAATCGATGGCTCGAACCATGATCGGGCAGCCGGCGTACGTCTTGCACGCTCGCCCCTATAGCGAAACAAGCCTCGTCGTCGAAATGTTTTCGCGCGACTACGGTCGCGTCGCGCTGATGGCGCGGGGCGCGCGACGCCCGCGTTCGGCGCTGCGCGGTCTCTTGCTCGCCTTTCAGCCGCTCGAAGTCGCTTGGTCAGGGAATGGCGAGGTGCATACGCTGACAAAAACCGAATGGCAGGGCGGGCAAGCGCTTCTTTCGGGGAAAGCGCTGCTTTGCGGCTACTATCTGAACGAACTTCTGTTGCACCTTTTGCCGCGCGCCGACGCGCACGAACGGCTTTTTTCGGCATACGCCGAAACGCTGCGGCGGCTCGCCGAAAACCCCCGCGAATCCGACCTGCGCGTTTTCGAATGCGCGCTCCTGCGCGAACTCGGCTACGGCTTGACGCTGGAACACGACGCCGACGGCTTGCCCATCGGACCGTCGGACGCCTACGTTTATGAAATCGAAAGGGGACCGGTTCGTGCAGAGGGGCACGAACCGACGCGCCTGGTCAAAGGGAAGACGCTGATCGATATGCGCGACGGGGATTTTTCCGACCCGCGTTCGCTCGCGGAGGCCAAGCAGCTCATGCGCGTCCTGATCGCGCACTACACCAGCGGCAAAGACCTGCACGCGCGAAAATTCTTTATGGAACTTCAGGAATTATAATCAGCTTCATCGAAAGCGCGCTCCGGTTGGAATGCTCTCCCTTTGGAGGGATAATCGCGCTCAGAAGGGTTGTTTCACTTGAACCCGGCAAAAGGCGGGTTTTACTTTTTGACGAACACTTTGTACTCTTCCTCCGCCTCCCGTGTGGGGTGAAGACGTCCCGCGCCGGAGGCGCGACCAACCAGGGTTTCCAGAATGATTGAACTCGGCGTTAACATCGACCACGTTGCCACGATTCGTCAGGCGCGCCAAACCTACGAACCCGAACCCGTCTGGGCCGCCGCCGAAGCGCATCTCGGCGGCGCCGACGGTATTACCGTTCATCTGCGCGAGGATCGTCGGCATATCCAGGACAGCGACGTCGAAAAGCTTCGGACGCTCACGCAGATCAAGCTGAATCTGGAAATGGCGGCGACGGACGAAATGGTCTCGATCGCCTGCCGCCTGAAACCCGAAATGGCGATGCTCGTCCCCGAAGGGCGGAACGAAGTCACGACGGAGGGCGGACTCGACATTCTCTCGCAGGAAGAGAAGCTCAAAAAAGCGGTCGGCGTTTTGAGCGACGCGGGTATCCTCAGCAGCGTTTTCATCGACGCCGACCCGGCGCAGATCGGCGCGGCGGCACGGATCGGCGCGCGCGTCTGCGAAATCCATACCGGCCCTTACGCGCACGCTTTCCACACGATGGGGCGCGACGCCGAAAGTCCCGCGGTCGTCGCCGAACTCGAAAAAATCCGCAACGCGGGGGATGCGATCCTCGCGCGTGGAATGCGCTTCAACGCGGGGCACGCGCTGACCTATTTCAACGTCCAGCCCATCGCGCGTCTTCCCGGCGTCCGGGAACTGCACATCGGCCACGCGATCGTCAGCCGCGCCGTTTTCGTCGGAATGCGCGAAGCGGTGAAAGAAATGAAGCGCCTGATCCGCGAGGCGCGCTTTTTGCCATGATCGTCGGCGTCGGGACGGACATTGTCGCCGTCGCGCGGATTTCCCGTCTTCTGGAGCGCTACGCGGATGCCGTCGCCGGAAAAATCCTGTCCGACGAGGAGTTCGAGACTTTCCAACGTGTTTTCGGCGACGCCATTTCCGCGTTTCCCGGCAAGGAAAACCCCGAAAAAGCCGCCAAACCCCGTCTGCCGCGCGCAGCCGCCTTCGTCGCCAAGCGTTTCGCCGCCAAGGAAGCGCTCGCGAAAGCCTTCGGGACGGGTTTGCGCGCGCCGATTCTCCTTCCCGCGATTACGGTCAGAAACAACGCGCTGGGACAGCCTTTCTTCGCCTACGCGCCGGAACTCGCCGAATGGGTCGAAGAAAAACACGTCGTCGCGCACCTGTCGCTCTCCGACGAACGCGACTTCGCGCTCGCCTTCGTCGTACTGGAGCGGAAAGCCGCGAGAGGAGAACCATGAACCAATGTGCTTACGGCCCCCTGATGATCGATGTCATTGGGCAGGAACTCGAAGCCGACGACCGCAGGCGTCTTCTCGACCCGAAAGTCGGCGGCTTGATCCTTTTTACACGGAATTATCGATCCCCGGAGCAACTTTCTCGCTTGACCCGCGAAGTGCATGCGCTCCGATCTCCGCCGCTCTTGATCGCGATCGACCACGAAGGCGGGCGGGTTCAGCGCTGCCGCGAGGGGTTTACGCGTCTGCCGGCGATGCGTTTCCTCGGAAAACTTTGGGAGGAAGCGCCTCTTGAGGCGTGCCAGGCCGCGCGTTCGATCGGTTTTGTGCTCGCGGCGGAATTGCGCGCCTGTGGCGTCGACCTTTCCTTTACGCCGGTTCTCGACCTCGATTGGGGGCGAAGCGCCGTCGTCGGCGACCGCGCGTTTCACCGCGATACTGAAACCGTCGTCGCGCTCGCCGGTGCCTTGATCGACGGCCTGCATGAGGCGGGGATGTCCGCGTGCGGGAAACATTTTCCGGGGCACGGGTGGGCAGAGGCGGATTCGCATACGGCGGCTTCCATCGACGAACGCAGCCTCGACGAACTGGCACGCGATATCGAACCCTACCGGCGCCTGAAGCTCGACGCGATCATGCCCGCGCACGTGATTTATTCCTCGGTTGATAATAAATCATCTGGATTTTCAATGATTTGGCACAACTACTTAAGAAACAATCTTAAGTTTGACGGCGCGGTTTTCAGCGACGATCTCTCGATGGAAGGCGCAGGCGCCGTCGGTGACGGCGTCGCACGGGCGCGGGCGGCGTGGGAGGCGGGTTGCGACATGCTTCCAGTCTGCAATTCGCCCGAAACGGTCGACGACTTGCTCCGCCGTTGGTCGCCAATCCTCGACGCTTCTGACGCTCCCGACGCGCGCAGGTCGGAACGCATCGCGCGCCTGATTCCACGGGTCGAATTGGGCGATTACCGAAGTCATTCCCTGTACCGACACGGTGTGGAGTATTGCCGCCGTTTGTGTGAAGTTTGAGAAAACCCGGAAACGCCGACCAGACACGGCGCGTCGTGCCCTGAGAACACGAACGATCTGGAAGAGAAATCAGCCGAAACGGTAAACGCCGGCTTCGGTCACGACGGCGTTCAGCCTCCTGTCGTGCGCCGCGGGGTCGATCGAGTCGACGCGCGCCATTTCGAAGCCGATCCCGATCGCCAGCGGAGGCGGTTCGAGTTGCGCCAGCGTCCGGTCAAAAAAGCCGCCGCCGTATCCGAGCCGGTAACCCGCCGCGTCGAAGGCGTTGACCGGGATCAACAGGGCTTCGGGGTTTGCGGTTTCGGCGTCCTCGTCCGGGACGGCGAGACCGAACGCGTCGGTCGCCATCGGGGCGTCGGGAGTCCATTTTCTGAAGACGAGGGCGGTTCCGCGCTTTTTGACGACCGGCAAAAGCGCCATGAACCCCGGTCGATTACGCTGAGTCCAGCGGCGCAGCAGGGGGCGCAGGTCAGGCTCGTTTTTCATCGGCCAGCAAAAGGCGACGCGCCGTTCTTCCAGTTCGGGAAAGTGCGCCTGCAAAGAGTCGCTGATCCGGCTCGAATAGAGCGCGTGCGTGCTGGGCGAAACGGCGAGGCGTCGTTCGATGAGGTGCGCGCGCAGTGCACGGCGCGCGTCGGTACGCGCTTTCGCTTCGTCGGTGTCGAACGTCGGTTCGTGCGCCATCTTATGATATGCTCGGGTCGGAATTCATAGCTCCCAGCTTATCATGACATGAAGCGCTTCGCGTTCCTCTGTTTTTTTGCCGTATCCAGTGTTTTGGCAGCTCCGCCCAAAACGCCGGTCGCGCTGGAAAACCTCCTCCCCGACGAGCGTATCGTCCTCGCGCGCAAGGCCGTGCAGGCCGGCGATCGCGCCGAATTTGAGCGAATCGCGCGGACGCTGGAAGGGCACGAGCTTTCGGCCTACATCGATTACTGGCGAATCCGGCTGAATTTCGATAGCCTGGGCAGGGGAACGGTGCAAAGATTCATCGAGCGCTACCCCGGCGAGTTTCTCGCCGAAAAAATGCGCGGCGACTGGCTGAGATTCCTCGGAAAGCGCGGTCGATGGGACGAGTTCAACGCCGAATACCCGGCGCTCGTCCAGCAGGAACAGGACCTGCGTTGCTATGCGCTTCAGGCGAGCCGGAAGCGGCGCGGAAAAACGGCGACGCTCAACGCGGCAACGCCGCTGTGGCTGAATCTCGCCGACCCGCCCGAAGCCTGCCTTCCCTTGATCGAAAGCCTGATCGTCGAAAAACGCGTTCAGGTCGACGACGTTTGGGCGCGGATTCGCCGCCAGCTTGAGGCCGGCAAGGTCGAGGCGGCGCGCTACAGCATGAACTATCTGCCGGAGAACCAGACGCCCGACGAAGCGACGGCGAAAGCCGTGACCATGAAACCGCTGCCGTGGCTGAAACGGCTTCCGAAAAATTTTTCGGAAAATCAGATGCTGCGCGAACTGGCGATTCTCGCGATCGTCCGCGTCGCCCGGAGCGATGTCCCCCTGGCCGCCGAACATTTGAAGCGGATCGAAAAGAAACTCAAACCCGGCGAAAGGGAATGGGTGTGGAGCCAGGTGGCGGGCTGGGCGGCGCAGCGCCACCGACCCGAAGCGCTCGCCTGGTTTCGGAAAGCGGGGCGTGCTCCGCTTTCAAACCATCTGATCCAATGGAAGGCGCGCGCCGCGTTGCGCGCGCAGAATTGGCAGATGCTTCGCGGCATCATCGAGCGAATGCCGGAAGAACTGGCGGAACAACGCGCCTGGATTTATTGGCGGGGCCGCGCGCTCCACGCAGAAGGGCGAAAGACCGAAGCCAAGGCTCTGTTCGAGAAAATCGCGGGAACTCCCGATTTTTACAGTCAGTTGGCGAGCGAAGAACTCGGTCGCGCCATCGTCGTTCCGCCGAAGGCCAACGCACCGACGAACGAAGAACTCGAGCGCGCGTCCTCGAATCCCGGACTCCGGCGGAGTCTGGCGCTGATTCGTGCGGGTCTGCGTTTCGAGGGCGTGCTGGAATGGAACTGGGCGATGCGCGGAATGAGCGACCGCGAACTTTTGGCTGCGTCGGAGTTCGCGCGGAGCGCGGGATTTTTCGACCGCGCGATTTCGGCGGCGGACCGGACGCAGACCGAGCACGATTACAGCCTACGCTACCTCGCGCCCTTCGGTGAAACGATCCGTCCGGCGGCAAAAAAATTGTCGCTCGACGACGCCTGGGTCTACGGACTGATGCGTCAGGAAAGCCGCTTCATCGTCGACGCGAAGTCGGTCGTGGGCGCTTCGGGCTTGATGCAGTTGATGCCCAAAACGGCGCGCTGGGTCGCCAAGCAGATCGGGCTTCAGGATTATCAGCCTTCCAGGGTCAACGATACCGAAACCAACGTGCTGCTCGGCACGACATATATGCGCATGGTGCTCGACAGTCTCGACGAACATCCGGTGCTCGCTTCGGCGGCGTACAACGCGGGGCCGGGCAGGGCGCGCCAATGGCGGTCTCGCCAACCCATCGAGGGCGCGATTTACGCGGAAACGATTCCCTTCAACGAAACACGCGACTACGTCAAGAAAGTGATGAGCAATACGGTCTATTACGCGATCCTTTTCGACGCCGGACCGCAACTGATCAAACGGCGTCTCGGCGTCGTCCAACCCCCGGCTGAAAACGAAACGAAGCGCGAATATCTGCCATAGCCCAAACCCTTCCTGCTGGGAAGACGAGGCCGCATAGCTTGGGCTGAGCGCAGCGAAGCCCAACATCTTCATGTATGGCGAGAAGTCGACAAAGGCAGGGGGCGATCTGGAAAAAGAATGATGCAAATCTATACTGTGGGAGGCGCCGTCCGCGACGCCTTGCTGGGTCTGCCGATCAGCGACCGCGATTACGTCGTCGTCGGCGGCACCCCCGAAGAAATGCTGGCAAAAGGCTATCGGCCGGTCGGCAAGGACTTCCCCGTCTTTCTCCACCCGGAAACGCACGAGGAATACGCGCTCGCGCGTACCGAACGAAAATCCGGCCGAGGCTACAAAGGTTTCGTATTTCATTCGGCGCCCGAAGTGTCACTCGAAGACGACCTCGCGCGCCGCGATCTGACGATCAACGCGATCGCGCAAGCCGAAGACGGAACACTGATCGACCCCTTCGGCGGCGTCGCCGATTTGAAGGCGCGCATCCTGCGGCACGTCAGCCCCGCGTTTGCGGAAGACCCCGTCCGGGTTTTGCGCATCGCGCGCTTTGCCGCGCGTTTTTCGACGTTTTCCGTCGCCCCGGAAACCCTGGCGCTGATGCGCCGCCTTGTCGAAGACGGAGAAATCGACTACCTGGTCGCCGAGCGCATCTGGCAGGAAATCGCCAAGGGTCTGATGGCCGAACACCCTTCGCGCATGATCGCCGTCTTGCGCGAGTGCGGCGCCCTGAAGCGCCTGATCCCGGAACTCGACGCGCTTTTCGGCGTGCCGCAGCGCTCGGATTACCACCCCGAAGTCGATACCGGCGTGCACGTCATGATGGCGCTTGACTGTGCCGCGCGCCACGCCTACGCGCTGCCGGTACGTTTCGCGGTCCTTCTGCACGACCTCGGCAAGGGATTGACGCCACAAGCCGACCTGCCGCGCCACCCCGGACACGAAGAGCGCGGCGTCCCGCTCGTCAAGGCCGTTTGCGCGCGTCTGCGACCGCCGTCCGAGTGCCGCGACCTGGCGCTCCTCGTCGCGCGCCATCACGGCAACATCCGCCGGGGCGGAGGTTTACGCGCCGGGACGATCGTCGGGATTCTCGAACAGACCGACGCCTTCCGCCGCCCGGAACGTTTCGAGCGCCTGATCGAAGCCTGCGACTGCGACTACCATGGCCGCTTGGGGTGGGAGGACAAACCGGTTCCCGACCCGCATCTGTTTCAGCGCGCGCTCAATGTGGCGCGAGACCTCGACGCGGGTGAAATTGCGCGAAACTGCCGTTTTCCAGAGAGAATCGCCGAACTCATCCATTCGGCGCGCGCCTCACTTGTCGCGCGAACGCTGAAAGAATAGACGGCGTTTTCCGGGCGACTCATTCCTTTTTCAGTTCATTCATGCTTTGATGCCGAGCCGAGCCTCGTTTCGGCGTGTGCGGAGACGCACTTCGGGTGGATGTATGCTCCGCGCGCACGAAAACGTTTGCAAGTCCGAGGCTCGCGTACCGTTCGGTGAGTTTCCCGACAGAAAAATGCTCAACAAGCTCCTCACATCTCATGCAAAGTCTTGGTACAATAGTCCATTTCCTTGATTATCCGTATTTTTTTCCTTTGGAGTGGATGAATGGCTGTTGAACGCACGCTTTCTATCGTCAAACCCGACGCGGTCGCAAAGAACGTGATCGGGCGGATTTACTCGCGCTTTGAAGACAATGGGCTGAAAATTGTCGCGGCGAAAATGGTCTGGCTTTCGTCGCGCGAGGCCGGCGAATTTTACGCGGTTCATAGGGAACGCCCGTTTTACAAGGACCTCGTGGACTTCATGGTCTCCGGCCCGGTGATGGTGCAGGTTCTGGAAGGCGAGAACGCCATTGCGAAAAACCGCGAACTGATGGGCGCGACCGATCCGAAAAAAGCCGACGCCGGGACGATTCGCGCCGATTTCGCCGATTCGATCGACGCCAACGCGGTTCATGGGTCCGACGCGCCGGAAACAGCCCGGAACGAGATCGCTTTCTTTTTCCCCGAACTGTCCGTTTATTCGGGACGCTGATTCGAGGCTCGCGGTCGGCATGTCCGTCAATCTGCTCAACTTCGATACCGCGGGTCTTGCCGCTTTTTTTGCGGCGCAGGACGAGAGCGCGTTCCGCGCGAAGCAGGTCTTGCGCTGGATCCATCGCTTCGGGCAGGCGGATTTCGACGGCATGACGAACCTTGCCAAGGGTCTCCGCGCAAAGCTCAAAGACCTGGCGAGCGTCGGGCCGCCCGAACTCGTCCTCGACCGTGTTTCGGAAGACGGCGCGCGGAAATTCCTGTTCGACGTCGGCGACGGGAACGCGATCGAGACCGTTTTCATCCCCGAAGATACGCGCGGGACGCTCTGCGTTTCTTCGCAGGTCGGTTGCGCGCTCGGATGCGCTTTTTGTTCGACGGGCAAGCAGGGCTTCAGCCGCAACCTGAGCGTCGCCGAGATCATCGGGCAGTTGTGGCAGGCGAGCCGGGCGCTGGGCGCGTCTTCGTCGGGTGAGCGTGTCATCAGCAACGTCGTCCTGATGGGGATGGGCGAACCCCTTGCCAATTTCGACAATACGGTAACGGCGATCCGCCTGATGCTCGACGACAACGCTTACGGGCTGTCGCGGCGCCGGGTAACCGTTTCGACTTCGGGTCTGGTTCCGGCGATCGACCGTCTGCGCGATGAATGCCCGGTCGCGCTGGCGGTCTCCCTGCACGCGCCCGACGACGCCCTGCGCGATACGCTCGTTCCGATCAACCGGAAATATCCGCTGGCGTCCCTCATGGCGGCGTGCGGCCGCTATCTCGACAAGGCGCCGCGCGACTTTGTGACTTTCGAGTACGTCTTGCTCGACGGCGTCAACGATTCGGAGGCGCACGCGCGCGCGCTCTTGTCGCGGGTGGGCGGTCTTCCGTGCAAATTCAACCTGATTCCATTCAACCCGTTTCCGGGCAGCCCGTTCCGCCGCCCGCCGGCGGAGCGCGTTCGGCGCTTTGCGGAAATTCTCATGGAAGCGGGCATCATTACAACGACGCGCAAGTTGCGCGGAGACGATATCGACGCGGCGTGCGGACAATTGGTCGGTCAGGTGCGGAACCGGCGCGCGAAGAACTGTTTTCGAGAGATGAATCCCAGATGAAGAATTTTTCCAGGCCTTTGCTTTCGTTTTTTTGCGCGTTGGCGATTCTCGCCGTTTTTTCAGTCCCACCCGCCCACGCACAGCGATCGGGGCTGGGACAGCAAGAATCGAACTCGCCCGAAGTCTTCGCCCCGCTGGAACCGAAGGACCCGCTGACGCGGGCGAGGGCGCACACCGAGCTTGCGGCGCTCTATTTTCAGGACGGTGAATTGATCATCGCGCTCGAAGAACTGACGCTGGCGATCGCGATCAACTCCGAGTACGCGCCCGCGTACAGTATGCGCGCCCTGGCGCTTTTCACCCTCAAGGAATTCCCGTCGGCGGAGAAGGATTTTCAAAAGTCGATCGAACTGGATCCGAGAGACCCGGATATCAACAATAACTTTGGCTGGTATCTGTGCCAGACCGGCAAGGAAAAGGACGCGCTCCCGTATTTTCAGAACGCTTTCAACAATGTTCTCTACAAGACGCCCGAAATCGCTTACCTGAACGCCGGGATGTGTCTGGCGAAGCACGGCGAACTGGATTCCGGTGAAGAATTCATCAATCGGAGCCTGGTTCTTTCTCCTGAGAACCCGCGCGCTTTTTTTCAGCTTGCGCTCGTCAGCTATAAGCGTGAAAATTTCGATGCGGCGAGGGATTATCTGACCCGCGTTCAGCGCCAAGTCAACACCCCGGAAGCGGATGTGCTGTGGCTGGCCTTGCGCGTCGAACGCCGTCTCGGCAACAACGTGGGGGAGTCGAGCCTCGCCGCGCAACTGAAACGGAGATTTCCGGACTCGCCCGAGTACCGGGATTTTCTCAAAGGAAATTTTGAATGAATCGTGACGACGATTGGACGGATGAATCGTCCGGCAAGGAAAACGCCGGAGAATCGCCCGCGCGGGAAGGCGATGACGCCGTGCCTCCTTTCGTCTCTCCGAGCATCGGATTGAAGCTGCGTACCGCGCGCGAAGCGCGCGGTCTGACGGTCGTCGGCATTGCGAAGGCGCTCAAGCTGAGCGCGAGCCAGGTCGAGGCGCTCGAAGCGGACGACTGGCGGCATCTTCCGGGCAACAATACCATCATCCGGGGCTTCGTCCGGAACTACGCGCGTTTTCTGGATATGGAGACCTCGGAACTGATGAGTCTTCTGGATAAACTCCATATCCACGAAATGCGCGAACTCAAGATACTCGAAGGAATGAACGTCGGCGTTTCGTCGGACAAGAAAATCCGTTTCCGTGACTATTTGCCCGTCATCACGGGCCTGGTCGTGCTGGTCGCGGCGATCCTGCTTTATTTTCTTTTACCCGATTCGACGTGGCAATCGATGCTTTCGTCCTTGCGTTCGGTCTTTCCGACGGCGATGAAGAGCAACAATAACGCGCCCGACGCGGAGAACCGAAAACCGCTCGCGCTTTCGGTTACCGTCGTGCCCGATGCCGGCGCACAGGCGCAGGCGCAGACGCGAACACCGCCCACCACGCCCGCGCCGCGTGCCCTTCCTTTACCGTCGGCGCCTTCCCCGGTACCAGCGGCGCCAAGTCCACCGCCGGAAGCACCCAAAACGCCGCCCGCGCCGCCGCCCGTCGTGCCACTCGCCGCGCCGCCGCCCCTTGCCACCCCTGTCGTTTTGCCGCCTGTCGTGCGGGAAGGTCCAGTGGAAGCCACGCCCACCACGTCGGCACCCGCCGCTTCCGTGAGCGCTTTGTCGCTCGATTTTCTCGAAGGCGCGTGGGTCGAGGTGCGAAATCGTAACAACAAAGTGGTTTTTTCGGGGATGAATCAGGCAGGAACGCACCAGAGAGTCGAGGTGCAAGCGCCTTTTTCGATGATCGTCGGCAACGCCGCCCACGTCCGGGCGCATTACAAAGGCAGACCGCTCGACCTTTCGAAGCGCAGCAGGGAAAACGTCGCGCACGTTACCGTCAAATGAGGGTCGAAGTTTGACTGGTGGTTTCTCCCGACCGGACCGGATTGCCCCTCGTCGCCCGACGCGCACGGTGAAAATCGCCCATCTTTCGCTGGGAGGGGGGCATCCGATCGTCGTTCAGTCGATGACGAACACCGATACGGCGAACGTTTCGGAGTCGGCGTCGCAATGCGCCGAGCTTGCGTGCGCGGGTTCGGAACTCGTTCGGCTGACGGTCGATACACCCGAAGCGGCGGCGGCGATTCCCGCGATTCATGAGCGGCTTTACAAATCGGGTATCGACGTTCCGCTCGTCGGCGACTTCCACTACAACGGTCACCGCCTCTTGGCAGACTACCCCGAATGCGCGCAAGCCCTGGCGAAGTACCGCATCAATCCCGGAAACGTCGGGTCGGGAGAAAAACACGACAAGCAATTCGCCCAGATGATCGAGATCGCGTGTCGCTACGCCAAACCCGTGCGCATCGGCGTCAATTGGGGGAGTCTCGACCGGGAATTGCTCGCGCGCGTCATGGATCGCAACCTCGAACGCCCGGAACCGCGCGGCGCGGACGAAATCATGCGCGAAGCGATGATCGAATCGGCGCTCGAATCGGCGGCGCGCGCCGAAGCGCTCGGTCTTCCCGGAGATCGCATCGTTCTTTCGTGCAAGGTTTCGGAAGTGCAGGACCTGATCGCCGTGTATCGCGCCCTGTCGGAACTTTCGGATTATCCTCTGCATCTCGGGCTGACCGAAGCGGGGATGGGGTCGAAGGGCATCGTCGCTTCGACCGCGGCGATCGCCGTTCTTCTTCAGGAAGGAATCGGGGATACAATCCGCGTTTCGCTGACGCCGGTGAAAGGCGAGTCGCGCGCGCGGGAAGTCATCGTCGCGCAGGAAATACTACAGACGATGGGTTTGCGCGCGTTCATGCCGATGGTCACATCGTGTCCCGGTTGCGGACGGACGAGCGGCGACGTCTTCCAGGAACTGGCACAGTCGGTGCAGGATTACGTCCGCGCGCGGATGCCTTTGTGGCGCGAGGCGTACGAGGGGGTCGAGAACATGAGTCTGGCGGTCATGGGGTGTATCGTGAACGGACCGGGCGAAAGCCGGCACGCACACGTGGGGATCAGTTTGCCGGGAAGGGGAGAAGCGCCGGCGGCGCCGGTCTATGAAGACGGCGTGAAGACCGCCACCTTGCGCGGCGGGAACATCGCCGGGGATTTTACGGCGATCGTCGAGCGTTACGTCGCGCGCGCGTATCGACAAAAGAATACGATGAAATCATGAATCAGACTGTGCAATCCGTGCGTGGAATGAACGACGTGCTTCCGGCGGAAGCCGAGTTCTGGGAATTTTTTGAAGAGCGGGTGCGTTTGTGGGCGAAAGCTTACGGCTACCGACCGATCCGTTTGCCGATCGTCGAGCCGACCTCCTTGTTCAAGCGCGCCATCGGCGAAGTGACCGACATCGTCGAGAAAGAAATGTATTCCTTCGAAGACAGTCTCAACGGGGAAAAGCTGAGCTTGCGGCCGGAAGGGACGGCGGGTTGCGCGCGCGCCGTCCTCCAGCACCATCTGGCGGCGCAGCGCCCTCAGCGTCTGTATTACCTGGGGCCGATGTTCCGGCACGAACGACCGCAGAAAGGGCGCTACCGTCAATTCAACCAGATCGGCGTCGAATCCTTCGGTTTTGCCGGACCCGATATCGACGCGGAACAGATTCTGATGAGCGCGCGCCTCTGGGACGACCTTGGGCTCGACGGAATCGAATTGCAGATCAATTCTCTGGGGCAACCGGAGGAAAGGGCGCGCTACCGCGCCGAACTCGTCGACTATTTCGAGAAACACGCCGACAGCCTGGACGAAGAAGCGAAACGCCGCCTCCATACGAACCCGCTTCGGATACTCGACAGCAAGAACCCCGCGATGCGCGAGATGCTGTCGGAGTCGCCGCGTCTCCTCGACCACCTCGGCGCGGAATCGGTCGCGCATTTCGAAGGCGTACAGCAAGTCTTGAGCGACGTTGGCGTCGCTTACACGATCAATCCCCGCCTCGTTCGCGGGCTGGACTACTATAATCTGACCGTTTTCGAATGGCTGACCGACCGGCTCGGCGCGCAAGCGACGGTTTGCGCCGGGGGGCGTTACGACGGTCTCGTCGGGCAGTTGGGGGGAAAACCCATGCCCGCGTGCGGTTTCGCCATCGGAGTCGAACGTCTGACGGCGCTCGTTCAGGAGTCCGACGGAGTGCCCACGGCGCCGCAAACCGACGTCTACCTGGTTTATCAAGGCGACGCGGCAAATGCGATCGCGCCCCGAGTCGCCGAAAGTTTGCGCGATCAAGGGATTTCGGTGCTTTTCAACTGCGGCGGCGGAAGTTTCAAATCGCAGATGAAAAAAGCCGACGCGTCGGGCGCGCTCTACGCCGTCATTATCGGCGACGACGAGGCGCGCGACGATGAAGTGACGCTCAAACCCTTGCGGGACGATGGCCGCGAGCCGCAAAAACGCGTTTCGATCGACGGAGTCGCCGACGAGATCGTGAAATATTTTCTGGATGAGGATGACTTCGATGGATGCTTATAATCTTGAAGAGCAGGAACAGATCGATGAGTTGAAGACGTGGTGGAAGCAGCACGGGAACCCCTTGCTCAACGTTCTGCTCGTCGTTTTTTCGGTCGTCATCGCATGGCAGGCGTGGAACTGGTATCAGCGCCGCCAGATCGCCCAGGCGTCGATGATCTACCATTCGCTTCAGGAGGCCGTCCAGAAAAAGGACATCGCGCGCGTCAAAGCGGCGAGCGGCGAACTCATCGAGAAGTTCGACAGCGCATCGTACGCCGCGCTCGGCGCCCTGATGGCGTCGAGCGCCCTGGTCGAATCGGGGGATGCAAAAACGGCGAAGGCGCAGTTGCAATGGGTCGCCGAGCGCAACCAGGACGAATTGCGCGACCTCGCGCGCCTGCATCTCGCCGTCCTTCTGATCGACGAAAAATCCTACGACGAAGCCCTGAAACAGCTCGACGGCAGCGTGCTTCCCGTGTTCGAGGCGCGTTTTCAGGATACGCGCGGCGACATCCTGAAAATCCAGGGCAAGGTCGACGAGGCGCGCAAAGCCTACCAATCGGCGCTGACAAGGCTGGAAGAAAAGCAAAAGACGAGCGGGGGACTCGATTCGCTCCAGGACTGGCAGACGCAGGCCGACGGAACCTACCGCGAAGTCCTCCGGCAAAAGCTCGACGCCCTGGGAGGCGGGCAGTAATGCGCCGAACCCTCTGCCTCGTCGTCCTCGCGCTCGCAGGCTTGACCGGCTGCTCGGTGCTGGATTCGATGAACCCCTTCAAAAGCAGTGGACCGAAAGTCGCCGAGTTGCAGGCCATCCAGGCGACGGCGCAGGCTCACGTCGTCTGGCGCGAAAGTATCGGGAAAAGCGACGTTTATTCTTTCATGCCCGCGATCGTCGATTCGACGATCTACGCCGCGGGGCGCGACGGCAGTTTGATACGCATCGACGATGGCAAGCAGTCCTGGAGGGTCAATGTCGGCCAGCCGCTCTCGGGCGGTGTCGGCGCGGACCGTGACCGCGTGGTCGTCGGTTCGTCGTCTGGAGAAGTCCTGGCATTTTCGGCGAGCGAAGGCAAGCTTTTGTGGAAAGCGGAAGCGACCAGCGAAGTGCTTTCTCCTCCGGCGCTGGGCGGCGGGATGGTCGTCGTTCGGAGCGCGGACAACCGGCTGATCGCTTACGACGCTTTTGACGGAACGCGGCGCTGGATATTCCAGCGACCGATGCCGGCGCTGTCGGTACGCATGACGGCGCAGCCGCTCATCGACCATCAGTTCATCTTCGTCGGTTTTCCGGGCGGGAAACTGGTCGCGGTCAACCTGGAAAACGGCGCCGCCGTCTGGGACGGAACGGTCGCGCAGCCCAAGGGTGCGACCGAGCTTGAAAGAGCGTCCGACATCACGAGCGCCCCGGTCATTTTTCAGCGCACGATCTGCGCCGTCGCCTATCAGGGGAGGGTAAGCTGCTTTGATCTGATGCGGGGAAACCTGATCTGGGCGAGGGCGATGTCGAGCACCTCCGGCTTGTCGATCGACGGCACTTCTCTGTACGTTACCGACGATAAGAGCGCCGTCCACGCGCTCGACCTCGAAACGGGCGCGAGCCTCTGGAAGCAGGACAAGCTCGCGCTCCGCAGACTGACCGCGCCTTTGCCTTTCCGACGCTACGTCATCGTCGCCGACCTTCAGGGCGTGCTCCATTTTCTCGACAAGGAGAACGGTTCCTTCGTCGCTCGCGTGACGACCGACGGCAGCGCCGTCGTCGCGCCGCTGCAAATCTTCGGAAGGCAGATTCTCGTGCAGACGGCCAACGGCGGGATTTTTGCCGTCGAACAGGAATGAAGCCGGTCATCGCGCTCATCGGCAGGCCGAACGTCGGAAAATCGACGCTTTTCAACCGCCTGACGAGAACGCGTGACGCGCTCGTCGCCGACGTTCCGGGTCTGACGCGCGACAGGCACTACGGTCACGGGAAACTCGGCAAAAAACCCTATCTGGTGATCGACACCGGCGGGTTCGAACCGCTCACCAAGGACGGAATCCTCTACCGGATGGCCCGCCAGACCGAACAGGCGATCGACGAGGCCGACGCCGTCGTCTTCCTCGTCGATGGGCGCGCCGGCCTGACGGCGATCGACAAGGAGGTCGCCGACAAGCTGCGCAGAAGCGGTCGCGCGGTGATCGTCGCCGTCAACAAGGCCGAGGGCATGGACCGCGGCATCGCGGTCTCCGACTTTCACGAACTGGGTCTGGGGAAACCGCTCGCCGTCTCGGCGGCGCACGGGGACGGTGTGAGTGAGCTGATCGCGCACGTGCTCAGCGCCTTTCCCGATGCCGGTGAAGAGGCCGAAAAGGACGATGTCCTGAAAGTTGCGATCGTCGGGCGCCCGAACGTCGGGAAAAGCACGATGATCAACGCCCTTCTGGGCGACGAGCGCGTCATTGCCTTCGACCAGCCCGGAACGACGCGCGACTCGATTTACGTCGATTTTGAACGCGACGGCAGGCACTACACGCTGATCGACACCGCCGGACTGCGGCGGAAGGGAAAGACCGTCGAAGCGATCGAAAAATTCTCGGTAATCAAGACCTTGCAATCGATCGAGGACGCGCACGTCGTCATTCTCGTCCTCGACGCGCAGCAGGATATGTCCGACCAGGACGCGCACATCGCGGGATTCATCGTCGAATCCGGCCGCGCGCTCGTCGTCGCGGTCAACAAATGGGACGGCGTCTCGGCTTACGTGCGAGGGCAGTTCAAGGAGGAAGTCGAAGCGCGGATGAAATTTCTGAGCTTCGCCAGTTTCCATTACGTCTCCGCGCTGAAAAAACGCGGACTTTCGAGCCTTTTCCGCTCGGTCGACGCGGCGTACAAGGCCGCGACGACCGATTTGTCGACGCCGAAGCTCACGCGGACCCTGATCGACGCCGTCTCGCGGCAATCGCCGCCGCGCAGCGGCATTTTCCGACCCAAACTGCGCTACGCCCACCAGGGGGGGCGCAATCCTCCGATCGTCGTCGTCCACGGAAACGCGCTCGAAAAAATCCCCGATTCCTACGTGCGCTATCTCGAAAACGTCTTCCGGGATGTTTTCCGCCTGAAGGGAACGCCGATCCGCTTTCGCTTCGTCACCTCGGAAAACCCCTTCGACCCGCACAAACCCTCTTCGCAAACCCGAAGCAAAAGACCCGGTCGCAATACGAACCGCCGACCGGGAGGGTGAATCAGGAGACAGGAGACAGAGAACAGGAGACAGATTATTTTCCGGCGCTTTGCGCCGCATATTTCTCTGTCTCCCGTCTCCTGACATCTGTCCCCTGATACAGCATGACCAAGGCGATTGCGATGACCAGCCAGTTTCCCCACCGGACGAAAGGCGTCGTTCCCGCGTAGCCTTGCGCTTCTCCGCGCAGGACATCGCGCGTAAAGGGCGCGAGGCGCTTCACGACGCGACCGTCGGGACCGATGATCGCGGTCATCCCGGTATTCGTCGCGCGCAGCATCGTCCGCCCCGTCTCCAAGGCGCGCATTTGCGAAATCTGAAGGTGTTGCGCGGGCGCCAGCGAGTCGCCGAACCAGGCGACGTTCGAAAGGTTGACGAGCAGCGTAGCTTCGGGCAGGGCGCGCACGATTTCCGCGCCGAAAGCGTCTTCGTAGCAGATGTTGACGGCGATTCTCTGGTCTCCGACGCGCAGAATCGGCTGTTTTTGCGCGCCGGACGCGAAGTTCGACATGGGAATATCGACGAGTTCGAGAAACCACTTGAACCCCGGCGGGACGAATTCGCCGAAGGGGACGAGGTGCGATTTATCGTATTTCACGGCGGCGTTTTTTCCCGGCGCCCCCAGGAGAATCGCCGAATTGTAAGGTCGTTCCTCGCTTTCCCGCGTGGGGATGCCGACGATCAGCCCTCCCGCTTCGCGTCGCGCGAGCGCCGAGAGGTTGGTGATATAGTCACGTGGAATCTGGTCGAGGAAGGCGGGGAAAGCCGCTTCGGGCAGGATCGTGAGCTGCGCGGGATTTTCTTCGACGAGTCTGAGGAAGACGCGCAAGGTTTCGTGGAAATGTTCGGGACGCCATTTCATTTCCTGCGCGATATTGCCCTGCGCGATGGCGAGTTTGAGCGGGGCGCCGGTCGGCGCGCTCCATTCGATCGGGCGCAGGGCGGTTCCCGCCGCGATGATCGCAAGGAAGGGGAGGAAAGGGCGGCATCGGCAGGTTTTAAAGGAATTACACGTCTCCAAAGGGGGCGGCATTTCCGCCGGATCGCCCGATCGCGCGAAGACGCCCCGGGCGATTTCCGAAAGAGGCGCGGCGGCAAGGGCGACGACGAGGGAGACGCCGTAGACGCCGACGATCGGGGCAAAGGCGGCCAAGGGGCTTGGAGGCGTTTGGGAGTACCCGATCGTCAGCCAGGGGAAGCCGAAAGAACCGCTCCCGCGCAAAACTTCGGCGAGCGTCCAGAGTGCGGCGAAAAAGAGGACGCGCCCTAGCTTCGACTCCGGCGCAAAGCGGACGAAGAGCGCGCCTGCGAGCGCGGGAAAAAGCGATTCGACGAGACAGAAAAGGAAGGTTGCGAACGCGGCGAGCGGCGCGGGCATATTGCCGAAGGTGCTGAGGCTTACGAAAATCCAGGAAACGCCGGCGATGAAGAGTCCGAAACCGAAGGCGCCGCCGAGAAGCGCGCCGCCCCGGAAGCTCGTTTTCCGCGATGCGGCCGCATCGAGCAGACCGAAGAGACCGGCGAGCGTCGGAAAGATCAGGGGATAGAAACCGACCGGCTCGAACGCGGCGACGCTTGCCGCGCCGAGCAGAAAGGCGGCGAGGGCAGGGCGCGCGAGCGTTCTCGTCATACGTCGTTCATTCCGGCGCGGGGGCGCGAGAAACCGGCGCGGAAGGGTTTGAATCCGTGGAGTGCGTAGAGTGCGTAGAGTACGTGGAATCCGTCGAATCCGTCGAATACGGGTCGGGAAACCCAAGCGACTCCATGATCTCGCGCTCCTTCGCCTCCATCGCGGTCGCGTCGGCTTCGCCGGTCTCGTGGTCGTAGCCCTGCAAGTGGAGCAGTCCATGGACGATCAGGTGCGCGCAATGCGCGCTCAGGCTCATGCCGTGTTCGGCGGCTTCGCGTTTCAGAACGGGGACGCAGACGACGAGGTCTCCCTGAAGAAGCGGGTCCGTTTCGTAGGAAAACGAGAGGACGTTCGTCGCGCTGTCCTTGCCGCGGTAATCGCGGTTGAGCGCGCGCGCCTCTTCTTCGTCGACGAAACGGAGGGCGATTTCCGCGTTGCGCGCGCGGTCAGGGGGTAATGCGGCGCGCGCCCACGCGCGGACTTCGGCTCGCTTGGGCAAGTCTTTCGCGCCGCAAGCGTATTGGACGGAAAGCTCAAGGCGCGGCGTCGGCACGGTCGGAAGTCTTGAGGGGCGCGGGCTTGGCGTCGGCTTCGTACGCGGAAACGATGCGCGCGACGAGCGGGTGGCGGACGACGTCTTCCTTTCCGAATTCGGTGAAGGCGATTCCGCGAACGTTCTTCAGGATCCGGCGCGCTTCGATCAGGCCGCTCTTTTGACCGCCGGGGAGGTCGATCTGCGTGACATCGCCGTTGATCACGGCTTTTGCACCGATCCCGATCCGCGTCAGGAACATTTTCATTTGCTCGCGCGTCGTGTTCTGCGCTTCGTCGAGGATCACGAAAGCGTGATTCAGCGTGCGTCCCCGCATATACGCCAGCGGGGCGATTTCGATGGCGTTGCGTTCGAAGAGGCGGGCGACGCGGTCGAAACCCATCAGGTCGTAGAGCGCGTCGTACAGCGGGCGCAGATAGGGGTCGATCTTTTTCGCAAGGTCGCCGGGCAAAAAGCCGAGCCGTTCGCCGGCTTCGACCGCGGGGCGGGTCAGGATGATGCGCTGAACGGTCTCGCGCTCGAAAGCGTCGACGGCAGAAGCGACGGCGAGATAGGTTTTTCCTGTGCCGGCAGGTCCCGTGCCGAAGCTGATGTCGTATTCCTGTATCTGCCGAAGGTATTCGACCTGGTGCGGCGTGCGGCCGTGCAACTCCGCCTTGCGCGTCATCAGGAGCGGCGCGTCGTCGCCGGCGGCGCTTTCGGTGGTGCGTTTACTCAATTCGATCAGTCCGAGCTGGATTTCGTCTACGCTGAAAGGCTTTTTCGCCTGCGCGTAGAATTTTTGCAAGGCCTCGGAGGCCCGCGACGTTTGTCCCGGAGTGCCCCGGAGAACGAAGCGCTCGCCGCGCCTTGCGATGGCAACGTCGAGCGCCGTCTCGATCTGGCGGAGGTTTTCGTCGAGCGCGCCGCACAGACGGGCGAGGCGGACGTTATCGACCGGCGAGAGAGAAAGTTCGAGGCTGCCGCGCGTCGTTTTCCCCGCCATTTCAGGTCTCCCGCACGACGACTTCGCCACGCAGCGAATGCGGCAGCGCCTCGGTGATCCGCACGTCGACGAATCGGTCGACGAGACGCGGCGAACCCGAAAAATTGACGATCCGGTTGTTGTCTGTCCGCCCCGCGAGTTCTCCGGCGTTCTTTTTCGACGCGCCCTCGACGAGGATGCGCTGGACCGTCCCGACCATCGCGCGCGAGACGCCCTGGGCGAGTTCGTCGATTCGCCGCTGCAAACGCATCAGGCGCCCGAGCCGGACTTCGTGCGGCGTATCGTCGGAAAGCTCGGCGGCGGGCGTTCCGGGGCGTGGGCTGTAAAGAAAGGAAAACGACGCGTCGAACCCGACCGCGTCAATGAGGTTCATCGTCTTCTCGAAATCCTCGTCGGTTTCTCCCGGAAAGCCGACGAGAAAGTCCGACGAAAGCGCGAGTCCGGGGCGGACGGCGCGGAGCTTGCGTACGATGCTCTTGTATTCGAGCGCCGTATAGCCGCGCTTCATCGCGGCGAGAACACGGTCGGATCCCGATTGCACCGGGAGGTGCAGATGCGAGACGAGCTTGGGGACGCGGGCATAGACGTCGACGAGGCGCTGCGTAAACTCGCGCGGATGCGAGGTCGTGTAACGGATGCGCTCGATGCCGGGAATCTCCGCGATGACTTCGATGAGCATCGCAAGGTCGGCTTTTTCGTCGCTGCCGGAAAGCGCGCCGCGATACGCGTTGACGTTTTGCCCGAGCAGGGTGATTTCGGAAACGCCTTGCGAGGCAAGGTCCGCCGCTTCGGTCAGCACGTCGTCGAAAGGCCGCGACACTTCCTCGCCACGCGTATAGGGAACGATGCAG
>JAISAZ010000060.1 GCA_031266435.1 Accumulibacter sp.
GAGCGCACACGTGACAATGACCAGAATCTCTGTCAGGTCGTACGCGACGCGACCGCGACGCGGGTCTTCTATCACCGAGAAGTGTTCTACCAGATTCCTTGCCATGTCCCGTCCAAAAAGACAGAGTAGACCTCTTTATGGCACTGTTTACAACCCCTCCCCCCTTTATCCAATAAAATTATCTGTATCGATTATGTCATGTAGGTGCAATCGCCCTGAGGGTTGGAGGCAGGCGAAGACTTGGCCATTTGCCTTCAACATCACAAATGCCTCGCCACCATTGTGATCCTGACTGTCAAGAAAAGGCTGACATTCAGTATACACCTTGGCGCTTGCCTTCCGCTGCTTGACCACGCACGCCTTAGTCGGTAGAATCCGCGATTCCTCGGGGCGTAGCGCAGCCTGGTTAGCGCATCTGCTTTGGGAGCAGAGGGTCGTGAGTTCGAATCCCACCGCCCCGACCAAGTTTGGCGTATATTATCGGTGTAGACGTTTTGCGTCGGTGAATCCTGTACCTCGCGCCCGTAGCTCAACCGGATAGAGCACCGGCCTTCTAAGCCGGGGGTTGTGAGTTCGAGCCTCGCCGGGCGTGCCAGTTTCAGTGGCGATGTTAGCTCAGTCGGTAGAGCATCGGATTGTGATTCCGAGGGTCAGCGGTTCGAAACCGCTACATCGCCCCATTTCTCCTGTTGATTCAATAACTTACGCCGCACTGACCCGCGGTGTTTTTTCTGTTTCGCGCGGGTTTGACCAAGACTTGACCGCGTTGGTGCGTACGATGCGTTCGATCGTGTCGGAGATCGCGTCGCGAGTGTGGGCGGTGTCGTAGTCGACCTGAAGTCCGCTCCAGAAGCCGTCACTCGTGCCAAAAAAGGCCGACAGCCGCAAACCCGTATCGACAGTTATCGCCCGCTTGCCCGCAACGATTTCGCCGATACGCCGCTGTGGCACATCGATTTCCTTGGCCAGACGGTATTGGCTGATGCCCATCGGCTTCAAGAATTCTTCCAGCAAGATTTCACCGGGGTGGGGGTAGGGAATCTCACGCGGCATATTTGTTCTCCATTTGCGTCAGTGGGTCAGTGGTAATCCACAATCTCGACGTTTTCCGCTTGTCCGTTCTCGAAATCGAAGCAAATACGCCATTGGTTGTTTACGCGGATGCTGTACTGGCCGTTGCGGTCTCCGGAAAGCTTTTCAAGCCGGTTACCCGGCGGGACGCGCAAATCGTCCAGCGTAGACGCCCGGTTCAGTATCGCCAGCTTTCGCAAGGCACTGGTCGCGATGAGGGCAAATCTCGCTACACTACGACCTTTGAAAAGCGCTTCGGTATCGGAGCATCGGAAACTCGTAATCATGCGAGAATAGTAACGAGGCGCGTTAGTATTGTCAAGCGTTCGTATTCGTCAATACAATGCTTTGAAGCGCGTGGGGAAAGCGCTTAATATACGCCATGTGTGCCAAGCCACCCGCGCTGGCGCGTCCAACGGCGGTTTTCACGATCCCACGATCGATTTTAAGGTTTTTCCGACTGAACGCATGCGAATCGAAATTATCTGTCCCGACGACTGGCATCTGCACCCGCGCGACGGCGAGGCGCTGAAATCCGTCTTGCCGCACAGCGCGCGTCAGTTCGCGCGCGCGATGGTCATGCCGAACCTGAAACCGCCCGTGACGACCACCGATGCCGCCGCGGCCTACCGCGAGCGCATCCTCGCCGCCGTGCCGCTCGGCGTCGCGTTCGAGCCGCTGATGACGCTCTACCTGACCGACGAAACGCCGCGCGACGAAATCCGGCGCGCGCATGAGAGCGGCTTCGTCCACGCGGTCAAACTCTACCCTGCCGGCGTGACGACGCACTCGGACGCCGGTGTGACGGCGATCGACCGATGCGAACCCGCGCTTTCCGAAATGGAAAAACTGGGAATGCCGCTCTTGATTCATGGGGAAGTCAATGACCCCGCCGTCGATGTTTTCGACCGCGAGAGCGTTTTCATCGAAACGGTGCTGCAACCCCTGCTCGCGCGCCACCCGGAATTGCGCGTCGTTCTCGAACACATCACGACGAAAGAAGCCGTCGACTTCATCGCATCTTCCCGCGAGTCTCTGGCGGCGACGATTACCGCGCATCACCTGCTTTACAACCGGAACGCGATTTTTGCGGGCGGCTTGCGTCCGCATCGCTATTGCCTGCCCGTGTTGAAGCGCGAGACGCACCGAGTCGCGCTGCTCGACGCGGCGGCGTCGGGGAACCCGAAATTCATGCTGGGAACCGATTCGGCGCCGCACGCGCGCCGCATGAAGGAGGCCGACTGCGGCTGCGCCGGGTGTTATACCGCGCACGCGGCGATCGAATTTTACGCGGAAGCCTTCGAGAGCGTCGGCGCGCTCGACCGTCTCGAAGCGTTTTCGAGTTTCAGCGGCCCCGATTTTTACCGTTTACCCCGGAATACCGAGAAGATCGTGCTCGAAAAAAACGACTGGACCGTCCCGCAAACCTTCAGTTTCGGCGAAAATGAGCTTCTTGTGCCCCTGAGGGCGGGAGAAGTCCTGCATTGGAAGCGAATATGACTTTCGGAGGAAGCATGAAGCCTTACCTGTTTCTGCTGGCGTTACCCTTGCTGGCGGCGTGTTCCGACCAGCGCGCGTCGTACGTAATCAACGGCAGCAACCACGTGCTGAGCCTCGTGCGCGTCACGGGTTTCCCTTGGGAAAAAACGGCGAAATACGCGATCGTCCCGACGCGGATGCCCGACTGCATGCGCCGCCACGATTGGCCCGACGCGCCGCTGAACGCGCGCTTCGAAGTCTATTCGGCGGGAGACAACGCGTGGATCATCCGCCAGCGCGACCGGCTCTACGTCACCGAAACGCGAACCTGCGAGGGATTCGCCCCGCTCAATCAAATTCCCGAAACGGGGCTTGGCACACTCGTCGGCGTATTCGAAACGCGGAGCGGAACGCTCGTCTTCACGCCCGCCATCATACCTCCGGCTTCGACGACCCCCGCCGCTCCGGCGAATTAGGCGTCAACGCGCCCGCGCGGCGACGTATAATCCGTACCGGGAAGTCGGTCAGGCAACCGCTGCGCGCGTAAAAGCGCGGGGAGGAAAGTCCGGGCTTCACAGAGCAGGATGCCGGTTAATGGCCGGGCGCCGCGAGGCGACGGAAAGTGCAACAGAGAATAGACCGCCGATGGCCGAAGGCGCATCGCACGCGATGCTCTTGGGGGCGCGAACGAAAATTCGCGCCGCTCTGCGAATGGCTTCACAGCCTTTCGCCGGATCAGGCAAGGGTGAAACGGTGGCCCGGAGATATCCGGGACGAAGCGGCGAAAAGCCTCTCTTCGGGGTAAGAGCCCACCGCGGACGTGGTAACACGGACGGCACGGCAAACCCCATCCGAAGCAAGGCCAAATAGGGAAGCGCAGGCGTGGCTCGCGCCGCTTCCGGGTAGGTCGCTCGAGCGCGTCGGCAACGGCGCGCCTAGACGAATGGTTGCCCAACGACAGAACCCGGCTTATCGACCGGCTTCCCCCTTCTGTGTTCGTCAAAAAGTAAAACCCTACTTTTTGCCGGGTTGGTGGGTTTGAAGGTGGGCAAAGCCCACCTTCAAACCCTGTAAAAACAACGCCAAACCAGTCCGGCCTTGGAGTTTTTTTGCTTCTCTTCCCTCGCATTCGCTCCGCTTCTTCATTCTGGAGAAATCCCCGACTATCTGTCGCCACACCCTTCGTCGCCTCCACGCAGGCGGGAATCCTTTGACCATTTTGAACGTTTGGGGTTTCGGGAACAGCTCGGTTGCCTGTTCAGCAAGGCCTCGGCGGTTTTGAGGATCGCTTTACGCTCGGGAAGCTTCAGTTTCCCGTAAATCGAGAGTAACTCCGCCAGACTGTCGTCTTCGGTATAGAAATACGCTGCCGGAAGATGCAAGGCTTTTGCAAGAAGCTGGCCGATGAGCAGCGGAGGCTCATGAATACCGCCTTCGTAACGACTGATGCGTGCGCTGCTGCATCCTTCATCCAGACCGATCATCACGCCCAATTTGTCCTGCGCAATGCCCGCACGCAGGCGCGCTTCGCGCAAGCGGCGACCGAACAAGGATTTGCAGGAGGTAAAGGGCTTGACCATATTACGAGAATCACAGATATCGTTTGCATTTTCTCTACGAATAACGTAGAGTCGACGCCGCTTTCGAGTGAATAAAACCTGAGGAAAGTAACGATCGGTAACGACTGGAGCGGCGGTGCCGCGCCGAAGGGGTTTTTTGAAAGCCGTGGTGCCCGGGACGGGGGTCGAACCCGTACAGCCTCTCGGCCGAGGGATTTTCTTCACACCGCGGCTTTCGCCGCCGGCTTTTGCCGTTTGTGCGCCGGACTATGCCTTCGCCTTGTCGCCGTGCGCTTTAGGCGCCCCCCGTCTAGTCTCTACACCTTCCTGTCGCCAGGCTTGGCTCGGCGTTGCCTCGACCGCGACGGTCAGGGGGTTCGCCGAATTTGAGGGGATTCACGCGGGCGCTTTCGCCTCCCGGTGCTCAATTTCAAGTCCCTTGTGTCTACCAATTTCACCACCCGGGCGGTGGTTCCTTTTCGAGAATCGCCCCTGCCTTTGAAGCGGCTCGGCATCAAAGTACGTACGATTCTCGAAAAGGAATGGTGGGAGATTCTACAAGAGCGCGTGGGCGGCGTAAATGCGGCGTGGTGGTCGGCGGGAAGAAAAAAGTGATTCCTTTTCCAGTTCGTTCCTGCCGAGAAGACGAGCCGCAGACAGTACAAGTAGTACGGCAAGGCGAGTCGACAAAGGAAGGGGCGAACTGGAGATGGAATGAAAGCCAAAAAATCGCTTTTCGAGAGAACTTTCTGGATGGTATATACTGTTCCGGTGGAGAAAAGCTTCCCCGCCTTGAAAAACCCATGCAACGACCCACCCCACGACCCATGATCATCATCGACCTTAGCTGCGACCACGGACATTCCTTCGAGGCGTGGTTTCAATCGCACGACGCTTATGAAGCCCAGCGCGCCGCGGGTCTCGTCGTCTGCCCGCAATGCGGGTCGACGATGATCAGCCGCGTGCCTTCGGCGATCCGCGTCGGGAAAAGCCGGGAGGGCGCGACGGTAACGGAGTCGCTTGAGGAAGGCGCCGCTTTATACGCCAAGCTGCAACGCGTCGTCGAACACATTCTTTCCGACAGCGAGGACGTGGGGGGAAATTTTGCGAACGAGGCGCGCCGGATTTTTTATAACGAAGCGCCGCGCCGCGCGATTCACGGCGAGGCGAGCCTTTCGGATTACGAGGAACTTCAGGAAGAAGGCATCGAGATCATGCTGATTCCCGCGATTTTGAAGCGGGAAAACCTCAATTAGTATTCGGCAAAAAAGTAAAACCCACCTTTTTGCAGCTCGGCATCAAAGCAGCTACGATTTCGAAAAAGGAATCAAGCGGTTTGTACGGGCACACGGTGCGCGCTCCGACGGCGGGGCGCGCCGATTTTTACGGCGCTTCACTTCCGAAGGGCGTCGGCCCAGCAGTTCGGCGTTTCATAGAGGCGGACGCGTTCGACGCGCAGGCGCTTGCCGAATGCGTCGGAAAAAACGCGGTCGAGGATTTCGAACGCCGCGTCAGCGAGGTTTTCGGCGGTAGGGATGCGATCGAGCACGACCGTTTTATGATCGGGGATCGAGTGCAGGAAGTCGACGAGCGCGCGGTCTTCCGAATACGCCAGAAAAGCGTGATCCCAATGCGCGATCAGATGCGAATGAACGAGGGCCTTGATTTCGGAAAAATCGACGACCATGCCGTTTCCCGCCTGACCTTCCTTGCGGACGATTTCGCCCGATAATGTGACTTCGAGGGCGTAACGATGACCGTGCAAGTTGCGGCACGGCCCTTGGTGGTCGGGAATCCGGTGGCCGGCGTCGAATTCAAAACGGCGCGTGATGAGCATGTGTAAAAATGAAAAGTGGACGAAAAATGCGGAGCGGGCTTGGGGTGCGCTCGGCGATGCGAAGGGACGGAATGTCGGAAAAACAATCGGACACGGGCAAAAAATGATATTTTCTGGACTTTTCCATACCCCTCGAATGGGCGCGCCGATTATAGCATTGGGTGATCGCCGGCTTTCGGGCGCGCCCCACGTTAAGCGATGAAACGAGTTCCCCCATGCCAGACCACCTGACCGTTGAAGATCACCGACGCGACAGCGCGGGGCTTCGCTACATCTACCCCGTCGTGTCGAGGCGCGCTGGCGGCGTTTCCATCGGCGTCAATCTGAACACCAACAACGCCTGTAATTGGGCGTGCGTCTATTGCCAGGTGCCGGGACTGACGCGGGGCGCGCCGCCGCCGGTCGATCTTGCCCTGCTGGAGCGCGAATTGCGGGGGTTCTTGCGCGAAATCGTCGACGGCGACTTCATGCGCACGCGCGTTTCGCCGGAGTCGCGCCGCTTGGCGGATATTGCTTTTTCGGGGAACGGTGAGCCGACGAGCGCGCCCGACTTTCTCGACGCCGTCGTTCTTGTCGAAAGGATTCTCCGCGAGTTTTCCTTGGAGAAAAGCCTCAAGATGCGTTTGATTACCAACGGAAGTCTGACGCGGCGCCCCGCAGTGCAAAAAGCGCTTGCGCGGATCGGTGCGCTCGACGGTGAAGTCTGGTTCAAGGTCGATCGTGGGAACGCAGAGGGAATTTTGCGGGCCAATGGCGCTAGGGTTTCGATGCCGCGCGTCAGGGAATCGCTGCTGACGTGCGCGACTTTAGCGCCGACGTGGGTTCAGACCTGCCATTTCGCGTTCGACGGAGAAGTGCCCGACGAACGTGAAGTGGCGGTCTATCTTGAATTCATCGAGTCTGTGCGAGAAAAAATAAAAGGCGTGCTCCTTTACGGGATCGCACGCCCTTCAATGCAAACTGAGGCAAAGAGACTCTCCCAAGTGCCGCTCGACGAACTCCGGCGTTTTTCTCAACGAATCGCTTCGTTGGGCACTTGTGTTATTTCGAATCCCTGAATACGGTGTTTACGCGGACTTCTTCCAGGATTTGGCCGCCTTTTTGAGAGCCTTGTAAGAGGAAGGATCCTCGCTCTTCAGATATTCGACGACATCGATATCTTCGCACTTGAGCTTCTGAATATCGAGCCCTTCCACGTGGACGAGCCGAAGCAGCTCTTGAACGGGCTTCGGGATATTCCGCCCGTTCTCGTAGCGCGAACCGCCGCTTTGGGTAACGCCGACCATCGACCAGAATTCGTATTGATTCAAGCCAGTTTTATAGCGAAGATCGCGAGTGGCGTTTGGTTCCTTGTTTTTCCTTGGTGCGTAGCTAGTCATAGCACTCCTTTGTAATGTATATATTAATATATTAAGCTTATTTAAGATTGAGCGTGGTTGTGCCGACAGAGCGATTATGCCTTTCGACAGAACACGTTGATTATAAAATGAAAATAAATAATGAAACGTGAAAAAATACGAATTTTTAATGAATAAGTTAAAAAAATGTGAATAATTCCATGAAGTTTTGAAGATTTTTCGAAGTCTGACTTGCGGTAGAATCCATAAATCATTGAACGGCGGGGATTGCCGAATGGCGTTGATAGTTCAGAAGTTTGGCGGGACCTCGGTTGGCACAACGGAACGCATCAAACACGTCGCCCGCCGGATCGCGCGCTGGAAGGCGCTGGGTCACGATATCGTCGTCGTTCCGTCGGCGATGTCCGGCGAAACGAACCGGCTGATCGCGCTGGCGCGGGAAATATCGGCTTCGCCCGACCCGCGCGAACTCGACGTCATCGCCTCGACGGGCGAACAGGTGACGATCGGACTCTTGACGATGGCCTTGCAGGAAGAAGGTCTGAAAGCCCGGAGCTATACCGGCGCCCAAGTCCAGGTGCTGACCGACAGCATTTTTACCAAGGCGCGCATCCTCAGGATCGACGACCGAAAAATCCGAAAGAGTCTGGCCGAGGGCTGTATCGTCGTCGTCGCCGGTTTTCAGGGGGCGGACAGTGACGGCAACATCACGACGCTGGGGCGCGGTGGGTCCGATACGTCGGCGGTGGCCCTGGCCGCCGCGCTCAAAGCCGACGAATGCCAGATTTATACCGACGTCGACGGAATCTACACGACCGACCCGCGCGTCGTCGCGGAGGCGAGAAAACTCGACACGATCACCTTCGAAGAAATGCTGGAAATGTCCAGCCTGGGATCCAAAGTCCTCCAGATACGTTCGGTCGAATTCGCGGGGAAATACAAAGTCAAGTTGCGCGTGCTGTCGAGCTTTCAGGACGACGAGGGCGAAGGTACGCTGATCACCATCGAGGATACTGAAAAAATGGAAGAGCCGATCATTTCCGGAATCGCTTTCAATCGCGACGAAGCCAAACTGACCGTCGTCGGCGTCCCCGACCTCCCCGGAACGGCGTACGGCATCCTGGGGCCGGTCGCCGAAGCCAATATCGACGTCGATATGATCATCCAGAACGCGGGCCGCGACGGAACGGCCGACTTTTCATTCACCGTCAACCGCGCGGATTTCACCCGTGCGACGCGGATTCTCGAATCGATCGCAAACCAGATGAAAGCGCGCGGCGTCATCGGCGACAACAAGATTTGCAAAGTTTCGGTCGTCGGCGTCGGCATGCGCTCGCACCCCGGCGTCGCGAGCCTGATGTTCAGCGCGCTCGCCTCCGAAAACATCAACATCCGAATGATTTCGACTTCCGAGATCAAAATTTCGGTCGTCGTCGAAGAAAAATACCTCGAACTCGCCGTGCGGGTACTGCACAAGGCTTTCGGGCTTGAACAAGCGGATTGATTCCATATCCAGTTCATCCCACCCTTTGTCGACTTCGCCTTGCGGCACGTAAGTACTGTCTGCAGCTCGGCATCAAAGTATGAATGAACTGGAAAAGGAATGACGCGGGTCGATATTGATGTTTTGGATCGTGCACCGTTTGACCCGGGCGGGGTAAAACGGCTATCATCCTCGCCTTCGGAGACGTGGCCGAGAGGTTGAAGGCACTCCCCTGCTAAGGGAGCATGCGGACAAAAACTGCATCGAGGGTTCGAATCCCTCCGTCTCCGCCAAGACACCCAAAGATTATCCAAAAACGTCCCAACGAAGAGCAGTGGAAAATCTCGGAAACCCTTGTGTTTCAACGGTGTTATCCACAATATCGCGCAGATTCTGCAAAAATATCGCATGTTTCAGCAGTTCGGTTTTGTAGGTAGAATTGTGGGTATTCAATTTCTTCCGAGGTTGCGATGCCTACAAATAAGCTCAAGGACGCTCAGTGTCGCGGCGCGATGCCCAAGGCTCGACCCTACAAGATACTCGATGGCGGCGGCTTGCATTTGTTCGTTTCGTCGACCGGCGCGAAGACGTGACGAGTGGTATTCCGATCCATGCTGGTCGTGTCCTCGGTGTTGACACACATTACGTGCTCACAGGCACACGCCACGTGAGTGATCTAACGCCTGTGGAAACGGTGCTTCTGGACAATTATCGGAATAGCCCAGAAGCAGGAAAGGACGCGATTCGTCGCACGGCGTTTGCGCTGGCGCAACAGGAAGTGAAAGGGGAAGCGGCATGAGAAAGACCATTGCGCTGACGCTGATTCTCATGGCTGTCGGGTGTGGTGAAGACGCGACCATTGAAAAGGGCGCTACGGCGTTGCGAACGGTCAAGGTGACGGCGGCAGAATATGGGGACAAATGGCCCCTCAAAGCCAAAGAAGCAATTTTGTATTGTGAAGAAGGCCGTCGGATCATGAAAGTGGACGGCAAACTTTATGGGCTGAACGGCCCCGCGCTGTCGGCCGGATTGGAACATCCGACCAAAGCGATGCCAACGCCGGGAGGCGTTGCGGACTTCATCGAAAAGGCGGGCGCGCTCTGCGAAACGTCGGCCAACCAAATCAACCAAGCAAAAATATCCGCTTCGCCACCAGAGGAAAACATCGACCTTCCCGCGCTTGCGCGGGAAACAGAAGAATTCATTGAATCCAACCACCCCACGCTCGTCCGATTGACACGCGACAAGGTGGATCGCATCACGTACAACCGGCTGATTTATCGCCCTGCACTCGAAGTCTACAGAAAATGGCCGACGCCCTCATCCAGGTTACCGGACAGCCATTACGTCTACTGTGCATCTTGGCTGAACCTCTACATGACGTATGCTGACGATTACTTCAAGTCAGGCGGCAAAGGTGTTCAGTCTGGCGAAAACCTGATGAAAGAAAACCGATCCGAGTGTCGTAAATTTCTCAAAAAACTGGGGAAATAATGCGCATCGCCGCGAACGAAAATGGAGCGTACCTTTAGAGAACTTCGCAAATCCGAACGGCCGGTCGGTGACTGCAATAGCGATTGGGAGCAATGTTTTCGAGTTGATGGTATTGGTTGGGCAAAGCTACTAAAATCCTCCCGAATCCTTCTGGTCTCTGAAGCCGGTGCTGGCAAGACCTATGAGTGCCAAAAACAGGCTTCCTCGCTGTTCGATCAGGGTAAACCTGCTTTTTTCCTGCCACTCGAGAATGTAGCGACAGGTGGTATCGCTTCAGCGCTGTATGGACAGCAGTTGCAGCGCTTCAGGCAGTGGTTGACCTCATCGCCACAGGTCGCCTACTTCTTCTTGGACTCCATCGATGAACTACAGCTTGCTCACGGGTCCTTCAAGGATGCTCTCAAGCGCTTGGCCCACGATCTTGATGGTCTCCTTGGTCGAGCAACGATTGTTTTGACGTCTCGACCAGTCGCGATTGATCGTCAAGCGTTCAAAAGTATTCTTCCTGTTCCAGTTCCCGCAAGCAAGACCATCGAAGGTGAAGAAGGTGAGGAGTTTGTTCGCATTGCAATTCATGGTCCGGAGGAGAAAACGAAAGATCAACCTCTGCCATTCATTGAGGTCGAACTCCTTCCACTTACCGATCAGCAGATCATTGAGTTTTCAGGTGTCCAAGGCGTCACGTCCCCGAAAGCACTGCTGTCAGCCATCGACGCTAAACATGCCCGTGATTTTGCTCGCAGGCCGCAGGATCTCATTGAAATATGTGACGATTGGCGTGAGCACGGGAATATCCGCTCCCACTTCAAACAAGTTGAAAATCACGTCCATACTCGTTTGGTAGCGCGTTTAGACAGGAAAGAGAAAGCTGACCTGTCGATCGAGAAGGCTCTCCATGGTGCACGACAGTTCGCTCTGGTCGCTATCCTAAGCCGGCGGCTAACCATCCGTTATAGCGCTGGTGCCGACAGGGAAGGTTCTGGAAACGCCGCTATCGATCCCCGTTTATTGCTCCAAGACTGGACAGTGAACGAAATCGCCGCGCTCTTGGAGCGTCCCATATTTATACAAGGCGGGTATGGACGCGTTCGCTTTCATCACCGATCCGTAATCGAGTATCTGGCAGCGTGCCAAATCCACCAGATGATCGAGTCTGGAATTCTCTCCGTATCCTCGGCGAAACGCCTCATTTTCGGCCTGACCTACGCGAATGACAGACTGCTGAAGCCATCCATGCGCCCAGTCGCCGGCTGGCTCTCCTTGCTTCGCAAAGATATATTCGATGCGGTCTTGGAGACCGAGCCGAGCACGCTGCTGGTACAGTGTGACCCCGAGTCGTTGACTGATCTTCAGCGAGAGCGCGCTTTGTTGGCATTTACAGAACGTTACGGAAAGGGGCAGTGGCGCGGTCTTGAGATTCCAAATCTCCATGTGGCGCGATTGGCGCAGCCAACACTTTCGGATACGATCCTGTCTGCGTGGCACATGGGCGTTGAGAACCCGGAGGTTCGCGATATCCTGCTACGATTGATTTCAGCCGGTCGGTTTCAGAAGTGCGCTGATCTTGCCTTCTCTGTTGCCCGTGACGTCGGATGTGGCGATCATGAACGATTCGAAGCGCTTGTCGCTCTCGCAAACATTGGTGATGTGCGAATCAAGGAATTTATCGAATCCGCAGTTGCGTTTGCGCCGGGCTGGACGGAGCGTATGGTCCGATGGATTGGAGCTTTCCTATATCCAGAGCACGTGAGCGATGCTCAGTTGCTTCAGCTATTGTCAAATGTCCAAATCGATTCCAGACAAAGCGCTGACTATGCTAATAGCATTACACGGGTCATTGAGAAGGAGGACTTGACCACGAGTCGGCTCGAAGCACTACTTCCAGGTCTCTTGGCGCTTACACGCGGAAATGTCGAGGTAATAGACGGTGAGGTCGTCGACCGGGCAGGGCGATTGCACCTAAAGATCATAAAGGAGCCATGCCCAAGACACGCATCCGCTCATCGTCATCCCAAGCGGCTCTCTTGCGTCGCGAACGAACGCTTTTCTTCGGATGCGTTT
>JAISAZ010000071.1 GCA_031266435.1 Accumulibacter sp.
GAATTCGTCAATTACGGCGGGCGCGAAATCGCCGTGTATATCGGCCCCCATGCGCACGTGGACAGCATAAATATCCTGAATGGGGCGACGCTCCGGGGCGACATCATTTCCCGATGGGATCCGGAGAAGCACGATTTGCCTGCCTCACCCCCCAACGGCGGCATGAGCTCGCTCACTTTCGGCCTGGAAAAAAACGCCGACGGTTCGGCCGCCGCAACTCCGGATAACGCCTTTGACCTCGACTACCGGGGCAACATCACCGGCGCGGCAAGTCTGAAGGTTTCGCTCGAAGGCGGAACATTGCGCTATGCCGGCGCGGTCGATGCGCACTCTTTCGAGATGAAGGGCAGCACGACCCTGTTGGCGGACTTCGTGGGCGGAAATCCCACCCGCATCAGCGCGGAGACGATCTCTCTGCAAACGGGTTCCGCCATCGGTTTCAACCCGGCGGCGTTCGCCTACGGCAAGCGCCTGGAGGTCGGCCCCAACCCTCTGCTCACGTTCAACAGCGGGGCGGGCGGACTCGACTACAACGCCACCTTGAAGCAGTCCGCCGGCGCGTTTGCCGTGGGTCCCTATGACTATACGTACAACGGCCTCCTCGGCGGTGCGGACGGCGTACGGGTCGCGACGACGTCCCGCGCCTTCAACCACCAGCGGGGCGGCTCGGACGCCGTGAGTGCGCCGCTGGCCATCGCCGCGCGCAATCCCGGCCTTGACTTCATCCAGGACCGCATGGTGCGTCTTTTCTCGAATCCCGATACGGCAGGGAGAGGTTCCGCCGGAGAAGCCTCGGCGCTGCTGGGCGCCTTGCGCATGGCGGATTTCCATCAGGGCGGTGCAGCCTTCAACGGCGGGGCATGGAACCGCTTCACTCACATCGCGCACGCCGGCGCGGCGGACGCCCTCGGCGCCGTCCCGTCGGATCGCAACAAGCCGTACAGCGACGAGTTGCGCACCGGCGCGGAGCAACTGCCGCTCGGCAACGGCGTCCGGGAAACGGGCACGGGCCGGGGCGGCGTGTGGATGGCTCCGTCGTACAGCCGGACCCGGCATCGCGGCAGCAGGGATTTTGATGTGCGCGGGTCGGGATTCGCGGCGGGCGTCGACTTCCGCTTGACGGACTCCTGGAGTCTCGGAGCGGCCGTGGCGCTCGACTTTCCCCGTTATGACAGCGACGATGCACAGGTGAGCGCCCGCAGCATAAGCGGCTTTCTTTACAGCGGTATCCGCCTGCCGCTGGAACTGGAACTCGCTCTGTCCGCCTCCTTCGGGGAAAGTCACTTCAAACAGAAACGCGAGGTAGCCGGCGCGCATTACTCAAGCAGCTTCGAGGGCCGGACAACGGGTCTGGGAATGATGCTCGGACGCCGCTTTCAGCTACTCGACAAGCTCGTGCTGCGGCCTTTTGCGGCGGTGGATTATTCATACATCGAGCGCTTGTCGCACAACGAAGGCGGAGGCGCCACCGCGCTGCACTACAACAGCGTACAAAACAGTATCCACCACCTGCGCGCCGGGGCGGACCTGGCTTTTGTCTTCGACGGCGGCTTCCTTTCAGCCCGCGCATACTGGTCAGGTCGACGGGGCGACACCCAGGAGCACGGCCGCACCTACTTCACGCAAGACCCTGAGCACAACAGCTTCATCGCTCCGGTCGACGGTCTGGACAGGAATTCCCTAGGGCTTGCGGCGAGTGTCGCTTACCGCCTCGGCCAGTCCGTTTACATGACAGCCGAATATTCACGCCTCGGCGGACATCACAGCACGACCCACCAGGGCATGCTCGGATTGCGCATGTGGTTTTGATTTTCAGAGGACAGAGGACAGAGGACAGAGCGCTCGCTGGCGCTCGCTTCGTGATCTGTTTTCAGTATTCAGAGGTCGGATGGGACGCTCCTTCTGATTACAGACAACTGACTACTTAAGGCCGAAGGTCGCTCTGTCGTCTGTCTTCTGTCCTCTGTCTTCAGTTAGAATAAGCCACTTTTTTTGGACGGTTCGCGTGGGTATCCTGATTTTCATCAAGGCGTTTCTTCTCGGTATTGTGGAAGGTCTGACCGAGTTTCTGCCGGTTTCGTCGACGGGGCATCTGATCCTCGCGGGCGCGCTGCTCGACTTCAACGACGCGCGCGGGCGCCTTTTCGAGATCGTCATCCAGTCGGGCGCGATCCTGGCGGTCTGCTGGGAGTACCGCGCGCGCGTGATGAGCGTCGTTCGCGGGCTGGGGCGCGTACCGCAGGCCAACCGCTTCGCGCTGAACGTCTCGATCGCTTTCGTCCCGCTCGCCGTCGTCGGCCTTTTGTTCAAAAAGGCCATCGAGCGCCACTTGTTCAGCCCCTTGCCCGTCGCTTTCGCCTTCATCGTCGGCGCGTTTTTCATCTTGTGGGCAGAGCGCCGCCGCCACGAGGTCCGCGTGCGCGAAGTCGACGAGATGACGCCGCTCGACGCGCTGAAAGTCGGTCTCGCGCAGATGGCGGCGCTGATTCCGGGGACGTCGCGCTCGGGCGCGACGATCATCGGCGGCCTGTTTTTCGGACTCTCGCGCAAGGCGGCGACCGAGTTTTCGTTTTTTCTCGCGATCCCGACGCTCTTTGCCGCGACGCTTTATTCGCTTTACAAGGAACGCGCTCTGCTCTCGCTGGACGACTTCGGGCTTTTTTCGGTCGGTTTCCTCGCGGCTTTCGTTTCGGCCTTCCTGTGCGTGCGCTGGTTGCTGCGCTTCGTTTCGAGCCACGATTTCACGCCCTTCGCCTGGTATCGCATCGTCTTCGGCGTTGTCGTCCTCGCGTCGTGGCGCGCGGGTTTCGTCGCGTGGTCGGTATGAAGCCGGCGATCGTCTACCTGCACGGCTTCAGTTCTTCGCCGAAGGCGTGGAAGGCGTCGATTCTCGCCGACGCGATGGCTCGCCACGGTCTCTCCGCGCGTTTTTTCTGCCCCGCGCTCTCCTTTGCCCCGACCGAAGCGCTCGCCTCCGCCGAGCGTGCGCTGCGCGAATGCGTGGATTCCGGGGCTTCGCCGACGCTCGTCGGCAGTTCGCTCGGCGCTTTTTACGCGACGATCCTCGCCGAGCGCTACGCGGTTCCGGCGGTGCTCGTCAACCCGGTCGTCACGGCGAAAAAGCCGCTCGAAAGCTTCATCGGCGTGCAGAACAATTTGCAGACGGGCGAGGCTTTTGAACTGACGCGCGAACACGTCGCCGCGCTCGAAGCGATGGAGACCGCCGCGATCACGCCCGAACGTTACCTCGTGCTCGTCGAGACGGGCGACGAAGTGCTCGATTACCGCGAAGCCGTTTTCCGCTACGCGGGCGCGCGGCAATACGTCTTCGAGGGCGGCGACCACAGTTTCACGCGCTTTCCCGAAATGCTCCCGGTCGTTTTCGATTTTTGCGGGTTTTCCTTCCAAGATGCACGTTCTGTTTGAAGACGCCGGCGCGTTCAAGGCCGCGAGCGTCCTTGCGGACAACGTCACGTCGCTGCAAGTCGAAGCGTCGTCCGGGAAACGCGCCAAGATCAAGGCGGCGAACGTCGTTCTGCGCTTCGACGCGCCGTCGCCGGAGGAATTTCTCGCAAAAGCCGAGGCGCTTGCGGGAGAAATGCAGATTTCCTTCCTGTGGGAGTGCGCCGACGACGCCGAGTTTTCCTTCGTCGATTTCGCCGACGCGTATTTCGGCGACTCCGGCAAAAAGGCCGCGCCCGCCGAAGCGGCGGCGATCCTCCTGGCACTGCACGCCGCGCCGGTCTATTTCCACCGCAAGGGCCGAGGACGTTTCCGCCGCGCGCCGCCCGAAATCCTGACGGCGGCGCTCGCGGGGATCGAGAAAAAGCGCCAACAGGCGCTTGCGATCGAGCGGATGAGCCGCGAACTCCAGGATTTTCGTCTGCCCGAAGAATTTGCCCCTTACGTCGAGACGCTTCTCACCGCGCCGGACGGGAACCGCCCGGAGACGAAGGCGCTCAACGCGGCGTGCGCGGCGACCAGGCTGACGCCGCTTCATTTGCTCCAGAAATGCGGCGCGATCCCTTCGCCGTACGCATACCATTTGCGCTGCTTTCTGCGCGCGTGTTTCCCGGAGGGGACGGATTTCGAGAACGTCGATTTTTCCGTGCCCGAACTCGATCTGCCGCGCGCGAATGTGCGCGCTTTTTCGATCGACGACGCCGAGACGACCGAAATCGACGACGCGTGCTCCATTCATCCGCTCCCCGGCGGCGGCTGGCGAATCGGCGTCCACATCGCCGCGCCCGCTCTGGGTTTTACTCCCGATTCTCCCGTCGGCGTCGCGGCGCGGCGGCGGCTTTCGACGGTCTATATGCCGGGGAGCAAGATCACGATGCTCCCCGAAGCGCTCATCGGCGAATATTCGCTGAACGCGCCCGGCGAGTGTCCGGCGCTCTCGCTCTATCTGACGGTTTCGCCGGACTTCGAGATCACGGCGACCGAGTCGCTCGCCGAGCGCGTCTCCGTCGTCGCAAACCTGCGCCTCCAGGACCTCGACCCCGTTTTCAACGAAAAGACGATCGCCGACGGGCTTCCCGACTTTCCTTTTCGCGACGAATTGCTGACGCTCTGGAAGTTCGCCCGCGCGTGCGAGGCGCGGCGCGGAAAGCCTTCCGCCGCGCAGGGGCGCCACGATTACATTTTTTCGCTCGAAGGCGACCCGAACGCGCCCGAAGAGTGTCGGGTCCGCATCGTGCCGCGCAAGCGCGGGACGCCGACCGATACGCTCGTCTCCGAACTCATGATCGCCGCCAACGGCGCGTGGGGCGCTCTTTTGGCAGAGAAGCGCATCCCGGCGATCTACCGCGTGCAGATGAACGGGAAAGCGCGCATGACGACCTCGCCGCTTCCGCACGAAGGACTCGGCGTCAAATGCTACGCGTGGGCGTCGTCGCCGCTGCGGCGCTACGTCGACCTCGTCAACCAATGGCAGTTGATCGCTTGCCTTTCCGGCGTGCCGCCGCGCTTTTCCGCGCGCTCCGAAGAGCTTTTCTCGGCGCTCCGGGACTTTGAATTGACGTATAACGCGTACATCGACTTCCAGCGGCGGATGGAGCGCTACTGGTGCCTGCGCCGGATCGTGCAGGAAAATCTGAAAACGCTTGATGCAACGGCCCTTCGGCGCGAAAATCTTGTTAGACTGGATACCTTGCCGATCGTTCTGCGTCTTGCGTCCGCGCCCGATCTGAAACCCGGGATGCGCGTCCGCCTGGGCGTCGAGTCGCTGGATCTGTTGACGCTGCAACTCGACTGTCGCACCATCGACACGCTCGGCGAAACAGACGGAATGGACGAAGCGGAGGAAGCGGAAGGAGTGGATTAGTGTGAATACTCTGAGCCTTGCAGATCTTACCCACGGCGCGATGCGTCAGGAAGACCGTCATCTTTTGTTCGGTCTGGGGATTTCCTTCCTCTTGCACGTTCTGGTGCTCTCGGTGCACTTCCAGTATCCAGAAGCCACGCGCTCCTTCGGGAGCAAGGCGCTCGACATCATTCTCGTCAACAGCAAGTCGGCGACCCGCCCGAGCGACCCGCAGGCGTACGCGCAGAACGACCTCGACGGCGGCGGAAATTCGGACCGCGACGACGTGCGCGCGTCGACCCCCTTCCCCTACTCGGAGCACGAGCAGGACGGCAGCGGCACGGGGCAGACCGCGCAACGCCGGGGCGGCGGCGGCGAAGCGCGGCAGCGGCAGGTCATGCTTTCCGAGGTCGGCAGAAGCGACCGGGGCGACCGGAAAAGGCTGAGCCGACAGGTCGGCACCGGCACAGGCGACGGGAGCGGCGACGGGACGGATTCCGGGACGCCGAGCGGCGTCGACCTCGCCGACGGCGCGCTCGCCATGGCGAGGCTCCAGGGTGAGATCTCGCGCGAATACCAGGCTTACAACAGCCGCCCGCGCAAGCGCTTCGTCGGCGTGAGGACGATCGGGATCGTCGAAGCCCAGTACGTCGAAGACTGGCGGATGAAGGTCGAGCGCGTCGGTACGCTCAATTACCCCTCGGCAGCCAAAGGCCGGCTTTACGGAAGCCTGATGCTCACCGTCAGCATTGCGAAAGACGGCAACATCGACTCCATCGAGATCAACCGCTCGTCGGGCCACAAAGTGCTCGACGACGCGGCGCGCCGCATCGTGACGATGGCAGGTCCCTACCCGCCCTTCACGCCGGCGATGCTGAAAGAATTCGAAGTCCTCGTCATCACCCGCAACTGGAGCTTCACGAGCGGCGACAGGCTCGAAACCCGGCGATAGCGGATGCGCGCCCGTCTCGTCGCCGGGATCAAGCGCCTTCTTCTTCTCGTCGCCGGAGCTTTCCTCGTCTACGAACTCTGGTTTTTCGGCTGGGTGCTCTGGTGGGGGCGCGTCGATCCGGGGATGACGCGCTTCATGGAAATGCGTGCCGCCGAAATCCGCGCCGTCGACCCCGCCCGTGCGCTGAAGAAGAACTGGGTCGCGTACAGCGCCGTTTCGGTGCATCTCAAGCGCGCACTGATCGCTTCGGAAGACGGAAAATTCCTCTATCACCAGGGCTTCGATTGGCAGGGCATACGCCACGCCGCCGAAGTCAACGCGCGGCGCGGAAGAGTCGTCGCGGGCGGTTCGACGATCACGCAGCAGCTTGCAAAAAACCTCTTCCTGTCACCCGAAAAAACGCCGCTGCGCAAAATCCAGGAAGCGCTGATCACGCTGATGATCGAGTCGACGTGGGAGAAGCGGCGAATCTTCGAGGTTTATATCAACGTCATCGAATGGGGCGACGGCGTCTTCGGCGCCGAGGCGGCAGCGCGCCACTACTTCGGCGTGAGTGCCAATCGCCTCTCTCCGGCTCAGGCGGCTTATCTCGCCGCGATGGTTCCGCGCCCCCGGTATTACGAACGCCACCGGGACGCGCAGGACCTCCGCCGGAAGAGCGTCGTCGTCCTGGCGCGGATGCCGCTGGCGCGTATCCCCTGATTCCTGATTCCCTGAATCTTCGACGCACGCCGTTGTCAAAATAAAGAAGATCGCCGGCTCTTTTCGGGGGGCTTCATGCTCCGGCAGCGTGCTAAAATTCCCGGTTGCTCGATGCACGCCACTTGAACCTAGAAACCGCAGTTGACCACTGATTTTTTCCATTGAAGGGCAGGTGATGACAATCTTCTCTGGTTTTTTGACCGCTCACGCACTTAGGAGAGTCCGTTACGTGCCTGGGAGCGCCGCCCCGCAGCGCGCTGGCGGTGTTGCTCCTCCTTGCAGACATGAGTCTGCCGCGTCGTCGCGCCTTGCCAGCACACTCCGGGAAAGCACTCCCAAGCACGTTCAACTGCGGTTTCTAGGTTGAAAGCAGATTCATGAGTGAAGAAAACAACAACCTGCTCAGCGTCAAAAAGCTGATCGACGACCACAAACTCGTCCGAGGGTTTCTCGACCGGGAAACTCCGTATCAGCTCGACGATCTGGAATATCGGCAAAACCTTGCCGCGCTCCGCGATCTGCTGAACCGCATCCCTTCCGACGAAGTCGCGCGCATCATCGAGGTGCTGCTCCCCGAAGAGCGCCTGCTCGTCTGGAGCGAAGTCAGAGAAGACCGCGGCGAATCCCTGCTCGACGTCCTCGACGACGAAGTGCGCCAGAGCCTCGTCTGGGACAGCCACTTCCGCAACAGAAAAACGGTCGTCAGCGCCTTCGAGCTGCGCAACGGCCGCTTGAGCCAGATTTCGATCAATACGCCCGAGGACCTGAAAACGATCAAGCCGATCTGGGTCGACCTCGTCGCGCCGACGCCCGAAATCCGTTCCTGGGTCGGCGAGTTCTTCAATATCGAGCTGCCGAATCCGAGCACACTGACCGACCTGGAAGCGAGTGCGCGCTTTTACGTCGAAGACAACGGCGAAATCCACCTCCACTCGGATTTCTTGCTCGATTCGAAAGAGGATTCCCGAAACGTCCCGGTCGCGCTGATCCTGCACCGCGACATTCTGTTCACCGTGCGAACCGAAGAACTTCCGGTCTTTCGTCTGCAACGCCTCCGCGCGCGAACGCAGCCGGGCTACGTGACCGACGGCAAGGATGTTCTGCTCGACCTTTACGCCGCCGACGCCGAATACTCCGCCGATACGCTCGAAGACATCTACGCCGAACTCGGCGAAGTCAGCCGGCACGTCCTCGGAACCGAACTGACCGACGCCGAAGCCGCCAAAATCCTCGCCGACATCGCGCGCGAAGAAGACCTGAACGGGCGCATCCGCCGAAACGTCCACGACACGCGCCGCGCCGTCTCCTTCCTGACGCGCGGGAAGATTCTCAACGCCGAACAGCTCGAAGACGCGCTGCAAATCATGCGAGACATCGAATCGCTCGACGGCCACACGTCGTTTCTGTTCGGGAAAATCAATTTTCTGATGGATGCGACCGTCGGCTTCATCAACATCAACCAAAACAAGGTCATCAAGATATTCTCGGTCGCGTCGGTCGCGCTGCTTCCGCCGACGCTGATCGCGAGTATTTACGGGATGAACTTCCGCGGCTGGTTCCCCGAACTCGATTGGGAATACGGCTACCCCTTCTCTTTGATGCTGATGGCGTTCTCGGTCGGCTTTCCGATCTGGTTTTTCCGCCGAAAGGGCTGGTTGAGGTGATTCATCAGGAGTCAGGAGACGGGAGACGGGAGACAGATGGATTGTAGGGGCACGGCGTGCCGTGCCCAGCGGTGGTATAGGTTGGGCTGCGGCGAAGCAAAGCCCAACGATTCCGCATACGCGTGAATCGACGACGCGCGGATGGTGGACACCGCTTTTGCGGAAATAATGCCGATCCTGTCATGGCTTGCGCTT
>JAISAZ010000076.1 GCA_031266435.1 Accumulibacter sp.
GCGCCCATGTCGAAGCGGGCGGCGATGCCCAGCGGCCCGGTCGCGCGGAGCGTCCCCTGACTGTTGACGGTGTGCCCCGATCCGAAGGAAACCAGAATCCCCGTGCCGCGTTCTCCGTCTGCCGCGACGCTTACGCCTTCCGGGATGTTCACGGTGTTGTCGAAACCGTCGATTCGCACGCCCGCGCCACCGGAGCCGCAGGCGAGCAAATCGGCCATCTGCGTGACCGTCCACCCGCTTCCGTAGAGGTGCAGTCCGACGCCGAAGGGGGTGGTGTTGGGACGGCTCGTGTCGTAGCCGAGCCAATTGCCGTCGGCGTCCAGTCCCCGGCTGTGAAAAAAGCCGAGGTGATTTTCAATGGCTACGGGGAAATTGTTCTGGTTGGCATAAAAGTCGTCGTAATTGGAAACCACAGGACTTGCCCCGCCACTCTGCGCGTCGGCGTAGATCGACAGGCCGAAAAATCCGCGTCGGTCGACGGTGTAGCCGATGTCCTGCACGGCCGCGAGTTCAGCTTCCATGAGCATGGGGTAATTGACGATCTGGACATGCGTCATCAGGCCGTTGCGCAGACCGAAGTGGGACGCTTCCTGATCGCTGGAATGGGCCATCGGAAGATACCCTCCGAATACCTTTGTCGCTTCAGTGCCTTGAAAGACCAGGGTGCCCAGCGTTCCGGTTTCGGGGTCGTACGCCGTTCCGTAAAGATGCCTTGAGAACAGGGGATTGTTGTAGACGATGCCCAAAGCGTGCCCTATCTCGTGAACGACAGTCGGGGTAAGGGACCCCTTGGTTTCCGGCAGTTGGGAATCGGCTTGGGTATCCCATGAATAATTGTGGTAATACGTCAGGATGTGCGCGCCGACGAGCGGGTCGTCCGGCACGCCGGAAGCTTCAAGGGAAAGGTCTTTCCCGCGATGCAGTGCCTCATAAGCACGGCCGTAGGTATCCCCCGGACCACATCCGGGTTCTGAACACGCGTCGGCGCTTGAGAAAAAAATCGCCGCCGCGTTGTAATCCTGATCCGGCATCACGCCGGCCCGTACAATCACCGGTGTGAAGGGCGCGCCGACCGGCTTGAGTACGTCGGTCCAGTATTCCAGACCCCGGCGCAGACCGCCGACTTCCGTCGCGGAAAAGTCGCGGGCGCTGTGCAGGAAGCCGCCCTCGTCCGAATCATACCAGTAGGTTTCCCCCCGGCCGAAAAGGTCCAGACGGAAGACGACATTGCCGTCGCCGTTACGGACAGGAAGGCTCTCATACGCGGCGGCGGGGGGCGCGGAAGACAGAATCAGGAAAATGGGCAACAGTCGCAAGACAAGCCGCGCCTTGCCGGTTTTTCCGCATTGCCGCGCCCTTGACGCGGGCGCGCGATGTTTGAAGAAGCGCGTCATCATGCTCTCCGATTACGCAATTCGTCCGCCGCGACCGCCGCCGGGGTCTGAGCGATGCCGAGAGCAGCGGCGACAATGGCGGTGAACAAAATACGAGCTTCCATCTATTTTATTCCTTTTCCGGTTCATTCCTGCCTGGATGCCGAGCCGCTTCACAGGTCTTCTCGTGCCGCAAGGCGAAGCCGACCGGGGAGAAAGCGGAAACGGAACGCATCGAAATTTGCCTTCCGGCGGCATGGCTGTTAGCATTCGGCAAAAAAGTGGAAAGCGGGCGGACGGCCGTCTCAAACGGATCGTCTTCCGGTCATCAACCGCCATCGTAGACGCCGCGTTGCCGGAACCGATATTCCCACGCGGCGCTCCAAAGATGGCTTTTTCGGGAGAAATATCCATGAGCGAAGGTGAAACGCAAAAAGTCAAAATCAGCGTCGCCAACCCGACGGCCCTTGGGCTTTTCGGCCTCGGCATCGTGACGTTCGTCGCGGCGTCGCAAAAACTGGGAATCACAACCGGCTTGTCTTTCGTAATCGTCTACGCGATTTTTCTGGGCGCAACGGCCCAGGTCATCGCGTGCATCTTCGATTTCCTCCATGAAAACATCTGGGGCGGAACCGTTTTCGGCGCGTACGCCTTCTTCTGGTACGCACTCGCGGGCGCGTGGTTGATGAAGATGGGTGTTTTCGGGCCGGAACTCGCGGCCTCGTGCGACACGCGCCAGCTCGGCTTCGCCTTTCTGGGCTATCTGATCTTTTCGGTGATGATGACGATCGGCGCGATGGAAGTCAATCGGCTGATCTTCATTGCGATGTGCGCGATCGATACCCTGCTGTTCGCGCTGACGCTGAACTCGTTCGACGTCGCGCCGCACACGACGCATATGCTCGGCGCGTACGCGGAAATGGCGACGGCGCTGCTTTCCTTCTACGGCGCGTCGGCGGTCGTTCTGAACACCTTCTTCGGAAAGCCCTTCCTGCCGCTCGGCAAACCCTTCGGCATCTTCAAGTAAGCCAAGGAAAACCGGGGCTGCGGCCCCGGTTTCAGGAATCAGGAGACAGAGGACAGGAGACAGAGAAATATGCGGCGCAAAGCGCCGGAAAATAATCTGTCTCCCGTCTCTTGGCATCTGTCTCCTGAAACCCACCCCCGGCTCCTCCCCTTGTCAGGGAGGGAAGACTCGTGACTCCCTCCCCTGACAAGGGGAGGGATGGGGAGGGGTTCCCGATCGGGTTTTTGTCGCTCTTCCACGGCGGCGAAGCCGCCGGTAACTTTTCTGTCTCCTGTCCTCTGATTCCTGATCCCTGAACGCGCCTGCGGAACGTTGGGCTTCATTTCATTCAGCCCAACCTATACCTTTCTTCGATCGCATTGAGCGCGGCGCAAACGAGCGCGTCGGCGCGTTCCGGGGTGTCGGCTTCGGCATAGACCCGGAATTCGGGGGCGTTGCCCGAAGGGCGCAGGTGGAGGATTTCGCCGTTTTCAAAGCCGATTCGCAGGCCGTCGGTCTCGTCCCGCGAAAGCGGGCGGCTGCCAATATTTCCGAAGAGCGCTCCGATTGCATCCAGGGGCCGGCTTCCCGCGCCGAGAGACGCGAGAAAGGCCGCGCTTTTTTCAACCGGGCATTCGGTCAGGCGCCCGCTCGCGGTAAAGCGGTGAGGGAAGGCTTCGAGGAGTTTCGAAATCCCTTTGCCCGCGCGCTTTGCCGCCGTGAGGACGCACAGGATCGGAAGCGCCGCGTCGCGCGTTGCCAGCGCGCTTAAAGCGCGCCCGTCGCGCGTAAATTCCGACCCGAGCAGAAATCCGCCGTTCGGTTCGAAACCGACGATGCGGCGCCGACCTTCCTTTCGGAAGGCTTCGATCGCCTCGATGACGAAGGGCGACCCGATCCGCGTCCGGCGCACGAAGGGAAAGCGGCGGCATTTCTCCAGCATCGTGTTGCAGTTGATCGTCGTCGCGACGGCGTCGGCTTCGAGGAAGGCGGCGCACAGCACGCCGACGGCGTCGCCGCGCAGCCAGTTGCCGCGCTCGTCGGCGAGCAGCGGGCGGTCGGCGTCGCCGTCGGTCGAGATCAGCGCGTCGAATCCCTCATCGCGCACCCATTTTTTGGCGCGCGCGATGTCCTCCGCGCTGACGGCCTCGGTGTCGATCGGGACGAAGGCGTCGCTTCGGTCGAGCGGCGTCACCTCCGCGCCGAGTCCTTCGAGGATTTCGGTCAGCACGTCGCGCGCGGCGCTCGAATGCTGGTAAAAACCGATCCGCATCCCCGCGAGCGCCTCCGCAGGAAAGAACGAGAGATAACGGTCGCGGTAGATATCCGAGGCCTCGGCGTTCGGCGCGCCCAAGGTTTCGGGCGCGATCGTTTCGGGGAGGACGACTTCGGTCTCCCCGATGCGCGCTTCGTCGGCCTTGGAAATTTCGCCTTCGGCGCGGTAAAACTTGAGTCCGTTCCGGTCGAAAGGGATATGGCTCCCGGTCGCCATGATCGCCGGAATCCGCTTTTGCGCGGAATAAAACGCGAGCGCCGGCGTCGGGAGGCGCCCGCAAAAGTCGACGCGCGCACCTTGTGCGCGAATCGCTGCCGCGCACGCGGCGAGGATGTTCGGGCTGCTCGGACGCAGGTCCATGCCGAGCGCGACACAGCCCCCCAGCGAGATTCCAACCGTCCGCAGGAAGGCGTCGGTATAGGCGAAGCACACGGCATCGGACAAGTCCGTCACGAGGCCGCGAAGCCCGCTCGTTCCGAAGCGAACCGAGGAATTTTCAGCCAGATCCCGCGCTTTCATCCGCTCTTCGTCGTTTCGAGGGATTTTAGAAAGTCGTCCAGCGACCCGGCTTCCGAATCCTTGCGCGACAGGCACGGCGGGCCGTCGAGCGGCCAGTCTATTCCGATCGACGCGTCGTCCCAGCGGATTCCGCGCTCGAGTTCCGGCGCGTAGTATTCGGTCGTCTTGTAGAGGAATTCGGCGGCCTCGCTCAGGACGAGAAAGCCGTGCGCGAACCCGGCGGGGATCCAGAGCTGCCGCTTGTTCTCCGCTGACAAGGTCTCGCCCACCCAGCGACCGAAGGTCGGCGACGCTCTGCGGACGTCGACGGCGACGTCGAAAACTTCACCGACGGCAACGCGGACGATCTTGCCCTGCGCCTTCGGCGCGCATTGGCAGTGCAGCCCGCGCAGGACGTTTTTCGCGCTCCGCGAATGGTTGTCCTGGACGAAGCGACTGTCGATTCCGGTCGCGGCCTCGAAATCGCGTTCGTTGAAACTCTCGTAGAAAAAGCCCCTGTCGTCGCCGAAGACCTGAGGTTCGATCAGCAAAACGTCGGGGATCGACAAGGCGGTGATCTTCATAGCGATATCCTGTCGTTGAGCAAGGCTTTCAAATACGCTCCGTAGCCCGATTTTTCCAGCGAAGCGGCGAGTTTTTCGAGTTGCGCGTCGTCGATCCAGCCTTTGCGCCACGCGATCTCTTCGGGGGACGCCACTTTCAGCCCCTGACGTTTTTCTATCGTCTGGATGAACTGCGAGGCTTCGAGCATCGATTCGTGCGTCCCGGTGTCGAGCCACGCGTAGCCTCTGCCGAGCACTTTGACGCAAAGGCGCCCTTCTTTCAGGTAAAGGCGGTTGAGGTCGGTGATTTCAAGTTCGCCGCGCGGCGACGGTCGAATCGTTTTCGCCAGACGCGAAACGTCTCCGTCATAAAAATAGAGGCCGGTGACGGCGTAGCGGGACTTGGGTGACGACGGTTTTTCTTCGAGGCTGAGCGCGCGCCAGTTACCGTCGAACTCGACGACGCCGTAGCGTTCGGGGTCGGTGACGGCGTAGGCGAAGATCGTCGCGCCTTCGGTCTGCCGCGTCGCGTCTCTGAGGGTTTCTTCGAGTTTGTGACCGTAAAAGATGTTGTCGCCCAGGACAAGCGCCGACGGCGCGCCAGCGATAAACGATTCTCCGATCAGAAAAGCCTGCGCGAGACCTCCCGGCGAGGGCTGGACGGCGTAAGCGAGGTCGATCCCCCAGCGCTCGCCGGATCCAAGGAGTTGCTCGAAGCGCGGCGTATCCTGCGGCGTCGAGATCACGAGGATATTCCGTATCCCCGCGTGCAGCAGGGTACTCAGCGGATAATAGACCATCGGCTTGTCGAAAATCGGCAAAAGCTGCTTGGATACGACCTGCGTCGTCGGGTAAAGGCGGGTGCCCGACCCCCCGGCGAGGATGATGCCTTTGCGCTCACTTCCCAACATGCGCGCTTCCTCCGGATTCGTTGAGGATTTCCGAAATCATCCGTTCGACGCCGACGCGCCAGTCGGGAAGTTTCAGGCCGAAAGTCTCGCGCAGCTTCCGCGTGTCGAGGCGCGAATTGGCGGGGCGTTTCGCCGGCGACGACGCGTACTCGCTCGAGGTGATCGCCTCGACCGCGCCGGGTTTGACCGAAAGCGTCTTCCCCATGCGGCGCGCGCATTCGACGGCAAAAACCGCGTACGCGTGCCAGTTCGTTTCGCCCGACGCCGTCAGATGATACAAGCCGGCGGTTTCAGGGCGCGCGATCGCGGCGCGAAGAGCGTGCGCCGTCACGTCGGCGATCAGCTCCGCGCCGGTCGGCGCGCCCGTCTGGTCGGAAATCACGCGGAGCGTGTCGCGCTTGCCCGCAAGGTCGAGCATGGTCTTCACGAAATTTTTTCCGCGCGCGGCGTAAATCCAGCTCGACCGAAAAACGAGGTGCCGCGTACAGCGCGAAACGACCATCCGCTCGCCTTCGAGCTTCGTCGCGCCGTATACGTTCAGGGGACCGGTCGGGTCGGTTTCCTTCCACGGTGTCTCGCCGCCGCCGTCGAAAACGTAGTCCGTCGAGTAATGGACGAGCCACGCACCGATGCGCTCGGCGGTCGTCGCCATCACGCGGGGCGCTTCGACGTTGATCTTTTCCGCCGACACTGGATCGGATTCCGCCTTGTCGACGTCGGTATAGGCCGCCGCGTTGACGATGACATCGGGCTTCAACTGGTGGATCGTGTTGATCAGCCCGAAGCGGTCGGTGAGATCGCCGTGGAGACTGCCGCTCCCTTTCCGGTCGAGCGCGACGATCTCGCCAAGCGGCGCAAGACTGCGCTGCAACTCCCAACCCAGTTGGCCGTTTTTTCCGAAAAGCAGGATTCTCATTCCTTTTCCAGTTCATTCATGCTTTGATGCCGAGCCGTAATTTTTTTCGATCCAGTCCCGGTACGCGCCGGATTGTACACGAAGTATCCAATCAGGATTATCGAGATACCAGCGGATCGTTTTTTCGAGTCCCGTCGAAAGCGTCTCGGCGGGGCGCCATCCGAGCGTGCTTTCGATTTTGCGCGCGTCGATCGCGTAACGCCGGTCGTGCCCCGGTCGGTCGGCGACGTGGACGATGCGCTCACTATAGGGGCGCTTATCGGAACGCGGGCGGGCCGCGTCGAGCCGCTCGCAGACGGCGCGCACGAGGTCGATGTTCGCGCACTCGTTCCACCCGCCGACGTTGTACGTCTCTCCGGGAACGCCCGCTTCGAGAACGCGTCGGATCGCTGCGCAGTGATCGCCCACATACAGCCAGTCGCGGATCTGCCGCCCGTCGCCATAGACCGGCAGGGTCTTTCCGGCGAGCGCGTTGACGATGACGAGCGGGATCAGCTTTTCGGGAAACTGGAAAGCGCCGTAATTGTTCGAACAGTTCGTCGTCAGCACCGGGACGCCGTAGGTATGAAAGTAGGCACGCACCAAATGATCCGAGGCGGCCTTCGACGCGGAATACGGGCTGTTCGGCGCGGTGCGGTGCGTCTCCGCAAACGGCGCGTCGCCATTTTCGAGCGACCCGAAGACTTCGTCGGTCGAAACGTGCAGGAAGCGGAACGCGGCTTTTTCGGCGGTGTCGAGCGCGGAGAAGTAAGCGCGCACACTCTCCAGCAAGGAGAAGGTACCGACGATATTGGTTTGAATGAAGTCGTCGGGGGCGTGAATCGAGCGGTCGACGTGGCTCTCCGCCGCGAAATTGACGACGGCGCGCGGTCGATGGCGCGTCAGTAGCGCGGTAACGCGCGCCCGGTCGCCGATGTCGCCCCGGACGAAGGCGTAACGCGCCTCGTCGGTCAGCGCGGCGAGGTTTTCGAGATTGCCCGCGTAGGTCAGCTTGTCGAGATTCAGTACAGGCTCGTCGTTTACGGCGAGCCAGTCGAGTATGAAATTCGCGCCGATGAAGCCCGCGCCGCCGGTAACAAGAATCATCGCATCCTCTCGTACAAATCGAAACCCGCAGGGCAGCGCTTCCTTCTATAATTCCCACTCATTCCCACTCTCCCACAGGGCGTTTTTCGTTTCCCCGGTATTTTACATTCTGACCGCCGTCCTTATTCCTCGATGCGCATCTTGCTGATCAAAACTTCCTCGCTGGGCGACGTGATCCACAACCTGCCGGTCGCAAGCGATCTGCGCCGCGCGTTCCCCGACGCCGAAATCGACTGGTGCGTCGAAGAAAACTTCGCCGACATCCCGCGCCTCCATCCCGCGGTCGCCGACGTGATCCCCGTCGCCGTGCGCCGGTGGCGCAAAACCTTCCTTTCGCCTGTGACGTGGCGCGAAATCGGCGCTTTCAAACGGCGCCTCCAGTCGCGGGACTACGATGCGATTCTCGATACGCAGGGACTGATCAAGAGCGCCGCGATCGCGCGACTGGCGCGCGGACGCCGTTTCGGATACGCCGCCGAAGTCGCGCGCGAAGCGCTTGCGGCGCGTTTTTACGACGAGACCTTCGTCATCCCGCCGAACGCGCACGCCGTGACACGCAACCGCTGGCTCGCGTCCGCCGCTTTCGGTCATCCGCTCGACTTGCCGCTCGACTACGGGATCGTCGCGCCGAACGGCGGCGTCGATTGCGCCGACGACGCGCCGACCTGCGTTTTATTCACCGCGAGCAGCCGCGACGAAAAACTTCTGGACGAATCTTCCTGGGTCGCGGTCGCCCGCGCGCTCGCCGACGGAGAATGCGGCGGAGAAGCGCTGACGCCGGTCTTTCCCGCAGGAACGCCGCGAGAAAGGACACGCGCCGAACGCATTGCGTGCCGGGTTCCGCGCGCGCGCGTTGCGCCTCCTCTCACGCTTTCCGAACTCGCCGGCCTGTTAAAGCGCGCGCGGCTCGCCGTCGGCGTCGATACCGGCCTCGTCCATCTCGCGGCGGCGTTGCGCGTCCCCGCGATCGCGGTCTTCATCGCGTCCGACCCGGCATTGACGGGCATCATCGGCGCGGGATTCCACCGAAACCTCGGCGTACGCGGCCATGCGCCGACCGTCGAAGACATTTTGACCGCCGCGCGCCAAGCCCTGCTCGAAGACCCTGTATGGCGCGCCTGATCTATTCGCTCGTTCTCATCCTCGCTCAGCCCCTCATCTGGCTACGCCTGCTGTGGCGCGCGCGGAAGCAACCCGCGTATTTGCACCACATCGGCGAGCGTTACGGCTTTTACCCGGGCACCGTTCCGCAAAAACTTTTCTGGCTGCACGCCGTTTCCGTCGGCGAAACGCGCGCGGCGGAACCGCTGATCCGCGCCCTCCTCGACGGCTTTCCAGAACATTCGGTACTGATGACGCACACGACGCCGACGGGACGCGACACCGGGGAAGAACTCATCACCCGTTACGGGCCGCGCCTGACGCAGGCCTATTTGCCCTACGACCTTCCGGGCGCGTGCCGCCGCTTTTTTTCGCACTTTGCGCCGGTCTGCGGCGTACTGATGGAAACCGAAATCTGGCCCAATTTGATCGCGTCGGCGAAAAGAAACGCCGTCCCGATGCTCCTCGCCAACGCCAGGTTGTCCGAGCGGTCGAAAACCGGCTACCGACGCTTTTCGTCGCTGATCGAACCCGCGACCGCCTCGCTCGTCATCGCGGCGCAAACTGCGGCGGATGCGAAGCGCCTCGAAGAAATCGGCGCGCGCCGCGTACATGTTTTCGGCAACCTGAAGTTCGACGTGACGCCCTCGCCCGAAAAACAGCGGCTGGGAGGCGAATGGCGCAAAGCGCTGGGGGATCGCCGCGTCTGGCTCGCGGCGAGCACGCGCGAAGGCGAAGAAGCGCTCATCCTCGACGCCTTCGCGCGGACTAGCGCGATCGAAGCGATTGACCCTCCGATCCTGCTCGTTCTCGTTCCGAGGCACCCGCAGCGCTTCGACGAAGTTGCAGCAATGATCGAAGCGCGGAATCTGCGCTTTTGCCGACGCGGCAAGGGCGAATTTCCCGACGCGAAAACGCGCGTCTGGCTCGGCGACAGCATGGGAGAAATGCCTGCGTACTATACCGCCGCCGATATTGCGTTGATAGGCGGAACGCTCCTGCCGTTCGGCGGACAAAACCTGATCGAAGCCGCCGCGTGCGCGTGCCCGACGCTCGTCGGCACGCACACCTTCAATTTCGCGCAGGCCGCCGAGGACGCGGTCGTGCGTGGCGCCGCGCGGCGCGTCTCCGACGCCGACGACGCCGCGCGCGAGGCCCTGCGCCTGCTCGACGACGACGCGGCACTCTCCGCAATGCGTGAGGCTTCCGCGCTCTTTGCCCGCGAACACCGTGGCGCGACGGAAAAGACCGTCGAACTAATCAGGAATCAGGAGACAGGAGACAGATGTCGGGAGACAGAGAATTCATGCGACCTTCGGTCGGAGAAGAATCTTTGATCACCCGATCGGGTTTTCGTTGTTTTTCTCCGGCGGCGAAGCCGCCGCTAACTGATCTGATTCCTGTTTCCTGATTCCTGACGCCTCATTCCTTTTCCAGTTCGTTCATACCGAGAAGACGAGCCGAAGACAGTACAGGTAGTACGGCAAGGCGAAGTCGACAATGGTAGGGGCGAACTGGAAAAGGAATAAATCAGGGTGCTTCGAAAAGACGGTTAATCCGCTCCAAATCCTCCTCGCCGAGCGCGCCGACCGAGGCTTTCAGCTTGAGCTGCGCGAGCAGCGCGTCGAAACTGAGCTTGTTGAGGTCGCGCCGCGCCATATAGACCTGATTTTCGGCGTTGAGCACGTCGATATTGATCCGCACGCCGATTTCGTACGCGAGCTTGTTCGACTCCAGCGCCTTCGCGCTCGACTTCAACGCCGCGCGAAGCGCGCGTACCTGCGCCAGCCCGTTGACGACGCCGAGGAAGGATTGACGCGCGTCGAGTTCCGCGGCGCGCCTCGCGCCTTCGAGCGCGGCGTTTGATGCCGTACGCGCGGCGAAGGCTTCGCGCGTTTTGGAATTGACGTAGCCGCCCTGGAAGATCGGGATATTGATCTGCACGCCGATGTTGCCGATCTCCGACTCCAGAAGATTGGCCGCCGAAATACCGGCGTAGGACCGCGCGCGCCCGTAGCTGCCGACGACGTCGACCGTCGGGTAGTGTCCGGCGCGGATTCGCTCAACTTCCCTGTCGGCGGCTTCGTAGGCCGCCTGCTGCGCCTGCACGAGGTAGCTGTCGGTTCGGGCGGCGTCGACCCAGGAGTCCATGCGCGCCGGCTGCGGAGGATTCAGGACGGCGGAAGACTTCAGACGGTTGAGTTCGCCCATCTCCTTGCCGACGATCGTCCGGAGCGCGTAGCGCTTCACGTCGAGGTCGTTTTCGGCGGCGAGTTCCTGCGCGACCGCGAGGTCGAAGCGCGACTGCGCTTCCTGCGAATCGGTGACGGTCACGATGCCGGCCTCGAAGTTTTTCTTGGCCTGTTCGAGTTGGTGCGCGATCGCTTCCTTGTTGGTGCGTATGGCCTTCAAATTCTCTTGCGCGTTGAGCACGTCGAAGTAAGCCTGCGCGACGCGCAGGATCAGGTCCTGCGATGCCTGCGCGAAAACCGCTTCCGATTGCGCGACCTGGTATTTCGCCTGCGCGTACTGGATGAAGTTCTGCCAGCGGAAGAGCGGCTGGCTCAGCGTGACGGTATAGGTGTGCGCGCCGAAGTTGCTGTTCGTTTGAGGAGCGCGGTCGACGCGATAATAGTTGTCGTTCGACGAGACCGTGCCGGCAAGGCCGATCGTCGGGAGCAGTCCGGCGAGCCCCTGCGGGAGTTTTTCACGCCCCGCCTCGGCGACCGCCCGCGCCGCCGCGTACTGCGGGTCGTTGACGAGCGCCTCGCGGTAGACCTGCATCAGGTCGGCGGAACGCACCGGCGCAGCAAAAAGAATCGGCAAGAGCCAGAACAAGCGGAAAAAATGCGCGGGACGAGGACATCCGACAGCGGTTTTTTCGTTGAAATGCGGTGTTTCGGAACTCGGCATTGTCATTTTCGTCTTTCGAACTGTTTGGCTCCGTTCGATTCTTTTTGACTCCCTTTGATTCCCCTTCGAGGTGTCGACGCGCTCGGCCTGGCGCGTCGTCGGCGGGTATTATAGCCCCGCCGCACGCCGCTTTTTCCCGGTTTGCAACATCTTCCCGCGCTTTTCTCCGCGCGTGCCCCGCGTCCCGCTCCGAGCGTTTTTTCAGTGATGCAATATTCTGGAGAGGAATTGTGCGGCGCGTTCCGAACGCGGATGGTCGAAGAATTCATCCTTGCTCACGTCTTCGACGATTTGCCCTTGGTCGATGAACGCCACCCGGTGCGCGACGCGCTTTGCGAAGCCCATTTCGTGCGTCACGCACATCATCGTCATGCCGTCCTGCGCGAGTTCGGTCATCACGTCGAGCACCTCGCTGATCATTTCGGGGTCGAGCGCCGAAGTCGGCTCGTCGAAAAGCATGCAGATCGGGTCCATCGCCAGCGCGCGCGCGATCGCGACGCGCTGCTGCTGGCCGCCGGACAATTGTCCGGGGTAGCGCGTCGCGTGGATATGCAGCCCGACGCGGTGCAAAAGCTCGGCGGCGCGCTGTTCGGCCTCGGCCTTGTCACGCTTTATGACTTTGGTCTGCGCGATCGTGAGATTTTCGAGGATCGTCATATGCGGGAAAAGCTCGAAATTCTGGAAGACCATCCCGACGTGCGAGCGCAGCTTCGGCAGATCCGTCGAAGCCGCGCCGACCGAAACGCCGTTGACGAGAATCTCGCCCTCCTGAAAAGGCTCCAAGCCGTTGACGCACTTGATCAGGGTCGATTTTCCCGAACCCGAGGGCCCGCAAACGACGACGACTTCGCCCTTGGCGACCTGTGTGCTGCATTCGGAGAGCACTCTGAAATTCCCGTAAAACTTGCCGACCTTGTCGAGCAGAATCATCGGCGGTGCCTTTTCGCCGGTTTTTTCATCTTTTTCCATCGAGCTTTCCATTTTCAGCGAATGATCGTCAGGCGCGCGCGGAGCCGTCTTACGACGTACGAAAGCGCGAGACAGAGGGCGAAATAGACCACGGCCACAAAGAGATACATTTCGACGAGGCGGTTGTCGCGCTGCGCGATTTTCGACGCGATCGTCACGAAATCCGGGAGCGAAATGATATACACCAGGGAAACGTCCTGAAAAAGGACGATCGTCTGCGTCAGGAGGACCGGAAGCATGTTCCGGAAAGCCTGCGGAAGGATCACGAGGCGCATGAGCTGCCAGTAGGAAAAGCCGAGCGCGTACCCGGCGTTCGCCTGACCCGCCGGAATGCTCTGGATCCCGGCGCGCATGATTTCACAGTAGTAGCAGGCTTCGAAGAGTATGAAGGTGATGAGCGCCGAGGCGAAAGCGCCGACCTGAACCGGACGTTCGGCGCCGATGATCCACGCGCCGATGTAAGGCGCCATGAAGTAAAACCAGAAAATCACCATGACGAGCGGAACGGAGCGCAGGAGATTGACGTACGCGCCCGCGAACCACGCGAGGGGCTTGGTCGAAGAAAGGCGCATCATCGCGAACACCGTTCCCAAGATCGTTCCGCCGATCATCGCCAGAAACGTCACTTCGAGCGTAAACGCGAGACCCTCGAAAATCAGCGCGTGCCACCCGCGAACGATCGCCTGGAAATCGAAGTTGCCGAACATTCAGGCCCCCCCCCGCAGGTCCGCTTCCGACGCGCGGTCGATCGAAAACCCCGGAACGGCGAGCCAGCGTTCGAGCCGCCGCATCCCGAACACGATGACCATGTTGATGACGATGTAGATGATCGTCGAGACCGTGAAAGCCTCGAAAACCTGAAAGCTGAATTCCTGCATCGCCCGCGTTTGCGCCGTCAGTTCCATCAGGCCGACCGCCATGGCGACCGAGCTGTTTTTCAGGATGTTCATGAATTCCGACGTAAGCGGCGGAAGGATGATGCGGAAAGCCATCGGAAGAATGACATAGCAATAGCTCTGTGTCATATTCATCCCCAGCGCCTGTGCTGCCATCATCTGTCCGCGCGCCTGCGAGAGGATTCCCGCGCGGAACTGCACGGCGACCCGCGTCGATGTGAAGAACGCAAGCGCGACGACCGCCGTCCAGAACGAGGAATTCGGCGTCTGCTTCATCCACGTTCCGATCACTTCGGGAACGATTTCGGGGACGACGAAAAACCAGAGGAACATCTGGACGAGTAGCGGAATATTCCGAAAGAATTCAATGTACGCGTCGCCCAGCATCGCCCAGCCCCTGCGCGGGAGCGTCGTGAGCGTCCCGACGACGCCGCCCATGACGAGCGCGGCGACCCACGCCGTCAGGCTCACGGCGATGGTCCAGCGCGTGCCGAGAAAGAGCGTATAAAGATAGCTCCCCGTCCCGTCTGGAGAAGCCTCCAGAAAGATTCCCCAATTCCAGTTGTAATTCATGTATCCCCGATCGAAGCCCTGACGCTCGATGCGCCGCGCAAATCGCGGCGGCGCTCCTCATTCCTTTTCCAGTTCACTCATGCTTTGATGCCGAGCCGCTTCACAGTACAGGGTGTACGGCAAGGCGAGTCGACCAAGGATGAGCCGGAAATGGAACACAGTGCCCGGACGGCGTCCGGGCACTTCCGCCCCCCCTATTTATAAACGTTTGGATCGGGTGAATCGGTCGGATTTGCCACGACGCGCTTCATCGCGTCGCTCATCGGGATGTTCATGACGATGTTGCGCGGCGGGATCGGCTTCATGAACCATTTGTCGTAGATGGCCGTCAGGTCGCCGCTCTTGAAGAGCTTGGTCATCGCACCGTCGACGACCTTCTTGAACGCCGGGTCGTCCCTGCGGAGCATGATGCCGAAAGGCTCGACCGAAAGCGCATCGGGCGAAATCGTGAAAAGCGATGGATTCGCGTGATTTGCGACGAAGCCCGCCAGTTGAATGTCGTCCATCACGAAAGCGAGCGCGCGCCCCGTGTCGACCATCAGAAAGGCTTCGGCGTGGTCTTTCGCGTTCAGAATTCTCATTCCGAGCTTGCGCTCCGTGTTCAACTCGTTCGCCTGCTTCACGTTGGTCGTCCCCGAAGTGGAAACGATCGTCTTTCCCTTGAGGTCTTCGAGGGTATTCAGATTGTTCGCCTTTTTTGAGACGAAGCGGTTCGCCGCGACGTAGTGCGTGACCGTGAAAGTGATCTGCTTCTGGCGGTCTGCGGTATTCGTCGTCGCGCCGCATTCGAGGTCTATCGTCCCGTTGGCGAGCAGAGGAATCCGCGTCGCCGGCGTGATGGGTTGAAAATTGACCTTCAGGTTCGGCATTTTCAGTTCTTCTTTCACCGCGTCGACGATTTTCAGGCACAGATCCATCGCGTACCCGACGGGTTTTTGATCGCCGTCCAGATAAGAGAACGGAATCGACGAGTCGCGGTGGCCGAGCGTGATGGCGCCGCCGGCGCGAATTTTGTCCAGGGTCCCCTGCTGGGCTTGGGCGACGGCGCAAAAACCGATCGACAGACCGAGGACGCAGGCAAAGTGACGAATTTTCATGGCGAACACTCCTTACGGTGAATTGTTTCAAGCGGGACGTTCAAAAACGCCTACCGCTCCCAGACACCGAACGCCCGCAGTCAAGGCGTCCGGCAGTGCCGTCGGCTTTTTGTCGAAGGCCGACGCGAAGACTTCAGGCACGATATTTCTATTTCCGACAATTCTATCCCAAATCGCCGCGCGCTGCCTCAGTGGCGATTTGGAAGGGAAATCAACGCTTAAGCGCCCTCGCCGGACGCCTCCTCATCCTCGTCGCGCCCGACGCTCCGTGTAGCGCCCTGTTCATTTTTTTGCTCAATTTCTTGTTCATCTTGTTCAATCTCCTTGAGCAACTGGAAAATCTCGCGGAAGTTTTTCGGTCTCTTTCCCTGCTCGCGCTCCTTGATCGCCGCGCGACGCAGCGAACGCAGCCTTTTGAAGTCCGCCGAAGGAAAGCGCGCCGCGATCTCGTCGATCGCTTTTTCGTCGTCGATCAGCCGACGCCGCCATTCTTCCAGACGATGCAAGCGCGCCGTTTCCTGTACGGAGTCCCCCTGGAGTTTCGCCAGCGCGGCGCGGACGGGGTCGGCGTCGACGCCGCGCATCAGGCGCCCGATATACTGCATCTGCCGACGCCGCGCCTCGTCGCGGCGCGTCATCCGCCGCGCGTCAACGAGCGCTGCGCGCAGGTTTTCGGGGAGGCCGGGAATCGACGAGAGCGCGTCCGCCGATTTCGCCAGATCGACGAGTTCCTCGCCGAGCGACTGGAGCTGCTCCATCGCGCGCTTGCGCTTCGTTTTCGAGATCGGCGGCGGCGCCAACGTCGGTTCCATACGTCCATCCATGAATCGAGCCTGAAACTGCTATGATAAAGGCTTTCATCGTTTCATTGACAGGAAGAGTCTAGTCCAATATGAGGTGAGTCTGAAGGAATTGACTGATTCCGACGTGAGGGGAGTCTGAAAGAAGAGCTGTAAGGCGGGATCATTAGGAGATGATCATGACCTTGCAAGAAGA
>JAISAZ010000085.1 GCA_031266435.1 Accumulibacter sp.
TGGTCGGCCTGAAGGATTTCGGCGAGACGGCGTGGGCGGTCGAGCAAACGCTCAACGTCTGGCTGCGCAAGGAACTCGACGCGACGCCGGGCGTTCTCGACCTGATCGAAGCCGCGCGCGCCGTTCTTTCGGCGTGGGTCGACCACCTGACCGGCGCGTTGCCGGAGCTTCCTGACGCTTCCAACATTTCCGACGCTTCCGACGTGTGTGTGCGCGCGCGTGCCTTGAGAGATTCCGAAGAAAGCGACGAAGTCCCCGGCGCGCCGCAAGAGGCATCCCTTGTCGGAGACGCCGCACCGGAGTCGCGCGCGAGCGTCCCGGAAATTTCGCCCGAGCTTCGCGCGATTTTCCATCAGGAATCCGCCGCGCACCTCGAAGCCCTGTCGAAGGGGCTGCGCGCGCTTGAGCAGGACGAGGAACTGCAAACGCCCGAAGAAATGTACCGCGCGGCGCATACCCTGGCAGGGATTTCAGCCTCCGTCGGCATGAAAGCGCTGAGCGCCCTCGCGCGCGCGCTGCAGGACGCCCTTGTGCGGCGCGGGGATTCCGGGCGGCGCGGCAGCCTGGAGGCGATCGGCGTCATCCGTCAGGCGGTCGACGAGATCGAGCAGATGCTTTTCGACGAGCGCCGCGAAGTCGCCCCGCCGCAGGACCTGATCGAAGCGCTCGACGCGCTCTACCCGGCGCGCCCCTCCGGGGAAAACGCCGAATCCGGGACGCGCGCGGAGCCTGAAGCGCACGCCGAAACCCAAGCGCCGGTCGAGGTGCAGACGCTTTCCGCGCAGTTGTCCGCCGCCGCGCCGCTCGCCGACGAGATCGACGAACAGTTGCTGCCGATCTTTCTCGAAGAGGCGGCGGATCTCACGACGGAAATCGCCGCGCAACTGCGCCTCTGGCGCGACAACCCGTCGGGGAAGGACGCCGCGCGCACGCTCGCGCGCCTTCTGCATACCCTCAAGGGCGGCGCGCGCATGGTCGGCGCGATGAACTTGGGGCAAGTCACGCACATCCTCGAATCCTGGGTCGAAAAAACGCTTCACGCGCAGGGGGGGTCCGCCGGGAGCGTAAACAAAGTCAGCGAAATCGAAGAGATCGGCGACGTTCTGGACGGCATTCTGAGAACGGTCGAAAACCTCCAGACGTGCGGTGTCGTCGAAGCGCCGCGTATCGTTCTCCCGGAGGCCGAAAAAGCCCCCGACGATACGCCGGCGCTCATGCCGCCCGAAGCCGCCAAAACCCTGCTCGAAGCCGCCGAAGCCGAAGTCGAACTCGCGCCGCGTCAGGCGATGTTGCGCGTTCGCGCCGCGCTCGTCGACCGCCTCGTCGGCGAAGCCGGCGAACTCTCGATCGCGCGCGCGCAGATCGAAGTCGAAATGCGCGGCTTCAAGGATTCGCTGATCGACCTGACCGAGAACGTCACGCGGCTGCGTCGCTACCTCCGCGACATCCACATCCAGGCGGAATCGCGGATGCAGTCGCATACGGCGCAGGCCGCCACGGCGCACGGAGAATTCGACCCGCTCGAATTCGACCGGTTTACGCGCTTTCAGGAACTGACGCGGATGATGGCGGAATCGGTCAACGATGTCGGCAATGTCCAGCAAAACCTCCTCAAGAACCTCGACAGCGTTCACTCGGCGCTTCTCGTCCAGTCGCGGCTGAACAAGGAAATACAGTGGGACTTGATGACGATCCGCATGCTGCCTTTCGGGACGATCAAGGATCGTCTCTACCGAATCGTCCGGCAGGTTTCCAAGGAACTCGGCAAGCGCGTCAATCTCGAAATTCGCGGCGAACACGTCGAACTCGACCGGAGCGTCCTCGACCGGATGATCCCGCCGCTCGAACACCTGCTTCGCAACGCGATCGCGCACGGCATCGAAGACAGGGAAACGCGCGCCGCGCGTTCCAAGCCCGAAATCGGCGAAATCTCCTTGAGCCTGAAGCAGGAAAGCAACGAGATCGTCCTGTGTTTTTCGGACGACGGCGCCGGTCTCGACTTCAGGCGCATCCGGGCGCGCGCGCTCGAAGCCGGCCTCTTGAAACCGGAAGAAAGCGCCGACGAAGCGAGGCTCGCCAGCCTGATTTTCATGCCGGGTTTCACGACGGCTTCGGAGGTTTCGCAAATCGCGGGGCGCGGCGTCGGGATGGATGTCGTCAAAACCGAAGTGTCGACCCTCGGCGGACGAATCGAGACCGTCTCGAAAAGCGGGAAGGGCACGGAATTCAGGATATACCTTCCCCTGACGATGGCGGTCAGCCAAATCCTCCTCCTGCGCGTCGGCAAGAAAAATTACGCGACGCCGTCCCCGATGGTCGAACAAGTCGTCGAACTCAAAGAAGAAGACCTGGCGCGTCTCGACGAAGTCGGCGCGCTCGAATGGATGGGGAACCGCTACCCCTGCCACTACCTGCCGCGCCTTCTCGGCGAGGCGCGCGCCCGACCCGAAAGGCGACCGCCGTACCGGGCGCTTCTTTTACGCAGCGGGAAGGATCGCATCGCGCTCGAAGTCGACGAAGTCGTCGGCAGCCGCGAGATCATCGTCAAAAATCTCGGTCCGCAGCTCTCGCGGGTCGTCGGACTCGACAGCGCGACGGTTCTGGCGAGCGGTCAGGTCGTCCTGATCCTCAACCCGATCGCGCTTGCCTTGGGTAAGCCGCTCGTCGGTGCGCCCGACGAGCGCACCCCCGTGGAAGAAACCGCGCCGCGCCGCGGCCCCTCGACGATCATGGTCGTCGACGACTCCTTGACGATACGCAAGATCGCCAACCGCCTGCTCTCGCGCAACGGCTACCAGACGATCCTCGCGCGCGACGGTGTCGAAGCGCTCGAACTTCTGCGCGACCGCGTCCCCGACCTCATGCTCGTCGACATCGAAATGCCGCGCATGGACGGCTTCGAACTCACGCGCGCGGTCCGCGCGTCCGAACGCACAAAAGACATCCCGATCATCGTGATCACCTCGCGCACGGCGGACAAGCACCGCAATTACGCGTTTGAAATCGGCGTGAACCACTTCCTCGGCAAACCCTTCCAGGAAGACGAACTTCTGGAGCTGATCAGAGGACTGAAGACAGAGGACTGAAGACAGAACGGCCTTCGGCCTCAGGGATCAGGAATCAGATGTCAGGAATCAGATCAGCAACCGGCGGCTTCGCCGCCGGAAAAAGGACTTTGAAACACCGATCGGTTTTCATCTGAACTTTGATACCCGATATCCGATCCTTGATTCAGGGAGGGAGATTCGTGGCTCCCTCCCCTGACAAGGGGAGGGATGGGGAGGGGTTTTGCTGAATACTGAAAACAGACTACAAAGCGAGCGTAGCGAGCGCTCTGTCCTCTGTCATCTGTCCTCTGTCTTCAGAGTCCCGCTCCTTACGATCTGCAATCCCTTCAAAAGATTGAGCGCCTGGTCGAGCTGATAATCCTTTTTCGCTTCGGGCGCCTCGGGCGCGGCGGCGGGTTCGTTCTTCGCCTTGGTCGGCGAGCGCGGTTGCGCGGGCTGCAAACCCGAATCCTTGTCGTTGCCGAGGTGGTGGTCAAGGTCGGATTCGCGCAGGCGCGACGCCGACGTGCCGTTCAGCGATTCTTCGACGACGATGTCGGGCTCGATTCCCTTGGCCTGGATCGAACGCCCCGAAGGCGTGAAGTAGCGCGCCGTCGTCAGCTTGATCGCGGTGTTTCCCGGCAGCGGGACGACCGTCTGGACGGAACCCTTGCCGAAACTCGCGGTTCCCATGATGACCGCGCGCTTGTGGTCCTGGAGCGCGCCGGCGACGATCTCGGACGCCGACGCCGAGCCGCCGTTGATCAGGACGACGATCGGCACCTTGAAGGCGTCGGGAGGAAGCAGCTTGACGAAATCCTCCTCGCGGCGGCTGCGCAGATAGTCTTCCGGCAGGGTGTAATACGTGTGCTTTGCGTCCGGGACGCGCCCGTCGGTCGAGGTGACCTTGATGTTCGGCGGCAGGAAGGCTGCGGAAACGCCGACGGCGGAGTGCAGCAATCCGCCGGGGTCGTTGCGAAGGTCGAGCACGAGACCGTTGAGCGCGCCGGGTTTGTAGAGGTCGTTCAAGTGCTTGACGACGGAAGACGCTGTATTTTCCTGAAACGACGCGACGCGCAGATAGCCGTAGCCTTTTTCGAGGACTCTCGATTTGACGCTCTGCACCTTGATGACTTCGCGCGTCAGCGTGATTTCGATCGGTCGGTTTTCGCCCTTGCGCAGAATCGAAATCCGGATGTCCGTTTTCGGTTTGCCGCGCATCCGCTTGACCGCGTCGGTAAGCGACAGTCCCTTGACCATCGTGTCGTCGAGTTTGAAGATCAGGTCGCCGGCGCGAACGCCCGCGCGGTCTGCCGGCGTATCTTCGATCGGCGATACGACCTTGACGAGACCGTCCTCCATCGTGACTTCGATTCCGAGTCCGCCGAATTCACCGCGCGTTCCGACCTGGAGTTCCTTGAAGGAATCGTTGTCGAGGTAGGCGGAATGCGGGTCGAGGTTCGAGAGCATCCCGCTGATCGCGTGGGTGATCAGTTGCTTGTCGTCGATCGGCTCGACGTAGCCTTGCTTGATCGCGCCGAAAACTTCGGCGAAGGTCCGCAACTCTTCGATGGGAAGATTGCTGCGCGCCTCTTTTTCGGCCATCGCCGAAAAATGCAGACTGATCAGAACGCCGCCCAAGAAGCCGGCGCAGATCAGGCTTGCCTGTTTCCACTTGCCCATCGCTTTTTACTCCAAAAGAATAGGTATTCGTCAAAAAGTAAAACCCTACTTTTTGCCGGGTTGATCAGGGTTTGAAGGTGAGCAAAGCCCACCTTCAAACCATGTAAAAACAACGCCAAACCAGTCCGAAAGTTCCACATTCGATTTCAAACCGCCGTCCATCACGTCGACGTCGCCTTGCCGCGCCGAAGCATAAAAACCCTTGTCCCGCCGCGCTCTATTTCAGGCTCGCCCACTTGAGTGGGTCGAGGGGTTGTCCGCGGTGGCGAATCTCAAAGTATAAACCCGATTCCGGGTTGCCACCGCTGTTTCCGACCGACGCGATGACGTCGCCGCCGTCCGTTGCGTCGCCGACCTGTTTCAGCAGGGCGTCATTATTCCCGTAAATCGAGAGGTAATTGTCTCCGTGATCGACGATCATCAGGTTGCCGAAGCCGCGCATCCAGTCGGCGAAAACGACGCGGCCGCTCGCGATACTCTTGACTTCGCTGCCCGACGCGGCGCGGATGAACAAGCCCTTCCACGAACTGCCTTCCTGGCGCGGCGCGCCGAAGCGGTTCGTGACGACGCCGCGCGTCGGCAGACGCAGGCTGCCTCTCAGCTTTGCGAAACGGCTCTCGGAACTCGCTTCGGGCGTCGCCTCGTTGGCGACTTCCGTGGGCGGCGTCCGGCGTGTCGGCGCGGCGCGCGCTTTTTTCGCGGCGTCCTCCGCAAGAATCTTCGCCAGGCGCTCGACGAGTTGCGAGAGGCGTTTTTCGTCGCGCTCGAGATTGCCGATCTCACGCCGCTGCTCCTGGATGCGCGCCGATATTTTATCGAGCATCGTTTTGCGCTGCGTTTGCTGCGCGAGGAGTTTTTCGTGCTGCATCTTCCGCTGCGCTTCGACGCCGTCGAGTTCGGACGCGCGCTTTTGCGTCGTCTCGGCGAGCGCCTGCTTCTGGCGGATCAGGTTCTCGATCTCCATGAGGATCAGGCGGTGCGCGCCGCCGATCCGCGACAGGTAGTACAGGTCGCGCGCCATCTGGTTCGGGTCGCCGCCGTTGAGGATGACTTGCAAGGAATACGGGTCGCCCTGCACGTACTGCCGGAAAACGAGACTTTCGAGCCGGTTCTGCTGCTCGGCGAGCCGCGTTTCCAGCCATTTTTCCTGAAAGCCGATGTCCTTGAGGTTTTTTCGGATCGTATCGCGCTGCCGCGCCAGCGCGTGCAATTCGCGCTGCGTCGTCGAGATCGACTGGTCGATGCTCTTAAGCTGGTCGGCAGCGCTCGCGCGCCGTGTCTCGGTCGCGACCATCTCCTTGCGGAGCGTGTTGATCTGCCCGCGCAATTCTTTCAGATTACTCTCGGTCCCCGCGACCTGCGCCTTGATTTTCTCCTGCGCACGGGCGTTTTCCCGCGCCTTGGCCTGCTCGCGCGCTCGTCTTTCCGCGGACGCCTTGGCGGCCTGCCTCTGCGCCGACGCGGTGCGTTTTTTCGGCCTCGGACGGGCCGCGAAAGAAGAGTCGGTCGTCGTCAGAACGAGCGCGCAACAAAGAAGCCCCAAAAATATCCGCGAAAGGAAGATCGGGCGCCGGAACGCGGCGAGACGACCGAGCGACACCGACGCGGACGGTTTGGAAATGAAATCAAGCGCCCCCATAATCACGGACGACCCAGACAAGCCCTTTCGAAAAATTCGGCAATCCACTAAGGTTCTCAAGATTATTTTATAATAGCCTGTTTTGTGCTGGGTGGCGGCTTGCGCGGCAATTTTGAAACTTCCTGAAATTACTCGGATTTTTTCGCGCCGCGCGATTCCTTTTCCTGACCGTGCGCGCTTGAAAAAACGACAGGGTTTGAAAATGGGCTTTGCTCGCCTTCAAACCCACCAACCCGGCAAAAAGGCGGGTTTTGCTTTTTGCCGAACACTGAATGCGGAATAAAATGCCGAAAAGCGTCGCGGGACTTCCCATGCCGTCCGGCGCGGTTTAAAACATCAATGGGTTTGGAGTCTCTTTTGGAATTCGTTCGACAAAATTTCTATCTCATCCTTCCGGCTCTCGCCAGCGGCGCGGCGCTTCTCTATTTCACCTTTTTCGCCCCCGAAAAGAAACTGTCGCTGACGCCGACGCAGGCAACCTTGCTGATCAACCGCGAGTCGGCGCAAATCATCGACCTGCGCAGCCCCGGCGAGTACGCGGAAGGCCACATCCCCGATTCGCGGAACATTCCGTTCGACCAGTTCGACGCGCGCATCGACGACCTCGAAAAACACAAGGAGTCGCCGCTGATCCTCGTCTGCAAACGCGGCGGGGACGCGTCGAAGACGAGTCTCAGGCTGGCGAAAAAGGGCTTCACGCGCGCGCACCATATCGAAGGCGGCATCCTCGCCTGGACCGACGACGGCCTGTTTCTCAAGAAAGGTTCGAAGCGATGAGCGCGCAGCCCGACATCGTCATGTACACGACGGTCCATTGCCCTTACTGCCTCCGCGCCGAAAAGATTCTGCGCGCGCGCGGAGCGAACGAAATAAAAAAACTCCGCATCGACCTCGACCCCGACCTTCGCGACGAGATGACGGAAAAAACCTCGCGCCGCACCGTCCCGCAGATCTTCATCGGCGGCCGCTATATCGGCGGGTGCGAAGAACTCATCGACTTCGACCGCGCGGGGCGCTTGCAGCCCCTGCTGTCGGGCGAGCCTGACCCGCTCGAAACCCCGTAATACCGTCTTTTTACACGAACAGGAATCCCCCCATGGCCGAACAGACCTCGGTTTTCACGATAGAAAAACTCTATATCAAGGACATCTCGCTCGAAGTTCCGAACGCGCCCGACATCTTCCTTGAAAACGGCACGCCCGAAACCGGCATTCAACTCCAGATTACGCCGCAACGCCTCGCCGACGACATTTACGAATCGATCCTGACGGTAACGGTCACAGCCAAGATCGGCGAAAAGACGCTTTTTCTCATCGAAGTGTCGCAAGGCGGAATTTTCCGCCTCCAGGGCATCCCGGAAGAAGAAATCGAACCTCTGCTCGCGATCGCGTGCCCGAACATCCTTTTCCCCTACGTCCGCGAAGCCGTCTCGGACCTCGCGTCCCGCGCGGGCTTCGCGCCCGCCGTCCTCCAGCCCGTCAATTTCGAAGCGCTCTACGCCTCGCGGCGAGAGCAGAACGGCGCGGCGGCGGATGACGGCGCGAAGGAGACCTTGCAGTAAGGCGCGTGCCGCCGACCGACCCACGCTGACCACGCCGACCACGCTGACATTTCGTCCCTCGACCGGAGGAATCACAATGAAAAGACTGCTTATTCCCCTGCTCCTTTCCCTGGCACTTCCGACGCTCCCGGCGCTCGCCGCCGAATACCGGACGACGAACGCCGCCGCGATCCTCTACGACGCGCCCTCGCAAAAGGGCAACAAGCTCTACGTCATCCGCAGCGGAACGCCGGTCGACCTCGTCGTCACGCTCGAAGGCTGGTCGAAAGTGCGCGACGCCGATGGAAGCCTGACGTGGATCGAAAAGAAATACCTCAGCGAAAAGCGCACCGTCATCGTCGTCGCGCCGCGCGCCGCGATCCGCAAAAGCGCCGACGACGCTGCGCCGCTCGTTTTCGAGGCCGAAAAAAACGTCTCGCTCGACTTCCTCGGAACGACGGGTCTGTGGGCAAACGTCCGGCATGGCGACGGTCAGACGGGCTTCGTTCGCCTCAACCAGATTTGGGGCATCTGATGAGGCTCGCGATCCTCGGAGCCGGCGCCTGGGGTACGGCGCTCGCAATCGCCTTTGGCGCAAGACACCGCGTCGCGCTCTGGACGCGCGAAGACGATGTCGTTCAAACGATGCGCTCCGAACGCGAAAACCGGCGCTTTTTCCCCGGACACCGCCTGCCCGACACGGTCGAAGTCGTCGACGCCTTTGAATCCGCCGTCGAATCCGCCGACCTCGTGATCGTCGCAACCCCCGTCGCGGGGCTGCGTCCGACGTTGAAGCGTCTCCGCGAAACCTGCGCGGCCCCGAAGTCCCTGCTCTGGGTCTGCAAGGGTTTTGAAGCGGAAACGGCGCTCCTCCCGCACCAGGTCGTCGCCGAAGAGTTGGGCGACTGGTACAAACCAGGGCGGACGAACGCAGCCTACGGCGTCCTGACCGGGCCGAGCTTTGCCGAAGAAGTCGCGCGCGGCCTGCCGACCGCGATCACGCTCGCCGCGAACCACCTTGAATTCGCGCAGGCCCTGGTCTCCGAATTGCATTACCCGCTCTTTCGCATCTACCTCAACGACGACCTTCCGGGCGCCGAAACGGG
>JAISAZ010000083.1 GCA_031266435.1 Accumulibacter sp.
GCGCGTTTTCAAGCCTTCAAAACCTTCTTTGTCACATCATTCACGCGCATACGGAATCGTTGGGCTTCTCTCCGTTCAGCCCAACCTATACCGCCGATAGGGCACGGCACGCCGTGCCCGATCAGGAATCAGGAAACAAGAACCGCGAAACACGGATACGCGCGAAAATTTATGCAAACACTTCGCTTTCGCGTCTTTCGCGTCTTTCGCGGTTGAAATCGGTTTTTATCTGATTCCTGCCATCCTATTCCGTCTTTCATCCGTATGCGGAATCGTTGGGCTTTGCTTCGCCGCAGCCCAACCTATACCGCCGATAGGGCACGGCACGCCGTGCCCCTACGGGTCGGTCACCGACGGGAAAGAGCTTTGAACCACCGATCGGTTTTCATCTGTCTCCTGTTTCCCGTCTCCTGATACCTGACAGGGTGGTAGACTGTCCCTTTTTCAACATACTCGACCATGGATCTGATTTCACGTATCGGTCGCCATTTCAGCGACAGTGCGCAAACCAAACTCGACGCCGTCGATGCGCTCGCCGCGCCGATCGCGCGGGCGGCCGAATGCTTCGCCGCGTCGCTCGCAGGCTGGGGAAAAATCCTTTCGTGCGGGAACGGCGGTTCCGCCGCCGACGCGCAGCACTTTGCCGCCGAACTCGTCGGGCGCTTCGAGCGCGAAAGGCCGGGACTCGCGGCGGTCGCGCTGACGACCGATACGTCGATACTGACCGCCGTCGCGAACGATTACAGCTACGACAGGGTTTTCGCGCGCCAGGTTTCGGCGATTGGCCGCGCCGGGGACGTTCTGCTCGCGATCTCGACTTCGGGCAATTCGCCAAGCATCGTCGAGGCGATCCGCGCCGCGCATGCGTGTTCGATGCCCGTTGTCGCGCTGACAGGGCGCGGTGGCGGGAAGGTCGGGGGCGTCCTCGCGGATTCCGACGTGCATATCTGCGTTCCGTCGGAGCGCACGCCGCGTATCCAGGAAGTCCATCTTCTCTGTATCCACTGCCTTTGCGACGCGATCGACGCTTTGTTACCGGGAGTAAACGATGAATAGAAAACTGATGACCACCCTCTTCCTCGGCGCCGTCGCCGTTTCGACTCTTCAGGGCTGCTTTCCGATGGTCGCCACGGGCTTGACGACGGGCCTCCTCGCTGCCGTCGACCGCCGCACGGTCGGCGCGCAGACCGAGGACGAATCGATCGAATGGAAGGCCGCCGCCCGCGTCCGCGAGCAGCTCGGCGACAAGGCGCATCTCAACTTCACGAGCTATAACCGCAAGGTCTTGATCACGGGCGAGGCGATCTCCTCTGAAATACGTTTCCAGGCGGAGAACGTCACCGCGCGGATTCCGAATGTTCTCGGCGTCTATAACGAAGTCGTCGTCGGGCCGTCGTCGTCCTTCGTCAACCGCAGCAGCGATGCCTTCATCACGTCGAAGATCAAGAGCCGTTCGCTCGACAGCCAGAAATTCAGCCCGATCCACGTCAAGGTCGTCACCGAGGCGAACGTCGCCTTCCTGCTCGGCATCGTGACGCAGGAAGAGGCCGAAGCGGCGATCGGCGTCGCGCGTACGACCGCGGGCGTCAAGAAAGTCGTCAACCTTCTCGAAGTCGTCACGCCCGGAAGGGCAAAGGAACTCGACCAGATGAATTCGGGCACTAGCGGCGAGACCTCCGAAACGCCGACGGCGCAAGCACCGCGAGAAGACAAGACCGACGGGACGCCTTGATCGGACGGAAGAAAAAATTCGGGCACGGCGCGCCGTGCCCCTACGGCGGAATGGAGGGTGGCTTCGGGAAATTCATGAATCGAACCCTCTCCACCGAAGCTTTGGTCATGGGATAAAGCTGCTCTGAACGTATGGACGCATGAATACCTTCCCCGTTCCAGAATTCGAGTCGAAAATCGTCACGCCGGACGCGATTCTTGCTCGCCTTGCGGATTGGCCGCGACCTCTGGTCTTCACCAACGGATGCTTCGACCTCCTGCATCGCGGTCACGTCACGCTGCTCGCGCAGGCGCGCGCGCTCGGCGCTTCACTGCTCGTCGCCCTCAATTCCGACGCGTCGGTGAAAAGACTCGGAAAGGGCGCCGAGCGCCCGATCAACGCGCTGGCAGACCGGATGGCCGTCGTCGCCGCGCTCGGCTGCGTCTCGGCGGTCACGTGCTTCGACGAGGATACGCCGATCGCGCGCATCGTCGAATGCCGCCCGGACGTGCTGGTCAAAGGCGGCGACTGGCCGGTCGATCGCATCGTCGGCGCCCGCGAGGTCGCCGGATGGGGCGGGAAAACGGTCTCGATCCCCTTCCTCCACGTGACTTCGACGACGGCTTTGATCGAGAAGCTCCGCACGCCGCGCTAAAGCGCCGATGGCAACGAGCAAGGAACCCATGAAAGTGCAACCACTGGTTGCACAAATCGAGTGGTCGCATAATCTGATCATCCTGTAACCTTGCGAGGACGTACTGGCAAAAAACTGCGATAAGGAGAACGCCGATGGCAACGACTAAAAAACCCACTGCCACGAAACTCGTACCGGCGGTGCGAGAAATCGGCGCGATGAAAGACTACCCGGCATTGCTCGCCGAGGTGAAGGCGCGCATTCAGTCCGCGCAGTACGCCGCGTTACGCGCGGTCAACAAGGAACTGGTCGGCCTGTAGTGGGACATCGGGCGGATGATCGTCGAGCGACAGCGGAGTGAGGGTTGGGGAAAAGGCGTCGTGGAACAACTTTCCGCCGACTTGCGTATCGCCTTCCCCGGTGTGGGCGGTTTTTCGACGCAGAACCTGTGGTATATGCGCCAGTTCTATCAGGAGTACAGCGCCACACCAAAACTCCAACCACTGGTTGGAGAAATCGCTTGAGCGCATAATCTGGCCATCCTGTCGCGCTGCAAAGACGCGCACTCGGCGTGAACCGAAGCACGCTATAGTTTTTCCTCGACCCAAGGGATGACGGAGGCGAGCGCTTCGGGTAGCTTTTCGACTTCGTTCCCGCCCGCCTGCGCCATGTCGGGGCGACCGCCGCCCTTGCCGCCGATCTGCTTTGCAACGAAATTGACGAGTTCGCCGGCCTTGACGCGGTCGGTCAATCCCGGCGTGACACCCGCGATCAGCGTCGCTTTGCCGCCCGCCGTCGACGCGAGGACGACGGCGGCGGTCTTGAGTTTGTCGCGCAGCGCGTCGACCGTCGCGCGGAGCGCGTTGATGTCCGCGCCTTCGAGCGTCGCCGCGAGTACGCGCACGCCCTTGACTTCGACCGCGGTCGCGGCGAGGTCGCCGCCCTGCGCCGACGCGAGCCTGTTTTTGAGCTGCGCGCTCTCGCGTTCGGCCTGACGGGCTTCGGCGATCAGCGCGCCGACGCGCGCCGGCGCGTCGGCGGGCGCGACCTTCAGAAGCCCCGCCACTTCGCCCAAGGCGTCTTCGGTCTCCCGCATACGGGCGATCGCGTTGTCGCCCGTCACGGCTTCGACGCGCCGAATCCCCGCAGCGATGCCGCTTTCGGCGACAATCAGGAAAGCGCCGATTTCTCCCGTGCGCCGCACGTGCGTTCCGCCGCAAAATTCGCGCGACGAGCCGATGTCGACGACGCGGACGTTTTCGCCGTATTTTTCGCCAAAGAGCATCATCGCGCCGATTTCGCGCGCCTCAGCAATCGGCATGACGCGGTGCAGGCATTCGGCGTCTTCGAGGATTTCGGCGTTGACGAGCGTTTCGACGCGGCGGATTTCGTCGCCGGTCATCGGGCGGTCGTGCGAGAAGTCGAAGCGCGTCCGCGCCGCGTCGACCTGCGAGCCTTTTTGCTGTACGTGCGCGCCGAGGACTTCGCGCAGGGCTTTGTGCATCAAATGTGTCGCCGAGTGATTGCGCATCGTCCGGCGGCGCGACGCGGTATCGACGCGCGCGTCGACCGGGTCGCCGACCTTCAGCCGCCCGGTTTTCAGGGTGCCCTGGTGTCCGACGACGGACGCCTGGATTTTCTGCGTATCCTCGACGGCGAAGATCGCGTCGGGCGCGCGCAGGAGACCGCAGTCGCCGACTTGCCCGCCGGATTCGGCGTAGAACGGCGTCTGGTCGAGGACGACGGTTCCCGAATCGCCTTCGAGCAATTCGTCGACGGGCGCGCCTTCGCGGTAAAGCGCGATCGCCCGCCCCTGGAATTCGAGCGATTCGTAGCCGTGAAAGAGCGTCTCGGGCCCCGTGTATTCGAGCGCGGCGGCCATCCTGAATTTTCCGGCGGCGCGCGCGAGTTCTTTCTGACGCGCCATCGCCGCCTCGAAAGCGGCTTCGTCGACGGTCACGCCGCGCTCGCGGCAAACGTCGGCCGTCAGGTCCAGCGGAAAGCCGAAGGTGTCGTGCAACTTGAACGCCGTTTCTCCGTCGAAAGCCCGACCCGCTTTCAGCGACTTGAGTTCGCCCTCCAGAATCGCCATTCCGTTTTCGATCGTCGTGAAGAAGCGCGTCTCTTCCTGACTCAGAGTCCCGACGATGCGCGCGCGCCCCAAAACGAGTTCGGGGTAGGCGCCGCCCATCTCGGCGACGAGGTCGGGAACGAGGCGGTGGAAGAAGGGCGCACGCGCGCCGAGCTTGTAGCCGTGGCGTATCGCGCGGCGGATGATGCGGCGCAGGACGTAGCCGCGCCCTTCGTTTCCGGGAATGACGCCGTCGGCGATCAGGAAGGAACACGCGCGGACGTGGTCGGCGAGCACGCGCAGCGACGGGCTTTGCAGGTCGGCGCCGCTCGTCTCGCGCGCCGCGGCTTTCACGAGATTGGCGAACACGTCGGTATCGTAATTGCTGTTGACGTGTTGCAGGACGGCGGTGATGCGTTCGAGTCCCATGCCGGTGTCGACGGACGGGCGCGGCAGCTTGTGCAGGACGCCGCTCTCGTCGCGGTTGAACTGCATGAAAACGTTGTTCCAGATTTCGATGTAACGGTCGCCATCTTCGTCGGGCGACCCCGGCGGACCGCCGGGAATGCCTTCGCCGTGGTCGTAAAAGATTTCGGAACACGGGCCGCAGGGGCCGGTGTCGCCCATCATCCAGAAATTGTCGGACGCGTAGCGCGCGCCCTTGTTGTCGCCGATGCGGACGATGCGTTCTTCGGGCAGCCCGATCGTATCGCGCCAGATCGAATACGCCTCGTCGTCCTCGGCGTAGACGGTCGCCCAGAGGCGTTCAGGCGGCAGACGGAATACGCCGGTCAGAAGTTCCCAAGCGTAGAGCAGCGCGTCGTGCTTGAAATAGTCCCCGAACGAAAAATTGCCGAGCATCTCGAAGAAGGTATGATGACGCGCCGTGTAGCCGACGTTTTCGAGGTCGTTGTGCTTTCCGCCCGCGCGGACGCACTTCTGCGCCGTCGTCGCGCGCACGTAGGGGCGCGTATCGAAGCCCAGGAAAACGTCCTTGAACTGGTTCATCCCCGCGTTCGTAAAAAGCAGGCTGGGGTCATTGTGCGGCACGAGCGAACTCGACGCGACGATCGTGTGCCCCTTCGATTCGAAAAAACGGAGGAATTTTTCGCGGATTTCAGCGCTTTTCATCGGAAACATCGGCAATGCGGTGGTTAAGGGATTCGGGATTCTAGCACCGAAGTTCCAAACGGCGAATTTCGTTTTCCTTGGGCGCTGTCAGTAAGTATAATATCGAGTTCAGATTTTCAGGGCTTGTCCCACATTTCATCCTTACTTCCATTTATTCAGGGAAACGTTCATGAGCAAAAAACTGTATTGGGCCCTGCTGGCGTGCATGGGCATCGCTCTATCGGGCTGCGGCGATTCTGAGACTCCCGCGGCGGGTCAGAAAAACGCCGTCGCCGCAAAGAAATCCAGCGGAGACGCCGAAACCGACTGGCGCGAAAAAGCGCAGGTATACATCGAGCTGAACAACAGGATCATGCCTCTCATCAGCCAGAAAAAGAGGCAGGACCGGTCGGCGCAAAGAGCGAAAAACGGGGAGTTCCAACAGATACGCACCGATTCGTACATGCTCGACGATGTTTTCGTCAAAAGGCTCCAGGAAGCGATCGCGCTCCCCGGAAAGCTCCCGGCGGGCGTCGATGCGGCGGGGAAAAACCTGCTGAGCGTCGTCGACAAGTTCCTTCCGACGTGGAATCAGTTGCAAGAATACAACAAGGCCAAAAAATACGAGGACGACAAGGGCGAAAAAGGCAAGCAACTTCTCGTCTCCTACCACGAAGGCATGCAGACGCTGTACGCGGCCGTCGATGAATTCGACAAACAGGTCGACATCGTCGCCAAGCAAGCGAGCGAAAAGGCCTTGGCGGAGTACAAGAAGAAAGGTCTGCTTCTCGAAATGCATACGTCTTTAGCGATGGCCGCCGCCGAAAAGATCATCGACACCTTCGACACCTCCGAGGATTTCAAGGATCAGGCCAAACTCGACGCCGCCAACGCGCAACTCGCCGAAATGGAAACCAATATCGAAGCGATGAAGGTCGAACACGCCAAGCGCAAGGAAAAAGACGCGAAGGCCGACGCGAGGTCGAAGACGCTCCCACGGATGGACCGTTACGAATCGATCGAAGAGAACCTCATCGCGTTCGCGGGCTATTACCGCGAAGCGCGCAAGAACAATCCCAGCCGCTTCAACAGCGCCGTCGAGCAATACAACCGCGCGGTTCAGGAACGGAACAGGATGTAAGCGTTTGTCAAAAAGTAAAACCCTGGCCGGGTTGATTTGGGTTTGAAGGTGAGCAAAGCCCACCTTCAAACCCATATAAAAACAACGCCAAACCAGTCCGGCCTTGGGGTTTTCTTGCTTTTCTTTCCAAAAAAGGGTGGGCTGTGTCTGCCCTTTTTTTGTCCAAGCCATCAAAAAACAGGCGGCTATTTTTTGACGATTCCTGATTTCAGGGATCAGATAACCCACCCCCGGCCCCTCCCTTGTCAGGGAGGGGAGACACGTGACTCCCTCCCCTGACAAGGGGAAGGCTGGGGAGGGCTTCCCGATCAGTGGCTCAACGATCTTTTCCGGCGGCGAAGCCGCCGCTGACTGATCTGATCCCTGACATCTGTTTCCTGATTTATGATATCGCCTATGATGAACGCGGACATTCTCGACCCCTCCAAAACCCCAAGCGTCGTCGGTGACGAAAACGCCCCTGAAAATCGGCACATCCGCAGCTTCGTCCGGCGCCAGGGGCGGATTTCCAGCGCGCAGACGCGCTACTTCGACGAGATGATGCAAAAGATCGGTCTCGCTTACGCGCCGCGCCGCGTCGACCTCGACGAAGTCTTCGGGCGGCATGCGCCGAAAATTCTTGAAATCGGCTTCGGGATGGGCGAAGCGACCGCACTCATCGCGGCGGCGAACGCGTCGAGCGACTACCTCGGCGTCGAAGTCCACACGCCCGGCGTCGGCAGCCTCTGCAAGCGCGTCGCCGAAAAGGGAATCACGAACCTGCGCATCGTCCGGCACGACGCCTTTGAAGTCCTCCGCGACATGATCGCTCCCGGCGCCTTGTCGGGAATCCACATATTTTTCCCCGACCCCTGGCCGAAAGCCCGACACCACAAGCGCCGTTTGATCCAGCCGCCACTCGCCGCGATGCTCACCGATCGCCTCGAGCCCGGCGGCTACGTCCATTGCGCGACCGATTGGGAAGACTACGCGGAACAGATGCTCGCGGTCTTCTCCGCCGAGCGTCTGCTCAGGAACACAGCCGACGCCGACGCCAAAGGCTTCGCGCCGCGCCCCGACTACCGCCCGCTGACAAAATTCGAGACGCGCGGCCTCTCCCTGGGCTACGGCGTGTGGGACGTGGTTTTTCGCCGCGTGCGCGCTCAGTCCTGAAGCTGGAAATGGACGGGAAGGACGAGTTCGCCCGACGCCGCGCCGATCTGCCGACCCATCGCGTACGCCGCGCGAACCGCCGCGTTGTCGAGCAAGGCGTGGCCACTGCTCACCGCGACGTCGACCTCGGCGACGGAACCGTCGTCGGCGAAGCGGACGATCAAGTGAACGATGCCCTCAAGCCCTCGCTCGACGGCTTCTTTCGGGTAGAAAACGCGCTCGCTTAGCCTGCGCTGGGCGTCCTCGACCACGGCGGGCGCGACTCTTTTCGCGGCGACGCTCGGCCTTCCCCTGTCCGCGCCGGGTTTTTTCGGAAGTTCGGCGTTCCGCGCGCCTCTCTTCGGGGCTTCGGGCTTTTTCGGAGGGTCGGGTTTCGGAAGTTCGGGTGCAGGTGTCGTCGGCGCGGGCGGCGGATCGGCGGGTTTCCCCGCTTGCAGCGTATCCTTGATGAGCGCCTCGGACACAGTCCCCGTGCTGGACACGCCCCCCACGTCGGGCACGGGTCCCGCGTCGGGCAGTATTTCGGGCAAGCCTCTCACGCCGAGGGGGTTTTCGGACAGCCCTCCCGCACCGAGAGGCATTTCGGGCGAACCTCCCGCTCTGAGAGGCATTTCGGGCAAGCCCCCAAGCCCGGTGGGTGCCCCGCCGAGTGGCGGGGCTTCCGGCATACGCAGCAAGGCGAAAACCGCCCGCCGTGGCGAAGGCGGCGCGACGCGCGAGAATCCATACGGATAGAGCGCTATGCCGTGCAGGATCAGTGAGACTCCCAAAAAGAAAAGAAGCCGGTGACGCTTTGGAATCATGGTGCTATTGTATTGTGCATTGCGTCTTGGCGTACTATTGAGGTGTGAAGAAAATACGCCTCACACGCGCTTTGGAACCCTGAGATGAAACAAGGCCTCACGACGACACGAAAAAGCACGGCGCTGATTTTGGCCGCGAAGCTCCTGCTCGCGCTTTTCGCCTTCTGGACTCTGGTGGCGCACGCCGCGCCCGACCCGATCGAATTCGACTGGGCGATCGAAAGCAACCAGATCGACAAGGTCAGGGAGTGGCTCGACGCCGGTCTGAACCCCGAATACATGGGGAACGCGCACGGGACCGGCCTCATGACCGCCGCGTGGCACGGCAATATCCCGATGATGGCCTTGTTCCTCGAACGCGGAGGAAACCCGCGCCGCGTCAACCGGAACGGCGAGCAGGCGCTGCAACTCGCCGCGTGGAACGGACACCTCGAAGCCATAAAGTGGCTGCTCGCACACGGCGCAACGCTCAACCGCGACGCGAAGCACTGGAGCGCCCTGCATTACGCAGTATTCAACGGACACATGCACGTCGCGCGTTTCCTGCTCGAACGAGGCGCCGACGTCAACGCGCAGTCGCCGAACGGGTCGACGGCGCTGATGCTCGCGGCGCGCGAAGGCCGCGAGGAAATGGCGAAAGTCCTGCTCGAAACCGGCGCCGACACGAACCCGAAAAACGACTGGGGCGACTCGGCGCTGAGCATGGCCATGCGCTACGACCACTACCAGCTCGGCAAAATCATCTCGACGCCGGAAGAATTCCAGCGCGCGGTCCAGGTTCCGAGAGAAAACTACGCGCCTCCTGCGCGCTCGCAAATGTTGCCCGACGATGTCCGCGAGATACTGAAGAAAATCCGTCAGGCGCAGGCGGAAAAAAAGTCGACCGCCGAACTCCGAAAACAACTGGCGAATTCGATGAACCGCGCGAACCGCCCCATCGCCAACAACGCCACGCGGCAACCCGCGCCGCTGCCCTACCAGCCCCGGACGCTCGTCATCACCGCGAAGCGCGGCGCTCCGGGCCAGGAGCGCGCGCAGATCGTCGCCGGCAACCCGGCGGCGGCGCAGGCCAGGGCGGAATCGCAGAGGAAGATCGCCGACCTCCTCCGGCAAATCCGCCTGATGGAGGCGCAAGGACGCCCCGCCGAAGATTTGCGCAAGCAGTTGTACGAAGCCATCCGGCAAGCCAAGTAACAGGAGACAGGAGACAGAGGACAGAAGACAGAGGACTGAAGACAGACGACAGAACGGCCTTCGGCCTTTGTAGTCGGTTGTCTGTAATCAGAAGGAGCGTCCCATCCGACATCTGAATACTGAAAACTGATCACAAAGCGAGCGTCAGCGAGCGCTCTGTCTTCTGTCCTCTGTCCTCAGTCCTCTGTCCTCTGATCCCTGATTTCAGAAGAGGAGAACCATGTCACTCATGCCCTGCCGCGCGTGCGGTCACAAGGTCGATACGTCGGCGCTTGCGTGTCCGGGTTGCGGCGCGACCGACCCGGCGAAAAAAATCAGCCGGCAGGAACGCGATTTATATTTTTCGATCGTTTATACGCTTGTCTGGATTTGCGTGCTCGGCGCTTTCGGCTGGGGCGTCTGGAAGCTCGGCGTCCCCTGGCTCAAGCAGATCTTCGACCGTCCGCCCATCGTGCAACCGACGCTCCGAATTCCCGCGCGTCCCGCCGCGCCGACGGAGGAAATTCAGGACGACGACGAGGCCGAATAAGTTTCCGCGTTTTCGACGACCTCGCGGTGCGCGGCGAGCATCGCGTCGCGCGAATCGGGCGTCTCCAGGCTGACGCGTCCGAGTTTGCCGTCGCGGTAGTCCTGCAGAAGCGCGAGCGAGGCTTTTTCGAGGTCGAGGACGCCGCCGCGCGCAACGTGTCCCCGGCGGCGCGCGATGCCTTCGACGAGCGCGACGCCGTCCAAGCCGTCGGACGGGAAGCCGTAACGCGCCGAGACGCGCGCGGGGTAGTACGCGAGCAGGAGGTCCGCGAGAAATACGGCGACTTCTTCGTCGGGAACGGCGTTCCTCCCGACCGCGTGACTCGCGGCGAGCATGTATCCGTCGCTGTCGTATTCGATCTTGGGCCACATCAGTCCCGGCGTGTCGATCAGCCAGTGCCGGACGTCGAGACGGTGCAGTTGCTGCGACTTCGTCACCGCGGGTTCGTCGCCGACCTTGGCGATCTTTCGTCGGGTGAGCGCGTTCATGATCGTCGATTTGCCGACGTTCGGAATCCCCATGATCATCATGCGCAGCGGCTTCGTGTTGTCGTCGCGGTGCGGAGCGAGTTCCCGGCACAGCGTGGGAATGCGCGCCGCATCGCCGGGTTTCCTTCCGTCGATCGCAAGGGCTTTGACACCCGGCTGGCGGGCGTACCAAGCGATCCAGCGTCGCGTCGTTCCGGGGTCGGCGAGGTCGGTCTTGTTCAAGACCTTGAGGCAGGGACGCTGGCGGCTGCGGCGCAGATCGCGCAGCATCGGGTTCGTGCTGGCTTCCGGGAGGCGCGCGTCGACGACTTCGACGACGACGTCGACCGCCGCCATCGTTTCGGCGGCTTTCTTGCGCGCCGCCGCCATATGCCCTGGGAACCACTGAATCGCCATATCATTCCATTTCCGGTTCGTCCTTGGTCGAGCCGCCTTGCGGTACGAGAAGACCTGTGAAGCGGCTCGGCATCAAGGCATGAACGAACTGGAAAAGGAATCCGTTCGCTCGCGTGTTCGCCGGTCGCGCCGGTGTGCCTCGCGGACACACAAACGCCCTCGCCGCTTCCGGCGCGGGCGTTCGAGTTTCGGACGGTTGGAGCGAGGGGACGCGCCGCCGGTACGGCGGCGGGAGGTTCAGGCCGTGATGTTGATCGTTCTTCCGACGACTTGCCCTTGGGCGTTGACCGTCGGTTGCGCCCTTTGCTCTTCCTGTGCGCGGCTGGTGGCTTCCGTTTCAGCCACCCGCCGAGTCTCTTGCGCCTGACGGGACGCCTGCGTCTCCTGCGTTCCCTGCGACGCTTGCCGCGCCTGCGTCGCCTGCTGTTGCGCGCGCGCCGGTTGTTGCGCCCCTTGCGCTTGTTGCGGGTCGTTTTCCGCCCGACGCGCGGCCTGACGCTCCTGCTGCAGGTTCGGATTGACGGCGGATAGCGGAGACGATCCCGCGTTGGACGATACCGAGTTCAGTGCCATGTTTGTCTCCAATACTCTCCTGTACGACGAGCACTCACACTTCCAATACGCACATTTCGCACATTTCCGTAGCTGGAAATGGAGTGACAATTTCTTCAGATAAAGTATAGACTAAAATCAAGCACTTGTTTTGACAAATTTTCCACATTTCCTGAAATTTTCCCTATGCTTCATTCTCTTTCCAGTTCATTCATGCTTTGATGCCGAGCCGCTTCACAGTACAGGGTGTACGGCAAGGCGAAGTCGACCAGGGATGAACCGGGAATGGAATCGGTTCGCGTTCGGCGGGGCTGGACGGTAGCAGTCGGAAGGGGGAATAATCCCCCCGTGGCGCCCGCCCTCTTTCGCTTGCCGGCGAGGGGTCGGGGAGAGGGGGTGAGGGGAGTTTTCAACCGGAGGAAAGTTTTTGATGTCCGTCAGATTTCGCACCTGGGTTTTGGTCGTTCTCGGTTTCATTTTGGTCGCTTTTGGGGCATTCCAGGCGGCACGCCACGCGATCGGCGCCCGAATCGAATCGGCCATCGGGCCTTTCGGTCGCTTCGAGGCGTTTCGGATCGGTCTCTCGGGCGTCGAAATCCTCGGTTTGACGATCGACGCGCCCCCGGAAGAAAAATCCCGCGTGTGGCCGGATTCTCCGGTCTTCCACGCGGATCGAATCCTCGTCACGCCGTCGATCGTCGAATCCCTCGCGTCGGGGATACGCTTGCGGAACGTCCGGGTCGAGCGCGCGTCGATCGTCGTCCTGCGGAGTGCCGAAGGCCACGTGGAAGTCCTTCCCGGCGTTTTCGCCCAGGCTGCCCGGAGTGAATCGTCCGCTTCCGAAAAAAACACCGAGACAAAGAAGGCAAAGAAGGCGCCGCTGACGATCGACCGGGTCGAAATCGTCGAGGGCGCCGTCGATTTCGTCGATGCGTCGATCCGCCCCAAGGCGCACCACGTCCGCGTCGAGAAGATCAACGCGGCGCTGGGCAGAATCTCATACCCCGAATTCGCCGGCTTGACTTCGGTCGACGCCTCCGCCACCGTGAAAGGCCCCCGGAACGACGGGAAGCTGACGCTCACCGGGCTGATCGAACTCGCTACGCTGGAGTCGGGTATCACGACGCGGCTGCGCGAAATCGACCTTCTGGTGGTCCAACCCTACTTGTTCGCGGGGGGGAATGTCCGCAAAGGGAAACTCGACCTCGACCTGAAGTCTTCGATTCGCCAGGGGAAGCTCAACGCACCGGGAAAGCTGACGATCGACGACCTGCAAGTATCGGGCAACGCGGCGCTCCGCTTTGCCGGCGTCTCGTCGGGGGTCGCCGTCGCTCGGCTGAAAGACCGCCTCGGGAAAATTTCCTTCCATTTTGTCGTCAAGGGCGACGTGAAAGACCCGAAGTTTTCGTTCGACAAGGATCTGCTCATGGACGTCGCTTCGTCGATGGCCGATTATTTCGGTATCGGAATCTCAAGCGGGAGCGGGAACGGGAACGGAACGAACGGAAAACCGGCAGGAACTCCGCGAGGGAGTTCGGGCAAAAGCGTGCCCGACCCCGTAAAGCGGCTTTTGAAGAACAGCGTCCGGCGCTCGAAATGAAGCGCTTTCGCCGCGTTCCACGAATGCTTTTTTCTCTGGAGAATACCGTATGAAAATCAAATTTTCTCTTCTCCATACGCTTCGCCTCGTCGCTGCGTGCGCCGCGCTTTTTGCCGCCGGCGCGTACGGAGCCGACGTGCCGAAGCACAAGCCCGGACTTTGGGAAATCAAGACCGGCGGAAGGGTGAATTCGGCTTCATCGAACATTCCGCTACAATTCTGCGTCGGCAAGGATACCGACAACATCCTGAATCTCGAAGGCAAACTTTCCCGCCAGGAATGCGACGCGCCCGAGGTCGAAACGGGGGAAAACAGAATCCGGCTTCGCGTCAGATGTAGCGTCACGGGAGGGTCGGTCACGACGGAGAGCGTCTTTGAAGGCACGCTCGATTCGGCGTACCATGGAAAAATAAACTACACGATCGAGACCCGGAACGGCCGGCGTGAGTTTTCGATCACGCAGGAGGCGCGCTGGCTCGGCCCCTGCGAAGCCGGACAGAAACCCGGCGACGTCATCCTGCCGAACAAGGAGCGCGTCGGCGCCGACGAGATCATGAAAGACCCGAAAATTTTGGGTAGAATCAGACGTCATCAACAACACCAGGGGAAGCCATGAAAGTATGCATTGTCGGCGCCGGCGCGATCGGCGGATGTATCGGAATAAAACTCGTCGCGTCGGGCGCCTCCGACCTGAGCGTTCTGGCGCGGGGTAAAACGCTCGCCGCGCTGCGCGAAAACGGCTGGCGCCTTCACGGAGAAAACGAAGACCTCACGGTGCGCGTGAAAGCCGACGACGACGCTGAAAAAATCGGCGTTCAGGAACTCGTGATCGTCGCCGTCAAGGGAACTTCGCTGCCGGAACTCGCGCCGGCCTTGAAACCGCTGATCGGCCCCGAGACCGTCGTCGTCCCCGCGATGAACGGCGTCCCCTGGTGGTTTTGCAAACTCGACGGACTCGGTTTCGAGCCTTTCGCGCTGGAAAGCGTCGACCCCGACGGCGCGATCGAAAAGAGCCTCCCCCTCGCCCAAACGCTGGGCTGCGCCGTCCATATGGGCGCGAGTTGTCCGGCGCCCGGCGTGGTCCGACATTCGATCGGCTGGGAACTCATGATCGGCGAGCCTTCGGGCGCGCTTTCGGAACGCCTGGGTCGCGTCGCCGACCTCCTGGAACACGCCGGTTTCAAAGTCAAGCGATCGACCGACGTTCGCAACGATATCTGGTACAAGCTCTGGGGAAACATGACGTCGAACCCGATCTCGGCGATCACCGGCGCGACGCTCGCGCGCATCATCGACGACCCGATCGTCCGCGAATTCTCCTCGGCGATGATGCGCGAAGCGACCGCGATCGGCGAACGCGTCGGCTGCCACGTCTCGCAATCGCCCGAAGACCGGCACGCGGTCGCGCGCACGCTCGGCGGCTTCAAAACGTCGATGCTCCAGGACGCCGAGGCCGGACGCGCGATCGAACTCGACACGATCGTCGGCGCGGTACGCGAAATCGGTCAGCGCGTCGGTGTGCCGACGCCGAACATCGACGTCATCTTCGGTCTCGCGCGCCTGTTTGGGCGCGTTCACGGGCTTTACCCGGGATGAGGTCTGAGGACAGAGGACAGAAGACAGATCAGGTAGCGGCGGCTTCGCAGGGTATAGGTTGGGGTGAGCGTAGCGATGCCCAACATCTCGCTTGCGCGAAGCGCAAGCCATTTCAGGGATCAGGGATCAGGAGACAGGGATCAGATCGGTTACCGGCGGCGTTGCCGCCGGAGAAAGATCGTTGAACCACCGATCGGTTTTCTTCTGTCTCCTGTCTCCTGACATCTGTCTCCTGAAACCCACCCCCGACCCCTCCCTTGTCAGGGAGGGGAGATTCGTGACTCCCTCCCCTGATAAGGGGAGGGATGGGGAGGGGTTCCCGATCGGCGGGTATAGGTTGGGCTGAACAAATGTGAGAGCCACAACGTTCCGCAGGCGCATCTCGGCGGTATAGCTTGGGCTGAACGATGGGAGAGCCACAACGATTCCGTATGCGCATGAATGATGTGAAGGATGGTTTGAAAACGCGCCAATGCTTATCAAAACGCCATAAACCCCCTTCATTTCCCCCTTGTCAGGGGGAAAGCGGGTTGGATTGCCGTATTCGCGGTTTTTGTAGGGGCACGGCGCGCCGTGCCCATCAGGTATCAGGAATCAGGAGACAGGA
>JAISAZ010000084.1 GCA_031266435.1 Accumulibacter sp.
GGAGACGGGAGACAGATGAAACCCGATCGGTTTTTTTGTTGTTTTTCCCCGGCGGCGAAGCCGCCGCTAACCGATCTGATCCCTGATCCCTGACATCTGATACCTGTTTCCTGAAAGGAAAAATCATGGGAGTTGAATTGGCTTTACTGGCGGTTTCGGCGGCGATCAGCGCGTATTCGGCGATCCAGCAGGGCGAGCAGCAGGAGGAATGGGCGGATTATCAGGCCGACCAGGCCGAAGCCGACGCGCGTGCCGAGGAGGGCGCGGCGAAGGTCGAAGCCGAGCGCATCCGCAAGCTCGCGCGGCTGAAAGCGGGCGAGGTGAACGCCGCGCTCGCGGCATCGGGCGTCAAACTCGGCGAAGGAAGCGCGCTCAATATCAACAAGGACATTTACGCGCGCGCCGAGGAGGACGCGGTCCTGACCGTTTTCGGCGGTGCCGACCGCAAAGCGCGGGCGCTCGCCGAAGCCGACGGCGCCAGGATCAAGGGAGATCAGGCGAAAAACGCGGGAATGGTCTCCGCGGCGGGGACGGTCCTCCAGGCAGGCGCGGCGGCGTATTCGGGCTGGAAGACGTCCAAATCGAACGCGGCGGCTACGTCCGCGCCGAAAGTGGCGTGAGGAGCGCGCGATGAAAATCCCGACAGGAACGCCTTCGGGCGACTTCGGCTTTCGCCCGCCGGACCCGGTTCAGCATACGCGTGTCGCATTCGACGGCGTCGATGCAACGGCGCGCGCGGTGCAGCGTCTCGGCGAGATCGGCTTCGGCGTCGCGACGCGCATGCGCGACGAAGACCGCGCGCTCGCGCGGGCAAAAGCCGGCGACGCGCTCCTTGCCCGCGAATTGCAGGTCAAGACCCTGCGCTTCGATATCGAGAATCGCTTGCACGAAGGCTCTCTTTCGTTCGAGGACGCGGAAAAAACCTACGCGGACGCTCTCGCGGCGCTCGAAGTTTCAGAGGTCGATGATCTGGACGACGCGACGCGGGTCCATTTCGGAACGGGCGTAAAACGCATCGACGGCGCCGGTCTCGAAAGCATCCGGGTCGCGGCGCGGAACGCGAAGCAGGGGGAATTCAGGGTGCGGACCGACGCTTCGCTCGATAAATTCTGGAAGCTCGCCGCGCTGCCCGACGCCGACGTCGCCTTGATCAACGCGCGCCTCGACGCGCTCGACGCGGTCGGGCAAACCGCGTACGGGCAAGAATGGGGTACGGTCAAGCGCGCCGCCGCCGAGAGGAACTGGACGAACCAGGCGATGAGCCGCGCGATGCGGTCCGAGAAGGACCTGCCCGCGACGCGGCGGCTCGAAAGCGAACTCGCGGCGTCCGACGGCTTTTATTCCGACAAGCTCGAAACCGGCGCGCGCCACGCGATCCTGGGAACGGTTCGCGAGAACCGCGCGCGCATCGAAAACCGGAACCGCTTTATCGCCGAGCGGCGCGAAGCGCGGGCGGCGCGCGCGCTCGACGAGATGGAAAGCGACGCCGCGCACGGCGTGCTCCCCGACGCGGCGAAGCGTTCGGGCTGGGAAAAAGATCTCAAGGGTGGGCGCTTTGATGCGCTTTTTCGGGAGCGCGAAAAAGAATTCGACGAAATGCGCGCGCTTTCGAGCCGCCCGATCGACGAACAAGAGAAATTCATCCTTGAGCAGAAAGCGGCGGTCGGGAAGCGCGACGTTTCGCCGGAAGAACGCGCGCGCCTCGATCGGCAGATCGCCGTCGTCGGCAGGAATATCGACGAACTCAAAAACGAGCCGCTCGTCTTCCACCAAAAGAGTACCGGAGAAGCCGTCGCCCCGCTGGACTTTTCCGTTCTCACCGCGCCGGACGGCGTGAAAAAGTTCGGCGAGCAGTTTGCAAAGCGCGTCGAAGTCATCGAGACGATGCGGAGGACGCACGGAGACCGCGTCAGATTTTCTCCTTTTCTGGCAGGGGAAGCGCAAGCGGTCAAAACGCTGCTGGCAAAGGCGCCGCCGGCGGAGCAGGCCGCAATCTTCGAAATGCTGCAAAGTTCCTCCGGCGGGAAGCTCGATGCCTACCGGGGCGCGCTCGCGCAGGCCGCGCCCGATTCTCCGACACTGCGCCTCGCGGGCAATCTCCACGTGCAGCCCGACAAAGGCTCGAAAGCGAAATTCGAAATTGGCGTCGCCAGGACGAATCGTGAGCTTGCCGCCACGCTGCTCGAAGGCGAGGCGATTCTGAAGGGGAAGGGTGAGGGCAAGTCCAAAGACGGCGCAAGGGGCGGCTTTCCGATCCCTCCGGAAAATGAATTCATCGAGGCTTTTTCGAACTGCGTCGCGGACGCTTACGCCGGACGCCCCGAAGCCTACGAGATCGGCCGTAACGCCGTCCTTGCGTTTTACGTCGGCGAGGCCGCGAACGAGGGGAGGGTTTCGGGCAGGCTCGACGTCTTGCGGCTGAGACGCGCCGTCCGAAACGTCCTCGGCGAAGTCGTCGACTACAACGGTCAGGGGCGCGTTTTCGCGCCGAGGGGAGTCGACAAGGCGGCATTCAAGGACCGGGTCAAAGAGGCGTTCCACGCCGAATTGAAAGCGCGAAAAATGCCCGAAAGCCTGCTCGAACAACTCCCGCGCTTCGGGCTGACGAAGATCGGCGAGACGAGCTACGCCGTGCGGCAAGGGCGGAATTTCCTCGTCGACGGCGCGAACAATCCGGTCGTCATCGACCTCGACCCGCAGGTGCGGAAATGAGTCCTCCCTTCGACCTCGACGAAGGCGGTCAGCGCGCGCTTTTCGAAAAGGCGCACTCGAATCCGATCGACGCCACGCGCGTCGGCGCCGGTTTTTTCGAGAACTGGTCCGTGGGCACTTACAACGGTGTCATGCGCGGTGGCGCGCGCCTCGCGCAGAGCGTCGCGATCATGGTGTCCGCGCCGCTCGTTCTCTGGGAGAACCGCTCGATGGCGGAGTCTCCGGAGACGCCGACGCCTCCGCCCGATCATTCGATGACGGACAAGTATTTCGGATGGGTCGACGAGAATTTCAGCTCGGCGGTCGATTTCTGGACGCCGAACGCGCAAGAAGTCGGCGCGCTTGGGCAGACGCTCGGCAGCGTCGCCGAAATCGTCCTGCCGCTCATGGTCTCAGCAGGAAACCCGATCCTGCTCATCGCCACGCAGCAGATCGGTACGTCGGTCGAACTCGTCCGGCGCGGCGTCGACGCCGAAACGGCGCTGGCGGTCGGAACACTCAAGGGCATGGCGACGGCAGTCGGTTTCACGATACCGAACTCGGTCGGATACACCCTGGGGCAACGCGCGTTCTCCGGCGCGGCCGGCAACCTCGTCGTCGGCACCACCGAACGCGTGGCGAGCGCGGCGCTCCTGAAAGACCATCCCGAACTCTCGGACGCTTACGGGAACTCGATCGAAGCGAGCATGATCGACACCTTGTCCGGCGCGCTTTTCGGCGTCGGCGCGCATTACTTTGGGCGCGTCAAACCAAGGCAAATCGACGATCTGCTCACGGCGCGGAACGCCAAACACTTCCAGCAGGACACCGCGCCGGGAATCCCTGCCAACGCTTGGTCGAGCGCGTCGCACCAAAACGCGCTGGAAATGGCGATCGCGCAGTTGATGCGCGGCGAACGCGTCAACGTCGGGGACGCCGTTCGCGCCGCGCATTTTGTCCGTTTCGGAGAGGAAATGCCGCTCTGGCGCGCACTCCAGAGCTTCGCCGAGTGGTTCAAGCCGCGCGAAATGCGGAACCGAAACCCGGTCGACGGGGCGCCGTCGTCGGAAACTATCCGAAAACAAATCGTCATTTCGGAGAGCATGGCGCCGGAAATGAAGCGCGTCGCCGAACGATTCCGGGACGAAGTGGCGAACGACCTCGAAGGCGCGATCACGCGCTACAGCAGCGTCGAAGGGAGCGACGGCGGGCGGGTCATCGGAACCGACCTCGTGCGGGAACTCTGCGCGGACTACGTCATCGGAAGAGACAGCAGAACGCGCCTCACCGAGGCGACGACGCCGACCGCCGAGTTCTTGTCCGATATACTCTACCGCCGCCGTCTCGAACAGCCCGACCTCGAAGGCCATCCGACAGTGGCCATTACCGCCGGCGGGCCGGGGTCGGGAAAAACGACGGGTCTGTCTGAATCCAATCTGAAGCCGCAGATTCATCTCGATATGACACTTTCGAACTTCGATCAAGCTGTGAGGCGCATCAACGCGGCGCTCGAAGCCGGGAAGAAGGTTCTCATTTACTATACCGCGCGCGACCCGGTGGTCGCGATGATCGAGGGTGTCGTCCCCCGCGCACTCGACGAAAGAAACGGGCGTATCGTTACGCTGCAAAGCCACGCCGCGAAGCACCGGGGCGCGAACAAAACCGTCCGCGCCTTGCTGAAAAAGTATGGTGCTGATGCGCGGGTCGGCTTTGAATTTACGGATAACCGTTACGGCTTTGGTGAGCATAGAAAAGCGACGGCGGAAATCCTGGACGAATTGAATTATGATAATCTTGAACAAAGACTCGAGGAGGCGTTGAATAATGGATATAGACTTGGAGAAATACCGAAAGATGTCTATGAAGGAATTCTCGGAACTTCCGTTCAAGGAGGTGGGGGCGTATTTCGCTGAGGAGAGTCGTGAAGCTCTCCGCCGGAACCTGTTGGCGGAAAAGGCGCGCAGGGAAGCGCAGGCGGCGGCGAAAGCGGCGCGTGAAGCGGAGGCGGCGGCGTTGCCACTGGAGTGACGAAAAACCATCCTGGTGTCATTCATACGCCTGCGTAACGTTGTGGCTCTCACATACGTTCAGCCCAACCTATACCGCCGAGAACGGAGCGGAAACGCTATAGGTTGGGCTGAGGAACGAAGCCCAACGTTTCCGGGGCGGGTTGAAAAAGCGTACAGCTTGGCCTGGGCCTCTCTTCGACGCAACCGAATCGACGCTCGACTTCGTCAACAGTTTCAACTATGACGGGGTTTTGAGCAAAATTCGTTCGATACTCGAAGAGGAGTTCAAATATGAACGTATTACCCCCGAAATCTACCGCGCCAGCGGAGGAAATCCAGGATCTTTCGCAGGAACGCCTGCCCGACGGTAGGACGCGCGCGGAATACATGGAGCATATGCAGAAGAACGAATACCGCAGGGGCTACCCGAAGGCGAGCGAGGAGGAAATCCAGATTCTCTACGACGCGCAGGTGAAGACGGGCGAACCGGCGTGGAATCTCGAGATGGCGAAAGCCTTGCTCCGAATGAGCGAGGCCGACCAGAAGCGCTTCTGGCGCACAGGGCAGGGCGTGAAGGGGCCGATGCTCGAGAAGGTAGGCTACTTCGGCTTTCCGCATTGGGACACGACGGCATACCAGTTTCCGAGCCTTCAGGAAAGAATGAAGGCTTGGGAAGAGGAAGACAAGGCGGATCTTCGGCAGATTTATCGGAAGGCGAACGAGGAGGAAATCCAGGCGATCTACGACGCCGAACAGAGATCGGCTGTGTTGCCCGAGAATGCAGAGATGGCCAAGGCGATGCTCAAGATGCCCGAAGCCGAGCAGAAGCGCTTCTGGAGCCGGACGGAGGAAGAAAAAGCTGAGATGCTCAAGAAAACGGGTTATCCGGGGTATCCGAGGACTCCGGGGTATCCGAAAAGACCCAGGTACTAGAAAAAACGCCGAGTCCCGATCTTCCACGACGCCCGAAATCCTGGACGAATTGAATTATGATCATCTTGAACAAAGACTCAAGGAGGCGCTGGATAATGGATAGTGACTTGGAAAAATACCGAAAGATGTCTATGAAGGAATTCTCGGTGTTGTCGCTGGACGAGATGGCGGAGTATTACGCGGAAGAGAGCCGTGAAACTCTCCGCCGGAACCTGTTGGCGGAAAAAGCGCGTCGAGAAGCGCAGGCGGCGGCGAAAGCGGCGCGTGAAGCGGAGGCGGCGGCGTTGCCACCGGAGTGACGAAAAACCATCCTGGCGTCATTCATACGTCTGCGTAACGTTGTGGCTCTCACATACGTTCAGCCCAACCTATACCGCCGTAGGGGCACGGCATGCCGTGCCCTATCAGGAATCAGGAGACAGGGATCAGATCGGTGAGCGGTGGCGTTGCCACCGGAGAGAATCAACAAAATACCGATCGGTTTTCTTCTGTCTCCTGATTCCTGACATCTGTCCTCTGATGCATAGGTTGGGGTGAGCGCAGCGATGCCCAACATACGGCAAATGAACGTGTGAAAACCTGGTGAACAAGGCGATGTGGCATGGTTTCTCAAATTCCCCCTGACAAGGGGGAAATGAAGGGGGTTACTGGCCTTTCGGCAAGCGTTGGCGCGTTTTCAAACCTTCCAATCCGCCTTTTGTCCCGTCATTCATGCGCCTGCGGAACGTTGGGCATCGCTTCGCTCAGCCCAACCTATACCGCCGATAGGGCACGGCACGCCGTGCCCTCCAGAAGACAGAAGACAGAGGTCAGAAGACAGAGCGCTCGCTGCGCTCGCTTCGTGATCTGTTTTCAGTATTCAGAGGTCGGATGGGACGCTCCTTCTGATTACAGATGCCTGACCACAGAGGCCGAAGGCCGCTCAGTCCTCTGTCTTCAGATGGTCGGGAAACCGAACACTCGCCTATCGGACAATGGCGATATCCGCTTGTACCGGACTGAGGACAGAAGACTGAGGCTCGATTCCAGAACTGTAATCAGGGTTCAATCATCCGATGGAGGAAATCATGCGACAACACGCGACTGAATTCTCTCATGCGCTTACGGAGCGTTGGGCATCGCTGCGCTCACCCCAACCTATGAAACCGTCCTTTGACTCATGAATGCGATTCTGGATTCTCCGGTGAACGCGTGGGATACGCTCGACGCGCTCGAACGCGCGCTGTTTTCGGCGCAGGATTCGAAGCGCGGAGGGGTTTCGATCGAATCCCTGGCGCGTGCGCTACGCGAGGAATATTTTTCGAGAATCATCGAGGCGGCGTCGAGCGGGAAGCTGTTCGAGTCCTGGGAAAAACCGTCGGCAGCGCTTTCGCTCATTCGGGAACTCATGGGCGTCGATTCGGGCGTTCCGGGTTTGCGCGGCGCGGCGCGCCGCATCCTCGATGTCGTCGACGAGGCGAGGCAGCGCTTCGAGAATGCGGGTGGCGAGGTCGGCCCTTTTGAGGACTGGGCGCTTCCGCGTGCGTATTCCGCCTTGAAAACGGCGCGCGCCGGGAAGGAATGGGTCGACGACCACCTGGCGTGGGTCGACCGTTCGCGTTATCTCGATGCGAACGCTTCTCCTATGGGCGACAAAGCGCTTCGGGCGCTTTTCGAGGAGATTCAGCGCGCGGTGGCGACGCGGGGGATGAGCGCGCGCGAGCGTGCGTTCGATGCCGGGGCGCCCGCGCTTCGCGGGAACGCGGCGCGTTCGATTTGGTATCGCGACGCGGAGAGCTTCATCGCGGCCTTGCGGAAGTACGGCGAGTTGGACGGAGAGGCGGGCGCTGCGGCGGACGGAAATGTCGACGGGGAGGTCGGCGGCGCGCGTTTCGATGCCTTCGACGCGGTCGATCTGATTTTCAGGCACGTCGACGCGATCGCGCGCGAAATCGTGCTCGTCGAGCACGCGAAGCACGAGGCGACCCGCGCGGACGTGGGCGACGCGCTCCGCATCGACCGCCGCGCTGAAACCTTGGAGGCTCTTTACGCGGGGACGATCGACGCGGCGGTCGGGACGCCTTTCGGCGTTTTCGATTCCGTGAAGGACGGCGATGCGTTTTCGGGCATTTCGGTCTTGCCTTCGTTCATTGCGCTGCCTTCGGCGCTTGAAATGACGCCGGTGTGCAACGCCTTGCCGTTTGTACGGGCGTTCGACGAGGAACTACGCACGCTCGACGCTTCGAGCGCGGCGGATCGTCGTCTGGCGCTTCGCGCGGGTCTCGGCGTCGAGTACGTGATCGGCGAGCTTTTCCGCTGGGGCGCGGACGAAATCGACGCGCTGGCGTGTGTGTCGGATCGCGTTGGGAAATTCTCTCGAAAAGCGGCGACGCGCGTACTGCGGCGTTCCGGGGTCCGCGCCGTGATCCGCGCGCTGCGCCGGGGGTTTTCGGTCTGCGCGCTCGACGCGCTCGGCGAACTGAGCCGCCGCGTCGATTCCTTCAATGCCCTGGACGGCGACGAGAGAGCGGCGCTGGAAGCGGCGGGGATGAACGAGGCCGATTGGGCGGTTTGGCGTTGCGCGCGCACGGCGGATTTCAGGGAGCGCGGCGACACGCTCCTGACGGTCAAGGCGATTTACGAGATCAGCGACGCGTCTCTGGAAAACGTGTGCGAGCGGACGCGCCGGACGCCGCAAAGGCTGCGCGACGATGCGGCGCTGCATTTGACCGCGTGTCTCGGCGGTGCGGGCGACGGCGAGCCGCGCGGTTTCACCGACGGCGGCGAGGCGTTCGCGTCCGGCGCGCGCGGGGGGGCGCGTCGTTCCCGCGTGGAGGCCGCCGGCGTCGAAGGCTCGGCGTTCGCCCTGCTGCTCGTGAATCTCACGCGGGGAATGGCGAACGCGCAAGGGACGGGGAAGGCCGGCGTCCTTGCTCCGCTGACGGTCGCACTGACTTTGCTCGGCGCGATGGCTCTCGAACTCGACGAGGTCGCGCAGGGGCGTCGAGCGCGAAAGACGCGCGACACCGATTTCTGGGCTTTGGCGTTCGAGAAGAGCGGCGCGCGCGCACTGTACGCGAATTTCATTTTCGGAGACGCGCCGGCAGGGGATGCGGAAGGGATGAACGGAACAGTCGATGCGGGTGATTCGGTCGAGCTTGCGTCCGATGCGGGCGCGGCGGATTTCGTCCCTGACGAGAACCTGTGGTACAGAAAAGCCGCTTTCGACCACATGCTCTTTCATACGCTGCAAGAATATTTTTCGCCGGATTATCTTGTCAGAGGACTGAGGACAGAAGACAGAGGACAGAATTGTGATCTGTTTTCAGTATTCAGTGGTCTCATCGGAGGACAGAGGCTATAGGTTGGGCTGAGCGAATGTGAGAGCCACGACGTTCCGCAGGTGCATATTAGGTATCAGATGTCAGAGGTCAGGAATCAGCGGTATAGGTTGGGCTGCGCGAAGCAAAGCCCAACGATTCCGCATACGCGGGAATGATGTGATAAGGGCGGCTTGGAAAGCTTGAAAATGCGCCAACGCTTGCCAGACCGTCATAAACCCCCTTCATTTCCCCCTTGTCAGGGGGAAAGCGGGTTGGATTGCCGTATTCGCGGTTTTTGTAGGGGCACGGCGCGCCGTGCCCATCAGGTATCAGGAATCAGGAGACAGGA
>JAISAZ010000009.1 GCA_031266435.1 Accumulibacter sp.
CGTTATGGTGTTGTTGTGAAGAAGCTACATCATGCCAGAAATGGCCGCCTGCCTCCCCTCTTTTGCGCTCCTCTCCGCAGATAAATCCTTCTCACAACAACAGTTTTGAAAGAGGCTCAGGAGACAGAGGACAGAAGATAGAGGACTGAGCGCTCACTGCGTTCGCTTTGTGATCTGTTTTCAGTATTCAGATGTCGCGTGGCTTGCCTCCATCAGATTACTGATACCTGATTACAAAGGCCGAAGGCCGCTCAGTCCTCTGTCCTCAGTCTTCTGTCTTCTGAATCCCTTCCGCGACGCGTTCGATTCCCGATGCGTCGCGCGCGCTGCGAATCCCGGAGAAGCCGGCTTCGGCCAAAAGCGCACGGACGCGCGCGGCCTGGTCGTATCCGTGCTCGATCAGAAGGCAGGCACCGGGATTCAGGTGCCTGATCGCGCCTTCGATCAGTTTGCGAATGCATAAAAGACCGCCGGCGCCCGCGACGCCGTCGGTCAGCGCGAGTTGCGGTTCAAAGGGCAGGCCGTTTTCCAGGAGGTGCGGGTCGCCGAACGCGACGTAGGGAGGGTTGGAAACGATCAGGTCGAAGCCTTCGCCGTCGAGCGCCGAAAACCAGTCGCTCTGGACGAAGCGCGGCGTGACGTCGTGACGCGCGGCGTTGGCGCGCGCCACACCGAGCGCGGCGTCCGAAACGTCGGTCGCCGTCACCTCGGCGTCGGGAAAATACTTCGCCAGCATGATCGCGACGATCCCCGACCCGGTTCCGATGTCGGCGATGCGGGGCCGGCGGATTCCGCGCGCGTGCGCGCCGGCGCGTTCGACGAGCGTCTCGGTTTCGGGTCGCGGGATCAGCACGGCGGGGCTGACCAAAAATTCCAGCCCGCAAAACCAGGCGGACCCGATGAGGTAGGCGAGCGGTTCCCCGGCGGCGCGGCGTGTCACGAGCGACTCGAAGCGCCGTAGGACTTCGTCCGGGAACGCGCGGTCGGGCGACGCGATCAATTCGGCGTGCGTGCATCCCGTGGCGTGTTCGAGCAAAAAACGCGCGTCGGAAAAGCCGATCCGTTCGCCCGCGCGACGCTTCAAGTCGCCGAGCTTTTCGCGCGTCGGAGTCAAGCCGCCGAATCCGATGAATCCGCCGAAAGCGCCGCGAGTTGTTCGGCCTGGTATTCCGACGCGAGCGCGGCGACGATCTCGTCGAGGTCGCCGTCCATGATCGCGTCGATCCGGTAGAGCGTCAGGTTGATCCGATGGTCGGTCACCCTGCCCTGGGGGAAGTTGTACGTTCGGATGCGTTCGGAGCGGTCGCCGCTCCCGATCAGGCTCTTTCGTTCCGACGCGATCTTCGCGCGGCGCTCGCGAGAGCGCGCGTCGTCGATACGCGCCGCGAGCACCGCCAGCGCGCGCGCCTTGTTCTGGTGCTGCGAACGCCCGTCCTGACATTCGACGACGATCCCGGTCGGCAGGTGCGTGATTCGCACCGCCGAGTCGGTCTTGTTGATGTGCTGCCCGCCCGCGCCCGACGCGCGGAAGGTGTCGATGCGAATGTCGGCGGGGGCGATGCGTACCTCTTCGAGTTTGTCGGCTTCGGGCATCACGGCGACCGTGCAGGCGGACGTGTGGATGCGCCCCTGCGCTTCGGTTTCGGGAACGCGCTGGACGCGGTGTCCGCCGGACTCGAATTTCAGCTTCGAATAAACGTCGTTCCCCGCGACGCGCGCGACGATTTCACGGTAGCCGCCCAACTCCGACTCGCTCGCGGAGACGACTTCGACCGACCAGCGTCGGCGCTCGGCAAAGCGCGCGTACATCCTGAACAGGCTCCCGGCAAAGAGCGCCGATTCGTCCCCGCCCGTCCCCGCGCGGATTTCGAGGAAGACGTTCCGCGCGTCGTCTTCGTCCTTGGGGAGAAGCGCCGTCTGCAACTCGTTTTCGAGCGCGTCCGCGCGCGTCCGCGCGGATTCCGCCTCGTCCTCGGCGAGCGCCTTCAATTCCGGGTCGGCCATCATCTCGCGCGCCGCTCCGTAATCCGCCTCGGCTTTGCGCCATTCTCCGTAAAGCGCGACGATCGGTTCGATCTCCGCGTGCTCGCGCGCCCACCCGCGATACCGATCCATGTCGCGCGCCGCGTCCTCACCCGCCAGGGTGCGGTTCAACTCGTCGAGACGGACGGTGAGATTCTCCAGCGTGTCGCGAAGGCTCTGTTTCATGTTTCAAACCCCTTCGGACAGGGACGAGGGGATGGAAGAGATTTGAGGGGACGTTTCCAGACGGAGAGAGGGTTTCGACGAATGCAGGTGAAAGAGGTGCGAGACGACCGCGTTCAGATCGCCGCCCTCGGTCTGGCTCAACGCGCGCGTCGGCGCATGCAGGAATTTGTTCGTCATTCGACGCGACATCTCTTCGAGCACGTCGGTCGGTGCGTCGCCCTTTCCGAGGCGCTTCACCGCACGGTCGATCTCGTGACGGCGCATCCGCTCGGCAGAATCGCGCAGCGCGCGTATGACCGGAACGTTCTCGCGCGTTTGCAGCCAGCGCAAAAAAGCCTCCGCGCGTTCGACGATGATCGCCTCAGCCGCCGCCGCCGCCGACTGGCGCGACTCGACCCCCGCTTCGACGATCTTCGCCAAGTCGTCGATCGTATGCAGATAGACATTTTCAAGGCCGCCGACCTCGCTCTCTATGTCGCGCGGCACCGCCAGGTCCGCCATGAAAAGCGGCCTATCTCCGCGCATCCGCAGAGCGCGCTCGACCATCCCAAGACCGAGGATCGGCAGTTGGCTCGCGGTACAGGAAACGACGATGTCGAATTCGGCCAGCCGTTCGGCCAACTCTTCGAGGCGGATCGCCGAGGCGCCGAAACGCTTCGCCATCGCAAGCCCACGGTCTATCGTCCGGTTTGCGACGACGATTTCGGCAGGACGCTTCGCTGCAAAGTGCGTCGCGCACAGCTCGATCATTTCGCCCGCACCGATGAAAAGCACGTTCAGACCCTCGACGCGGCCAAAAACCTTTTCGGACAGGCGGACGCTCGCCGCCGCCATCGAAACGACGTTCGCGCCGATCGCCGTCGTCGAACGAACGTCCTTGGCAACCGAAAACGCGCTCTGAAACAGCTTGTTCAGCGTCGTGCCGAGCGTCCCCGCCTCGCGCGCCATGCGCTCGGCAGCTTTCATTTGCCCGAGAATCTGCGGTTCGCCGAGAACCATCGAATCGAGCCCGCACGCAACGCGAAAAACGTGCCGAACCGTCTCGGCTTCCTCGAAAGTATAAAGGTAGGGCGCGACGACTCCGGGGTCGAGGCGCCGGTAGTGCGTCAGCCATTCGGCGACCGAATGCGGCGCGTCGGCCTCGAAGTAAAGCTCGGAACGATTGCACGTCGACAGAATCGCGGCCTCGAAAACCTGGCCGCCGGACGCCAGATCGGAGAGCGCGCGCGGCGACTCCTCGGGGTGGAAGGCGAGTTGTTCGCGCGCGGCCAGCGGCGCCGTGCGGTGATTGATTCCGAGGGTAAAAAGCGCCATGTTCCAAAAAATGATGAAAACGAAAAAGCCGCGAAAAACAGGCGACGATTATATCAGACGACTGATCAGGTATCAGGAATCAGATGTCAGGGATCAGATCGGTTAGCGGCGGCTTCGCCGCCCATCAGGTATCAGATGTCAGGAATCAGGAATCAGATCAGTGTGCGGCGGCTTCGCCGCCGGAGAAAAAACCTTGAAACACCGATCGGTTTTCATCTGTCTCCTGTTTCCTGATTCCTGTTTCCTGATGCTCAACTCAAGCCTTATAGTCTATTCCAATTTGGAGATGAGTCTGAAGGGGAGGGATTTTACGAGTCGGATTATGCTGTTACGTTAGGCGGGAAAAAGTTGTAGAAAGAAGTCGGGAAGTTGCTGTTTCCCGACGATTGGATTATCGCTGATGCGGACAATTTGTGCTGATTTTTCTTTGCTCAGAAAGGCCAAGTCTGGCTGTT
>JAISAZ010000075.1 GCA_031266435.1 Accumulibacter sp.
ACACAAAAAACCCCCCCCCCGACCCGCCCCTTGTCTGGGTGGTTATTTGGGTTACTCCCCCCCGTTTTATGGGGTGGTTTGGGGTGGGTTTTGACGGCTTTGCCGTCGAAGAAAAAGCAACAAAATACCGATCGGTTTTCATCTGTCTCCCGTCTCCTGTCCTCTGTCTCCTGATACGTAGGTGCCGAGCGATTTTTCAAAGGTCGCGCGCTCTTTGGCGAGATCGCGTTCGGCGCGCGCCAGGGCCAATTCGTAGGTTTCGGCGATATGGGAAAGCGCGGCTTCGTATTTGGGGCGGCCTTCTTCGGGAATCTCTTCTGCGACCGTAAAAAGCGTGATGCGGCAGGTTTCGAGTTCGGAAAGCGCGGCCGCGATCTTGCGGCCCGCGGCGGCGACCTGCTCGCTGATCGGCTCCAGCGCGTCGGGCCAATCGGTGTCGGCGACGATTTTCTTGTTGAGTTGTACCTGGAGCTTCGTGAGCTTTTCGTTCGTCCTGGCCAGTACCGCGTCCTTGGCCTCGGCGTCTCCGCGCAGGCTGCGAAGGGCGGCGCGCAATTCCTTGACGCTCATGGTCGCCACATCGTCGAGCGTCAACTCGCCGGTCTGCCCCAAAAGTTCCAGTTCGGAAAGCTCTTCGTCGTCGAGAACCAGCATCTCGAAGAGCTTCGTTTGGTTGCCGATGGCGTTCTGCAAATGTCTCGTTGACGAGACATTTGAAAATTTCGTCGCGGCTTGCATGAATTTGACCGCGACCTTGCGGTCAATGCCCAAAACATCCAGGCGCTTGATGAATTCCCCGTGTTCACATGCCTCTTTCAACACGCGCAAGCCGCGCCCGACTTCCAGGCAGGCTTCCACGCTACGGCGCATGTTCGCGGCGATGTCGCGGCAGATCAGGTCGGGATCGGTACAATCGCCGGGAAGCTGATAGCCGAGCAGGGTGGCGACGGCGCGAACCGCGGCATCCTGTGTGCCCTGCATCACCGCGAGTTCGTTGGCCGCGCGGGTCATTCCAGGCAGGCCGGACAGATCGGAGGCGGCAACGGCGGTGCCGGGGTTTTCGGTTTGGACGGCTTTGCGGGGCATACGATTTTCCTGTCAGTGAAGTTCGGACTCGCCGCATCCAAGGATCAAGCGTTGCTTCAAGTTCTGGAGGCGTTCTTCGGCGGCGTCCAAGCTGCGGAGGATCGCGACGGCGTGGCGCGCGAGCTGGACGGAGGGACGGATGCGCCCGGTTTCGGGGATGCGCTCGGCAAAACCCTTTTCTTCGAGCGTGGCGACGTAACGCGTGATTGCGGAAGGGTCGAGGCCGGTGGTTTTCACGAGATCGGTCGGCGTCAGGCCGTTGGCAAAGTGGCCGAGGAGCGCGGCCAAAACATCCAGCACCTTCCCCGCAGATTGGCTCGTTTGGGTGGGTTTACTCATGGTAGTTCGGCCAAAAGTGAAACCCTACTTTTGTCCGGCAAGGCAAGCAAAAAAGGTCTGGCAAAGCCAGTCCCTTTTTTGGAAAAAGAGCGGGAAAAACCCATCGGGTTTGTGTGGTTTTTCTCCCGGGAATCGACTGGCTTTGCCAGCGATTCCCGGCTAGACAAGCTGTCGCAAAGTAGGTTTTCACTTTGCGACAAGTCTATCCACGCGCGGATGTCCGATACTTCTTTTACCAAAGGATCGGTGGATTCAAATTCGCCGTCGAATCGTTCCAGTCGCCACTGCAACTGGAACAGGCGCGTACTCAGGGCGTCGAGGTCTACAGTGCTCATAATCTTCTCCTGTGAAAATGACTTGCAACGTGCGAGAATTCAGACGACGGGCTTCAGGCCGAGGGCGACGGCGGCGTGATGCGCGTGACCTCGCCGGCCTTTCAACTTGCCGCGCAGGAGGTCGATCACGACGAAGCGGTTAAAACCGAAATCTCGCGCCCAATGGGCCATGCAGATGCCGTGATCCCCGAACCAGCGCGCGGCCGATTCGGGCGTTTGGGGGTAAGGCAATGGGGTGCTGGGTTCGTTTTTCATGGTGCCATCCTCTTGGCGTCGCGATGGAATACGAATTCATCCGATTCGACCTTGTATTCGCGCCGTTTCCAGCCTGCCCACACTTCTGTTTCCGGCAGTTCCAATAAGCGAGCGATGCCGCGCTGGACGCGGCGCGAGGTGTTATAGCCGTCGATAACCTTGGAAAGGTGAGAGCGCGAGACCTGCGGCCGCAGCCGTTTCGACGCGCGAGTCAGCGTGTAACCCTTGGCGCGAAGGGCGGATTTAATGTTCATGGTTCTTCTCTTCGTCCCCGATCAGCACGCGCGTGGGGTGGGTGTGCTTGCCGCCGTGCGGAATCCTTACCGCCGTCTCGGCGAGCGCGATCAGGCGCTGACCCATCTTGCGCAGTTCGTTCGGGCGAATCTCCAGGTCGTTGAACGGGTGGCCGGTGAGGATGACGAGCGGCTGGCCGAAGCGGCAGCGCGTGATCGTCGCGGCGATCGGCGAACTCTTCGCGCCGGGGTCCTTGATGTCCGCTTCGTTGACGTGGCCGTTCTCCGCGAGGAAAACGTCCTTCATCGTGTCGACGCAGTCCTCGCAGATGGACGCGTTCGGCGTTTGCACGGTCTTCATGACCCTGCCGCAGATGCTGCATGCGGTGGTTTTCATTGAAGTGCCCTCCGCTCCAGCAGACCGACGGCGCGCATTTTCCGGCGGCAGGCAGTGATCGACGCCAAGGACGTGTGGCCGGTCAGAGAGATCAGCGCGGCGCGCGAATACGCCGGATGCAGGACGATCGGCTTCCAGCGCGGGCGGATCGCGTAAAGCGCGGCGGATTCGCGGTCTTTCAGCGCGGTGAGCTCGCGACGCATTTCTTTAAAGGCGTTGAGAAAATCGATCTTCCAGAGCAAAGCCTGTTCGCCTGTGAAACCCATCGCCAACAAGGCGAAACCCTCTTCGGTCATTCGGTACATCTGTCGCGGTTTTTGTTGCCGATCCAGATAGTTCGCCGACGCAAAATTGAGCTGGCGAAACTCTTCCGCCGACGCAAAATTGCGTTGGCGAAACAAATTTTCGACGGCGCGCAACACCTCGGTATGCCGCCTGTGAAAGTGTTCCGCGACTTGCAGGGTCGTGGTGGTGATACGCCCGTCGCCGTCACGCGTGACGAGCAGCGTTTCAGGGAAAAGGTCGGGTTGATTCATGGCGTGCTCCTTTCAATGAAAAAACGACGAAACCCTTTATTTACAAGGGCTTCCCGTGGTAAAATCTTCTAAGTTTTTGGGAGGTTTGAGGCCCAGCGCGACCGCGATTTCATGGCTTTTGCCGTAATGACCTTTGAGTTGCCCGTTCAAAAGCTGGTAGACCATGGTCGGGTTGTAGCCGCGCTCGGCTGCCCAAGCCAGAACGGTGCCCCCCTGTTGCCTAAGCCGTGCCTTGAATGTTTCTGGTTTCATGTTTGCCTCTTCGTTGTTAGTTGAAGATGGAGTAACAATAGTAACAAAAACGTTACTCGTCAACTGTTTTTAGGGAAATTTTTGTGACTATCGGGAAGCGCTTGAAAGAGGAACGTGCCAGACTGGGTTTGAATCAGCCTGATTTCGCCATGCTGGCAGGCACGACGAAGAAAACCTTGATTGACTGGGAGGCAGATCGAACCTCGCCGACCGCTGTTCAGCTCGAGGCCCTTGCTGTTGCGGGCGCGGATGTGCTTTACATCCTCACCGGCACACGCCCTGACATGGCGCTTCCGCCCCGCCAACGCGCATTGCTGGCGAACTATGAAGCCGCCGACGATGCTGGTCGTCGTGTCATCGAAGGCACTGCCCATCTGGCAGCGCAATCGAGCCCATCAGTCCACTCAAAAAGAGCTTGACGCAATGGCCGTGTCACGTGCTATGGCCTCGGCGGGTGAACCTGCGGTCTTATGGATTCGTAAGGTGCGGCGTGAAGATATGCGCTGGCGCTGTCTGCAATTCCTGGATGCAGCGCGCCCGGATGGCATGACAGATTCGGCTTTGCTACCACTGATACGGATGATTTACCCAGACGCGACGCTCAAGGAGTTGCGCCGCGAATTGGATTATTTGGGTAAGGCTGATTTATTTTCCATTGAACCGCTAGCTGCCGACTTATGGCAACTGCATTTGACATATCATGGGATTGATTTAGTAGAATACACAAATGATTGTCCACCGGGTATTGGGCGCCCACATTTTCAGGAATGACTCACTTATTTCTTCCAAGCCGGTTTCCAGGTGACCGGATCAAGACCGAGCGGTTAAGGCTGGGATATAAAACCCAAGGACACGCGGCGGACAAATTCGGCGTAACGCGCGAGACGTGGTCGCGGTACGAGTCCGGCAAATATGAAATGGGTAAAGAGGTGTATCAGCGTTTTATCGAAGCGGGCGCTGATCCTGATTTTTTAACGACGGGCATTGCTCGGGAAATATTCGAAGCATCAATTTCACAAGCCGGATTGCCTGCCCACATGCAGGTCGGTCAGGCAGGGCGAGAAGCGGCGTTGTTGCGGCACTGGCGATTTTTGCCGGAACCACTGCAAGAGCAGGTCAGCAAGCTGGCTGAAACCTTGGCGAATTTATATTTTCACAGCCCACATGCGAAGACATCCGGGGAATCAGATCAGGTGAGGATTTGATGAACGCGCTGGCGTCCGCGCTTTCAAATGTCTCGTCAACGAGACATTTTCAAATTCTCAAATGCGGCGTCAACGCCGCATTTGAAATTTTTTCGGTCGTTTGGCTTATAGCCTCTCCGCTCTGTCCCCTGTCTCCTGATTCCTGATTCCTGACTCACTTTCCCTCCACGTAATTCCGCAGCACGGACAGCACGCGCTCTTCCCCTGCCGGGGTGAGATTGGCTTCGCCTTTCTCGATCGTGACCGGCCACCAGGGGCGCGCGGTGATCTCGACTTTGCGGTTTCGTCCGGCCATGCCGCCGAGCAGGTGAATCGCCACGCCGGAGGGGTGCGGGCCGGCTTCGAGCCTGACGCGATGCGCGCTGGCGCTAAAGCGCAGCGTCCGTATCAGGCTGCTCGTGTCATTGAGAATTCCACTGCGCGCGTGCGCCGCGGCGACGCCTTTTTTGTATTTCGCCGCGACCTTGATGCCGGTGCGCGTGAGCATCGATCCTCCATTGGCGGCGAGCCCGCGCAGGTGTTCGGTGACGGGTGAAAGTTCTTTCCAGTCCTTGCCGTCCGGTGTTTCCTGATTTTCGAATGCCTTGGCCGCCATTGAATCCAGCTCCGCGCCGATCATCGTCATCAGCGGCGCGGGGTTTTGCAGGCGCGCTTGCAGGCGCTTGAGTTCGTCGACGGCGTTGCCTTGGATTTCGACTTCGAATGAGGTCATCGCTCTACCTTTTGGCAAAGTTGCCGTCAACGGCAACTTTGAGAATTTCGTTGTGGCTTGGCCCACATACCCTGCGGTCATTTTATCCGCCGCTGTGTTGGGCGTAGCTCAGCTCACCCCAACCTATGCGATTTGACGCCGCCCCGCGTCCCGCCAAAACTAAAACTTTTTACTGTCCGCACGCCCTGCCTCACGACACAGTGGCGGCATGAAGATCAGAGGACAGACGACTGAGGACAGAAGACTGAGCGCAAGCTGCGCTTGCTTTGTGATCTGTGTTCAGTTGTCTGTTGTCGCATGATTTCCTCCATTCAGATTACAGACGACTGCCTACAGAGGCCGAAGGCCGTTCTGTCTTCAGTCTTCAGTCCTCTGTCCTCTGTCGCCGCTGCGCTGACCTTCGAGATCGCACCGAGCGATGGTGAAGGTCAGACCAAGGCAGCGCCTCTTCACATCCGTGTGATTCCCGACGGCGAATTCGACGCGCTCGACGGCCGCCCGGGGAATATCGAGGGTGTGAAAGCAAAGAAGTGGCGGATGGACGCTACGATCGCCGAAGCCGTCATCACCCGATTCACGGCGTACGGCGTCGACTTGCCGATCGATTACGAGCATCAGACGCTCCATACGGCCGCGAACGGGAGGCCCGCGCCTGCAGCGGGGTGGATGCGCGGCCTCGAATACGTGTCGGGCACGGGCCTGGTCGCGCACGTGCGCTGGACGGACGCCGCTGCCGCGCATCTTGCGGCGGGGGAGTATCGCTACCTTTCGCCGATTTTCTTTTTCGACCCCGACACCGGCGCGGTGCTTTGTCTGCATAGCTTGGCGCTGACGAACAAGCCCGCGCTCGGGCGCCTGGGGGAAATCGCCGCGCTCGTCAATCATTCGGCCAAAAGTGAAACCCACCTTTTGGCCGGTAAGGCAAGCCGTCTGGCAAAGCCAGTCCCTTTTTTGGAGAAAAAACAGGAAAACCCCATCTTTGCCAGCGATCCCCGGCTGAAGCAAAGCAGGGTTTCACTTTGCGACAAGTTTTCATTCAATGAGGAATCCACGATGGATAAAACAAAGTTTCTGGTCGCGTTAGGCCTGCCGCTCGATACCGGTGACGACACCGCATTCGCACAGCTCTCTGCGCTGGTACGGAAGTCGAAGGAGCTGGAAACGCAGGTCGCCGCGATGAAGGCGAATCAGTTCGACCCGGCCAGGCATATCCCGCTGGCCGAGCATGCGAAGATCACGGGCGAACTCGCCGCGCTGAAGGCCGAAAGCGAGAAGGTCGAGCATGCGCGCTTGATCGAGGCGGCACTTTCCGATGCGCGTATTCTGCCGCCGAATGAGGCGTACTGGCGCGCGCAGCCCTTGGCGGCGCTGCAAGCGTTTTTGAAGGACGCGAAGCCTCTGGCCGCGCTCCAGGGGACACAGACGGGCGGCCTGCCGCCCGATGGCGGCGGAAAGAAGGTTGCGCTGTCCGACGACGAAATGGCCGTGGCGAAGAGCCTTGGCCTTTCTCCCGAAGAATTCTCCAAAGCGAAAAACGAGTGCGGCGTAGACGAATCAATATAGGAGAGTAAGACATGGGCACTTTGACTCAGGCGCGGAATACCCTGGCGCGCGATGGCGTGGATTTTACTTACCCGGTCGCGGCGTCGACACGGATTTACGCGGGCGGGATCGTCACGTTATCGACGACGGGCTTTGCGCGCGGCGGCGCGGCGGGCGGGACGAAGGCGGTCGGCATCGCCGCTGAAACCGCCGACAATTCTTCGGGCGCGGCGGGTGCGGCGCTCGTCAAGGTCAAGCGCGGCGTGTTCGGCTTCAACAACAGCGCCAGCGCCGACCTGATCAAGCTTGGCGATGTGGGCGCGCCCTGCTACGTCGTCGACGATGAAACGGTCGCGAAAACCGACGACGACGAAGCGCGCGTTGTCGCGGGCGTGGTCGCCGATGTGGAAACGCTCGGCTCGCGTACCGTGGTGTGGGTGGATTTCAGATAACCGAAGACTGAGGACAGAAGACAGAAGACAGAAGGGTATTCAGTAATCAGAGGGAGGAAGTCATGCGACAACAGACGACTGAAAACAGATCACGAAGCGAGCGTCAGCGAGCGCTCTGTCT
>JAISAZ010000079.1 GCA_031266435.1 Accumulibacter sp.
CTCCCTATTAACCACAAAAAAACCCCTCCTTTAACTTTTGTTGTTAAAGTTGGGGTAGGGGCACGGCGTGTCGTGCCCTATCGGCGGTATAGGTTGGGGTGAGCGGAGCGATGCCCAACGATTCCGCATACGGATGAATGACGGGATCAGGAATCAGATGTCAGGGATCAGGAATCAGATCAGTCAGCGGCGGCTTCGTCGCCGGTAAGCGATTTTCATACCGCCCCGGAAACGTTGTGGCTCACACATTCGTTCAGCCCAACCTATACCCTGATCCCTGGTGTTGGGGTTCGCTACGCTCACCCCAAGCTGTGCGACTCCTATCCCGCCGGGGCATTCAAACCGATTTCTTCGCTTCTTTCCGGCGGGGTCGAGTCGACGAGGATTGTGACCCTGCGGTTTTTGGCGCGGCCTTCGGCGAGGAGGTTGGGTTCGACGGGTCGGGTGTCGGCGTAGCCGATCGCGGTGAGCCGTTCGGGGGCGATCCCGACTTCGGTGAAGAGCCGGAGGACCGTCGTCGCGCGGACCGCGGAGAGTTCCCAATTCGAGGGGAATTGCGCGGTGCTGATCGGCGTGTTGTCGGTATGCCCTTCGATGATGATGTTGAAGTCGGTCGAAACGAGGAGTTCGGCGATCGCCCGCAAGACCTGGACGAGTTGCGGCTGGAGCGACGATTGCCCTTGCGGGAAGAGGATGCTGTCGCTGATTTCGATGCTCATTCCGCGCCCCGTTTCGAGGACGCGGACGACGCCTTGTTCGATCAGCGCGCCCATGACGCCCCGGATGTCGCCCGCGACGTTGCGTATCATCTGGCGCTGCGTCCTGCGCGCGGTCGTCTGCGCGTCTTCGGTCGCGGTCTCGGGGGGCGGCGGTTTGGGGATGAGGGGGATCGGCGGGAGGATGACGGGGAGGGGAACGGTGCCTTCAGGGGCGTAGTCGACGTTTCGGAAGGCGGTGCCGAGCGAGGTACTGAGCAGACGGTATTTTTCTTCGTTGATGCTCGATAGCGCGTACATGACGACGAAGAACGCGAACATGAGCGTGATGAAGTCCGCGTAGGAGACGAGCCAGCGCTCGAGGTTTTCGTGCGATTCTTCGCGCCTTTTTCTCATGGTCAGAAGATGTAGCCGGCGAGGCGGTTTTCGATGATGCGCGGGTTTTCGCCGTTGGCGATCCCGATGAGGCCGTCGACGATCATTTCGCGCTGGACGGTCATCCTGCCGATATGCGTTTTCAGTTTGTTCGCGATCGGCAGGTAGACGAGGTTCGCAAGGCCGACGCCGTAGATCGTCGCGACGAAGGCGACCGCGATCCCGGCGCCGAGTTTGGACGGTTCGGTGAGGTTGTCCATCACGTGGATCAGGCCGAGGATCGCGCCGAGAATGCCGATCGTCGGCGAGTAGCCGCCCGCCGATTCCCAGACTTTTGCCGAGAGTTTCATTTCGTCTTCGTAGGTGCCGATTTCGACTTCCATGATCGAGCGGAGCTTTTCGGGGTCGACGCCGTCGACGAGGAGTTGGAGTCCCTTGCGAATGAAGGGGTCTCTTTCGGCGTTCATCGCGTTTTCGAGCGCGAGCAAGCCTTCGCGGCGCGAGATCTGGCTCCAGCGCGCGATGTCGCGGATGAGCGTTTGGGACTCGATGTGGGGCGGGAAGAGTGCCCACGCGGCCATGCGTACGCCGCGCATGAAGGTCGCGTAGGGGTTCTGGAGCATGACGGCGCCGAGCGTTCCGCCGAAAACGATCAGGAAGGCCGTCGGTTGCAGGAGGCCCGATATTTTTCCGCCTTCGAGGACCTGGCCTCCGACGATCGCCGTGATGCCGAGAACGAGGCCAAAGATGCTGATTCTATCCATTTCGACGCGCCTTTATTTTCTTCGATTCCCCCTCTCCGAGGATTCGGACGCGCAGTCGGGCGACGGCCTGGCTGTGCAGTTGGCAAACGCGCGATTCGGAAACGCCCATGATTTCGCCGATTTCGCGCAGGTTGAAGTCACGTTCGTAGTAGAGCGCCATCGCCATTTTTTCGCGTTCGGGGAGTTCGTCGATTCCCTGAACGAGTTGGCGCCGCATGTTTCCGTCTTCAAAAATTTTCGACGGGTCGCCGGCCTCGTCGGCGAAATGCCGTTCGAAGAAGTCGTCGCCTTCGTTTTCGACGAGGTCTTCGAACGAGAGGATTTGGTGCCCGCGCGCGTCCTGGAGTATTTTTTGGTAATCGGCGAGCGGGACTTTGAGCGCCGCGGCGAGTTCGGCTTCGGCGGGCGCGCGGCCGAATTCCTGTTCAAATTTCGAAATCGCGCTTTCGACCCGCCGCAGTTCGCGCCGCAGACCCCTCGGCAGCCAGTCGTTCTCACGCAGGCCGTCGAGGATCGCGCCGCGAATCCGTTGCGACGCGTAGGTTTCGAATTGCGCGCCCAAGCCCGTCTCGAAACGCTCGATCGCGTCGAGAAGACCGATCATTCCGTTTTGCACGAGGTCGTCGACCTGAACGCTGGCGGGCAAGCGCCCCATCATGTGGTAGGCGATGCGCTTGACGAGCGGTGCAAAACGCAGTACCAGTTGATCTTTGTCAATCTGGCCGGCCGCATTGTACATGGTGTCTCGATTTTTCAGGCGTAAATGGCTAGTGGCTCAACATACTGGCTCAAGTGTAGCAGTTGTTGGCCGAATTTTTCGAGTCTGTCGCATCCGTTCGCGTAAACAGGCCAGTTGAGCATTTCTTCGGCGATTTCCCGGCAGTTGTGCGTCGCCGTCGCTTCGGGGAACATTTCCGCGATCGTCTGCCCGAAGCGGGCGGCCTGCTGGAAGTGCGCGTCGAGCGGGACGTAGCCCGAAAAGTTGAGGTCGGCGATCGCGCGCGCGCGCGTTACGCGTTCGAGATTCCTGAAGATCGTCGTCGCTTCTTCGAGGCCGGAGACCTTGTTGACCAGAATCCTGAAATTTCGGAGCGAATACCCGAGGCTGACCTTTTTGATCAGCGAGTACGCGTCGGTGATCGACGCGCCGGTCTTTGAAATGACGACGACGGTTTCGTGCGCGGCGAGTCCGAGCGGTGAAAAACCGAGGTCGTGGTCGGGGGAGGCGTCGATGAGGACGATGTCGGCGAAGGCTTCGAGCTTGGAGATGCACGAGAGGAAGGCGGCTTGTTGCTCGTGCGTGAATTTGCGGAGCTTTTTCATGCTCCGCGCGATGGGAAGGACGCGAATGTTCGCGGCGACCGAAACGAGCGTTTCGGAGAGCGACTTTTCGCTGTCGACGACGTTCTGAAGGTCGCCGCGCGTGTGGAAGCCGAAGCACGACGCCATATTCCTGCGCGAATTCTCGTCGAGGATCAGTACCCTTTTTCCCAGGCGCGCGATCAGGACCGCGAGGTTGGCGATCAGGACGCTTTTTCCGACGCCGGGGCTTCCGGCGGCGAAGGTGATCACGCGCAACTGTTCTCTGTCAAGCAGGCGCCGAAGCCCGGCCGCCTGGTCGCCGTCGAAGCTAGGCATGTTGCGCTCCCGCCGCTCTGGCGAAGCCCGCGCCTGCCATCATCAGGCCGGTTTCCATGCCTTCGAGCCGCTGCGGAGAAAGCTCCGGTACGTCCTTGAAAGCCCGGTGCAGGAGGTAGGGGCGGTTGGGTAGGTGCAGGTCTTCGGGAACGCGCTGGCCGTTCGAGACGTAGTGCAGGCGCAGCGCCGACCGGATGATGACGTCGAGCGGGGAGGCGAGTCCCGCCGCCTCATCGATCTTGCTGAGAATGCAGCCCGCGAGACCCGGTCCCGAATACGCGCGCACGATGTCTTCGAGCGTATCGCCGCGACTCGTTGCCGAAAGGAGGAGAAGGCGCTGGACGCCGCGACCGAACATCGCGATCTGCTCTTCGACGCGCTTGTCTTTCTGGCTCATCCCGACCGTGTCGATGAGCACCGTGTGCTTGTGGCGGAGGTCGTTGAGAATCTGTTCAAGCTCCTGGACGTCTTTTGCGAGGTAAACCGTTACGCCGAGGATGCGCCCGTAGATGCGGAGTTGCTCGTACGCGCCGATCCGGTACGCGTCCGTCGTGATCAGCGTCACCTTGCCCGCGCCGTGCCGCAGGACGCAGCGCGCGGCGAGTTTGGCGGTCGTCGTCGTCTTGCCGACGCCCGTCGGCCCGACGAGCGCGTAGACGCCGCCCCTGTTGACGATGTCGGTCTCCGGGTCGAGCGTCGCCAGCATCCGGTTCGTCCGCTCCAGAACCCAGGCGCGCGCGCGGGAAACGTCGATGTCGGCGGGCAGCCCGACGAGGAGGTCGCGCGCGAATTTCGGCGAAAAGCCCGCTTCGAGCATATGCCGTGTGATTTCGGTCTTCGCGGGTTCGAGGCGCGCCGTCTCTCCCCACGCCATCCCCGCGAGGTGTTGTTCGACGATCTTTCTCAAGGAACGGATTTCGCTCAGGACTTCGGCGGGGACGATCTCGGCGGGTCCTTCCGGCTTCGGAAACGGGGTGAATTCGGGCGCGGGGCGCGGCGCCCACACGGGCGGATCGACCGGAACCGGTTTGGCTTGCGCGACGGTTTTGACCGCCGCGGTATTCCGCAAGGCCATATCGACGAGCGCCGAACTCGGCGTCGTCGATCGGCGGAGCGCGCTGATCGCCGGCGGCGAGATCTTGACCGTGTAATCGTCGCTTTGCGCCGTTTCGACCCGCGTCCGGTCTTTTTCCGAAAAGACTCTTTCCATCTCCGACGGGGCGACCGCCATGATTTCGACGCCTTCGGGAATCGTGCGGTTGGAGAGAATGATCGCCTCGGGACCCAAAAGCTCCTTGACTTTCGAGAGGGCGTCTCTTGCGGTCGCAGCGACGAATTTTTTGACGTTCATGCCTTGCCTCCGATGACCGAGGTGACCTTGATGAGTTTGTTTTCAGGCACTTCGTTGTGGGAAAGCACCTTCAGTTGGGGAATGCCGCGCCGCAGGAAACGCGAGAGCAGCATGCGAAGATTGGCCGGGACGAGCAGAACCGCCGGCAGGCCGAGGTCTTCCTGGCGCCGCGCGGCGGCGGCGGTTTCGCGGATCAGCGTGTCGGCAAGCCCCGGTTCGATGCTCGCGCGCTCGTCGCCGCTGCCGCCGGTGATCGCCTGCATCAACACGCGTTCGAGTTGCGGGTCGAGCGACATGACCTGCATTTCGGCGCCCGCCGGGTAGAGTTGCTGGATGATCGAGCGTCCCAGCGCGACGCGCACTTGCGAGGTCAGCGCTTCGGGGTCCTGCGTGCGCGTCGAGGCGTCCGCGAGCGTTTCGATGATCGTCCGCATGTCGCGGATCGCGATGCCTTCGTCGAGCAGGTTTTGCAATACCTTCTGCAAGACGCCGATCTGAACCGACTTGGGAACGAAGTCTTCGACGAGTTTCGGCATTTCCTTCACAAGGTGGTCGAGCAGGGCTTGCGTTTCCTGCCGACCGAGGAGTTCGGACGCGTGCGAGAGAATCAGGTGGTTGAGGTGCGTCGCGACGACGGTGCTCGCGTCGACGACGGTGTAGCCATAGGCTTGGGCCTGCTCGCGCATCGACGCTTCGACCCAGTAGGCGGGGAGGCCGAACGCCGGGTCCTTCGTCGCCGCCTCCTGGAGCTTCCCGACGACGTGACCGGGGTTGATCGCGAGGAAGCGTCCTGGGAAGGCTTCGCCCTGGCCGACTTCGACGCCCTTCAGGAGAATCCGGTACGCGTTGGGCTTCAGTTCGAGGTTGTCGCGGATGTGGACGGGCGCGATCAAAAAGCCGACTTCCTGCGCGAATTTCTTCCGTATCCCGCGAATGCGCTTGAGCAATTCGCCGTCCTGCGATTTGTCGACGAGCGGGATGAGCCGGTAGCCGACTTCGAGGCCGAGAACGTCGAGCGGCGCGACATCCGACCAGCTCGCTTCCTGCGATTCGATCGTCGCCGCCGGCGCGACCTTGACGGGGACGGGCTTCGTGTCTTTTTTCTGCCGGGTGATCAGCCAAGCCAAGCCGCCGAAAGCGGCCGCGAGGAAGAGGAAAACGAAGTTCGGCATACCGGGAATGAGGCCGAGGACGCCGATGATTCCCGCCGTCAGTCCCATCACCATCGGGTTGTTGAACATCTGGTTCATGAACTGGTGCGGAAGGTCTTCCGCCTCGCCGACGCGCGTCACGATCATGCCCGCCGAGATCGAGATGATCAGCGAGGGAATCTGCGCGACCAGGCCGTCGCCGATCGCCAGCAGGGTATAGGTTCTCGCGGCGGTGGCGATGTCGAGGTCGTACTGGAGCACCCCGATGAAAAGCCCGCCGAGAACATTGATGAAGGTAATCAGGATGCCGGCGACGGCGTCGCCCCGGACGAACTTCGACGCGCCGTCCATTGAGCCGAAGAAGTCCGCTTCCTCGGCGATCGTATCGCGGCGCTTGCGCGCCTCGTCTTCGCCGATCAGGCCGGCGTTCAGGTCGGCGTCGATCGCCATCTGCTTGCCCGGCATCGCGTCGAGCGTGAAGCGCGCGGCGACTTCGGCGACGCGCCCCGCGCCCTTTGTGATGACGACAAAATTTATGATCACAAGGATCACAAAAACGACGATCCCGATCGCGTAATTCCCCCCGACGAGGAAATTCCCGAACGCGTCGATGACCTTCCCCGCCGCGTCGGACCCGTTGTGCCCTTCGAGCAGAACGACGCGCGTCGAAGCGACGTTCAGCGAAAGCCTCAACAGCGTCGTCACGAGAAGGACGGTCGGAAACGCGGAAAATTCCAGGGGTTTCGTCACGTTGATCGCCGCGAGCATCACGATGATCGAGATCGCGATGTTGAACGTGAAGAAGATGTCGAGCATGAACGCCGGCAGGGGCAGAACCATCATCGACAGGATCAGGAGGATCAGGAGCGGCGCCGCGAGCTGCGACACGCTGAACCGGCCGAGGAGGTTCTGGATGTTCATCACCGCGTTGCGGCTAGCCATTCACGACCTCCGGGACGAGTTCGGGCGGCACGGCGATTTCACGCGGCGGCAGGGGATAGTTCCCGCCGGTTTGCCGCCATCGCGCCAACTGGTAGACGTAGGCCAGGACTTCGGCGACGGCGGTGTAGAGCGTCGACGGAACTTCCTGGTCGATTTCGGTATGACGGTAAAGCGCGCGCGCCAAGGGCGGCGCTTCGAGGAGCGGGATATTGTGCGCCAGCGCGATTTCCCGGATCTTCATCGCGATTTCGCCCCGACCCTTGGCAACGACCTTCGGCGCCCCCATCCCGGCCTTGTAACTCAGCGCGACCGAAAAGTGCGTCGGGTTCGTCACGATCACGTCGGCGGACGGAACGGCGCTCATCATGCGGCGGCGCGAGACTTCGCGCTGCAACTGGCGGATCTTGCCCTTGACCTCCGGGCTGCCCTCCATTTCCTTGTTTTCCTGCTTGACCTCGTCCTTGGTCATCTTGAGCTTGTCGTAGTACGCCCACAACTGGTACGGAACGTCGATTGCGACGATCAGGATGATCGACAAGACGATGGCAAAAAAACTGTAGATGATCAGATGCCCCGCGCTCACGAGGCCCGCCCCGATCGACTGCCCGAAGAGCGCGAAAATGTCGCCGCGCTCGTTCCAGATCACCCAGAGCGCGATGCCGCCGACGAGCAGCGTTTTGAGGATCGACTTGACGAGTTGCACGAGGCCGTTCAAGGAAACCAGGCGCCCCAGCCCACTGACCGGATTCAGGCGGTCGAGGTCGGGCATGATGACCTTGATCGAAAAATTCCAGCTCCGCATGATGAAGGGCGGGGCGAAGACGGCGAGAATGAGCGCCAAAAAGAGCGGCGACAGGGAAATCATGGTATCGAAGACGAGATCCGCGAAACGAATCAGCATCGTATCGGGATTGCGCGCGAGCGATTCTTCGAGCGTCAGCCCGCGCCGGACGACGCCCGCGACGCGGTGCGCAATCCAGGGTCCAAGCACCCAGAATACCGTCGCGGACGAAACGAGAATGAGGAAAGCCCCGACTTCATGCGATCGGGGAACCTGTCCGTCGCTTCGCGCCTGCTCAAGTCTTCGACCTGACGGAGGCTCAGTTTTTTCGAGATCGCTACCTTCGGCCATGAACGGCTTCCTATTAACTAGCGCTCATTATATAAAAAAACTTCAATAAATAAAGGGCTTATACCATTTTATTTAGAAAAATTCTCGAATGGTTCACTAAAAACATAAAAAATGACCGAAAGGCGTATTGGCTGGGCTGGGTTTGTAAGGGCACGGCGTGCCGTGCCCCTACGAAAACCCGCGAATACGGTAATCCACCCCGCTTTCCCCCTGACAAGGGGGAAATGAAGGGGGTTGCTGGCGTTTCGGCAAGCGTCGGTGCGTTTTCAAACCTTCAAAACCCGCCCTTATCACACCATTCATACGTATGCGGAACGTTGGGCATCGCTCCGCTCACCCCAACCTATACCGCCTCGCTTGTTAAATATAATTAACAGAATAAAAATATATTTACTTTTTGAAATTCACTTGCTACACTTCCCCATAGAGGAGGTGTTCCAAATGATCAATATCGGTAAAAAAATTCAGGCCTACCGGCAGGCGACGCAAGAAACGATCAGGGATCTGGCTGAAAAAACGGGACTCAGCACCGCGCTGATCAGCCAGTTGGAGCGAAATATCGGCAATCCGTCGCTGAGTGTGCTGACGACCATTGCAAAAGCCATCGGCTTGAAGGTTCAGGAATTGCTGGCGGAGGAACTCGACGAGAATTCCCTGATTCTGAGAAAGAAAGACCGGCTGCAATCCTACAACCCCGATGACTTGTATATTTTCTACAACCTGCTGACGCCCGACAGCATGAGCGCGGGGACGACGGTGATCCTCGTGCATTGCGAGCCGCACTCCGAAACCTACGGCGGAGAATTCCATCTACATGAAACCGAAGAGGTGATGTACGTTCTCTGCGGCAAAGCCACCATCGTTTTCGAATCGGCGCGATTTGAAATTTCCGAAGGGGATACCGTGCGTATCCCTCCAAATTACAAGCATCGCTATATCAACGACTCCGATGAAGTCGCTGAAATTTTGACAGTCAAGGCGCGCGCGCGCACCTGACAATCTTGATTGGAGGAATCATGAAATACAATAAATACAACGTCTTGACGATGTTCGGTCATGTTTGCTCGGATATAAACCAGGGGGCCTTGCCGGCGCTCCTGCCTTTTTTGGTGTTGCACAAGAATATCAGCTACACGTCGGCGGCGGGACTCGTTTTCGCCGCAAACTCGATGTCGTCGTTCATCCAACCCTTTTTCGGGTATCTGGGAGACAAGGTTTTCTTGCCGTGGCTGATGGCGCTCGGGGTCTTCCTCGCGGGCGGGGGATTGGCTCTCGTCGGCTACCTCGACAGCTACTGGGCGATCTTCGCCGCGGTGATGGTCTCCGGGGTCGGGATCGCTCTTTTCCACCCCGAAGGCGGCAGGATAGCGAACCTCGCTGCCGGGGAAAAGAAGGGTTCGGGAATCGCGCTTTTCGCGGTCGGCGGTCACGTCGGCTTCGCCTTGGGGCCGATCATCACGGCGATCGCAATGGCGGCTTTCGGCCTTCATGGGACGGTCGTTTTCCTGGTGCCCGCGCTCTGCACGGTCATCGTCGTCATGGCGTCGCTTGAAGGCTTGAATCGCCTCTCGGCCGAGTCGCGGAACAAGAAAAAGGAGGGGAAACAATCCGAAGAAAAAGACGATTGGAAATCCTTCTTCAAGGTTTCGGCGTGCATCACCGGCCGCTCGGTCGTGACCTACGGCATGACGACCTTCATCCCGCTTTATTTTGCCGCCGTCATGATGCTGTCCGAAACGCAGGCGGGTACGACGCTGACTTTCTTTTCGCTCGTGTCCGCGGTCGCCGTCTTGTTCGGCGGGCAGGTCGCCGATCGACTGGGCTTCCACCGCGTCATACGGACCGGCTTTTTTTGTCTGGTTCCGCTGATGCTGATTTTCCCGATGGTACAGAATCTGCATTTTGCGGTTCTCCTCCTGGCGCCGATCGCCATTTGCCTGAACACGCCGCAGGGCGCGACGCTCGCGCTGGGGCAGAAATTCCTGCCGAACCACATCGGCACGTCGTCGGGGATCATGCTGGGGATCGCCGTCAGCATCGGCGGGATGGTCGCGCCGGGAATCGGCTGGATAGGAGACAATTACGGGCTGACGCGCGCCATGTACGCCGTCGCGGGCTTCGCCGTCCTGACGATGATCTTCGCCTTCCTCATTCCGGGAGCCGAAAAGAGCCGCGATGAAGCCGCCTCGGATAGCTTGGGGTGAGCGCAGCGAACCCCAACATCGGGATCAGGAGACAGGAGACAGAGGACAGGAGACAGAGAATTTTTGCGGCCTTCGGCCGGAGAAGAATCAACAAAAAACCGATCGGTTTTCATCTGTCTCCCGTTTCCTGACATCTGATTCCTGATCCTGATATGCGCCTGCGGAATCGTTGGGCTTCACATTCGTTCAGCCCAACCTATACCGCCGTAGGGGCACGGCGCGCCGTGCCCACCGTTCTTTCTGACTGCCTATCGCTGGCATGGCCGAAAACGGCGAGCACGATAAAGCAGGAAGCGTATCTTCCCCGGTGTGGAGAAAAGTGCCACAGTGAATTATTTTTGCGATCTTCATTGACAAGGAGAACGGAGATGCGGTCGGATACGATCGAAGCACAGAAAAGCGCCAGACCGGAAGAAGTCATCGAAAAAATCAGGGAAGCCGTTGAATTATTGAAAGAAAAAGGCGAAGAGGGTCTGGAAATCCTCCGTTCTCCGACGTCCCGCTTTGTGTGGAAGGACTGCTATTTGTTCATCATCGACGTGGAAAAAAGCCTCGTACTTTCCAACCCCGCCTTCCCGGAGCGTGAGGGAGGGAATATCCGGGAGCATCTCGACTGGGACAAAAACTTATACGGGGTCGGCCTGTGCGAGAAGGCGAAGCACGGGGGAGGGTGGATCGAGTTCGTGTGGCCCAAACCCGGAACCGACGATCCGCTGCGCAAGATCGCCTACGTTTACCCCGTCCCCGGGTATCGCTTCACGGTCTGCGCCGGGATTTACGACGACGAAATCTCGCTGGAAGAAGCGGATAGGAAGTGGCGGATTGAGGACTGAGGACAGAAGACAGAAGACGGAGGACAGAGCGCTCACTGCGTTCGCTTCGTGATCTGTTTTCAGTATTCAGATGTCGCGTGGCTTGCGCCCTTCAGATTACAGGCTACTGACCACAGAGGCCGAAGGCCGTTCTGTCCTCTGTCTTCAGTCCTCTGTCCTCTGAATTACCAGAACCACCCCCCGCCCCTTCTTTCGCTTCCTTCCTCGTAGCGCCGGTGGTCCCTGATTTCCCGGCATGTAGTGCGCAGATCATTGTTGCGCACGGCGCCGCAGTCGGCGGCGAGCGATCTGCCGACACCGATACAGAGATTGCGCCATTCGGGGTTTTTGACACCGCCGCAGTCCGCCGAGATCGATTTTCCGATGCCGACGCAGAAACTACGCATATCGGGATTCTTGACGCCGCTACAGTTGGCCAGACAGGTATTTCTCAGGTCGTTGTTCTTGATGTCTCCGCAGGAAACCCCGGAGACCGACATGCCCCGGCAGAAATTGCGCAAACTCTCATCCTTGATGGACCCGCAGCCCGACGTACTGGCCTGCGGCGGCGCTTTGGGCGGCGCCTTGGGCGACGCCGTGACGGGCGCCCTGTTCAGCGTCGCCTGTACGCACATGACGGGCCGCTTTTCATCCCCGGATCCCAGGTCCAACTGATGATTGTTGATGTTGGCATGGCTCCTGAATTCGAGAGGCTGCGCGCCGTCATGCCGCTCGATGAAATAGGCGTACTGGCCGACGGTCCGGTACGGTTTGCCGCCTGTGGTCACCCAGGCGCTGTCGCCCTTCTTCAACCCCGTTTGCGCGTAAAACTCTTCCAGCGAGCCGGTTTTATTTTTATAGAATTCGATGTCGCCCCAGTCGGCGATCCGGTAAGCCTTGCCGAATTCACTGACGCAGGTATTGTCCGAGTAGGATGAATATGATTTTTGGGTCCGGGCGAATCCCTTGGGCAGCGCCGTCCGTATCGAACGCGACGGGACGGTACAGAGCACGTTCAAGGGACCGCCGTACTGGCTGGCGTATCCCCCGCCTCCCCTGTCCATGTCGGTCGGCCACGAGACAAGTTTCAGGCTGGCGGAAGCTGATCTGTCGGAGATCGTGGCCAATATGCCAAGCTGCATATTGTTTTTCGTCGCGTAAAAAATGCGCTTGCCGGTGGCGCTTTCAAAGGACAGCTTGTCCCATTGCGTGACATACGCGTCTTCCAGGCCCGTGTGCGCAAAAAACGCTTCCAGCGAACCCGTGTCATTGAACCATGCGTCGATATCCTGCCAGTCGGCGATCAGGTGTCCCGGCCCGAATTCGTCCACGCAGACCTTGTCGGAAATGCTGTCGTATTCGCCTGCCTTTTCCCAGGATCGCCGGGTCAGCCCGAAGGGCACGTTCGCCGTCGGCTTCCCGGACCCCGGAATTTTCGGCTGGACCGCCGCTTGCGCGCTTTGCACGCAGAGCACAGGCCGCGCGCCCATCCAGGAACCCAGGCTCAACTGATGCTGAGCGATCTGCGCGTGCGCGAGAAAATGATCCGGCTTGCGTCCATCGTGCCGTTCGATGAAAAAAATGCGCGCAGGGTCGTTGCGCCAGCGCGGCTGGCCATCGAGCATCACCTGGGCCGTGCCGCCCGACGCGAGGCCCGTCTGGGAAAAAAATTTGTCCAAGGACCCCGTCTCCCTGTATTGGACTTCAATATCCCACCAGTTGGCCACCCGGTAGCCTTGCCCGAACTCATTCGCGCAAACGCTTATCGGATAGGTTTCATGAGCGCTGCGGGTAATGGCGAATCTTGTTTCCGCCTGCGCGGACAGGGCGGCGACGCCGCAGAGACTCAGGGAGAACAGCAGGGCGGCGCGCGCGGCGGACGATCGGGTGAAGGAGAGTGGGCGGAGGAAGGGCATGGGGTTTCTTCTTTATGATGGCAAGACCGGAGTATAAGCGTGGAAGCTCAAAAACAGAAGACGGAGGACAGAAGACAGAGGACAGAGGACAGAGGACAGAACGGCCGCTTCGCGGCCTTTGTGGTCAGAGTTCTGTAATCTGAAGGGAGTTACCCATGTGACCACTGAATACTGAAAACTGATCACGAAGCGAACGCAGTGAGCGCTCTGTCTTCTATCTTCTGTCTTCTGTCCTCTGATTGTCCTCAGTCCTCTGAAACCTTTCAAGTTCGAGGAGTTTCACTTTCCTGTCGATGCCGCCGGCGTAGCCGGTCAAGCTGCCGTTGGCGCCGACGACCCGGTGGCATGGGATGATGATCGAAATGGGGTTGTGACCCACCGCGCCGCCGACCGCCCGACTCGACATCTTGTTCTTCCCCATCCGGGCGGCGATCTTTTTTGCGATTTCCCCGTAGGTCGTGCATTGGCCGTAGGGGATTTCGCACAGGATGTCCCAGACGGCTTTTCTGAACGCGCTACCCGCGGGCGCCAGAGGCAATTCGGAAAGGGCGGGATTCTTGCCGGCGAAATAGACGTCCAGCCACCTTTTTGCCGAGGCAAAGACCGGGACGTCGGGTTTTGCCTCGACGGCGTCCTTTACCGTCGCCGCGAAATACTTTTGCCCGTCGAACCAGACACCGACAAGGTTTTCACCGTCGCTCGCCAGCGTGAGCGAGCCTAATGGGGACGTATGCGTGGTCGAATAGAACATGTCGTTCCTTCCTGTAAGGAATTCCACAGATTGATCGTCGCGTACGCGCGCCACGGGCGCCAAAGTTCCGCGATTTCCAGAATTTCTTTCCCGGAGCGGGGCGCGAGCGCTTTTTTGACGCCGTGATCCGTATGCGGGAAAGCATCGGGCCAACTCATCGCCCGCATCGCAATGGTCTGCGCTGTCCAGACTCCGAGTCCGGGAATCGACTGGAGTTTTTTGATTTCGCTTTCCGGCGAAACGCAAAGCGAAAAGTCGATTTCGCCGCCCACGATTTTTTGCGCCAGCGCCAAAATGGTGTTCGCCCGTGCGCGCCTTATCCCAAGGGGGCCGAGACGATCCGCGATGTTTCCAGAGAGCGCCGCGATGTCGTGAGCGGAGGGGAAACAATGCGTCAGGCCCTCCACGCCTGTATCGACGGGCGCGCCAAAGGTTTTGGCGAGTCTGCCGGCCAGAGTGCTCGCCGCTCTTACCGTGATTTGCTGGCCCAGGATCGCGCGGACGCTCGTTTCAAAAGGATCGAAACAGCCGGGGAGCCTGACGCCCGACACACAAACGCCGGGGCGGGTGTCGTTCATCACCGACAGAGTTTCATAAACCGCGTCGGGAGTGCAATACAGGTCGAACAAATTGCGGACGCGAGCGAGCAGGCGAGGCAGCGCGGGGAGCAGGGACGAAGCGATGGTGACGGTCAGCGCGTTCTTTTGGGGGCGATGTTCGACGCGCACGCATCCGTAGATGTGTTTATGCGCTCCATTCACATAATCGGCGGTCCGCGTATAGCGGTCATCGACGACGTTTTCCACGCCGGGAATCGCGCGTTGGGCCAAAAAGTCGATCATTTCCCGCCACTGATACGGCGGTCGGTAAGCGAGGGTCAGCATCAGCGCGTCGTCCCTCGTGTTGGGGGTCTGCTTGCGCAAGGCGGACGGCGGGATGCGATAGCGCGTCTTGAAGAGATCGTTGAATCGCCGCAGACTGCCGAAGCCGGCTGTCATGGCGACGTCGGTCACCGAAAGGCGGGTATCCGTCAGGAGATTCTTGGCGAGCAACAATCTGCAGGTCTGGAGGTATTGGACGGGCGAGACCTTGAACGCGACCGTAAAAGCCCTCCGAAAATGCCGACCCGAACAGCCGAGCCGACGCGCGTATTCTTCCATGCTCTGCCCGCTTCCGCAGTTTTCTTCAAGCAGTCTGGCTGCCTTGTGAGCCAGCACCGAAGTCGCGTCGATCGGGGCCGCGCCGGGCGCAAGTTCGGGTCGGCACATCAGACACGGTCGATACCCGGCGTGCTCGGCGGACGCTGCGGACTCAAAAAATGTGCAGTTTTCTTCTCTCGGCAATTTTGCCGGACAGATCGGACGGCAGTAAATACCCGTCGATGAAACGCCAACGAAAAAGCGTCCGTCGAATCGGGCGTCTTTTGCCTTGAATGCCGCGTACCATGCGCGAGTTTGTTCAGGTTTTATGGGCTGCTCCCTTTTCAGGGAAGGGTACTCTTTCTTTTTGAAAGCGACTCGCCATTTTCGGACATGCTCAGGAATCAGAGGACAGAAGACAGAGGACTGAGCGCTCACTGGCGTTCGCTTTGTGATCTGTGTTCAGTCGTCAGATGTCGGATGGGACGCTCCTTCTGATTACAGACAACTGATTTCAAAGGCCGAAGGCCGTTCTGTCTTCTGTCCTCTGTCATCTGTCCTCTGGTGCATAGGTTGGGGTGAGCGAAGCGAACCCCAACACAGCGGCGGATAAAATGACCACAGGGTGTTGGGCTGAGGAACGAGAGCCACAAGGTCTCGCTTGTGCAAAGCGCAAGCCATTTCAGGTATCAGGTATCAGGAGACAGGGATCAGATCGGTCAGCGGCGGCTTCGCCACCGATCAGGTATCAGGAATCAGAGGACAGGGATCAGATCGGTTTGCGGCGGCGTTGCCGCCGGAAAAAGATCGTTGAAACACCGATCGGTTTTCTTCTGTCTCCTGTCTCCTGACATCTGTCTCCTGATGGGCACGCCGTGCCCCTACGAAAACCCGCGAATACGGTAATCCATTCCCCCTGATAAGGGGGAAATGAAGGGGGTTTATGACGTTTCGCAAGCGTTGGCGCGTTTTCATGCCTTCCAACCTGCCTTATCACATCATTCAAACGCCTGCGGAATCGTTGGGGTTCACAGGGTATAGGTTGGGGTGAGCGTAGCGATGCCCAACATCTCGCTTGCGCGAAGCGCAAGCCATTTCAGGTATCAGGAATCAGGAGACAGGGATCAGATCAGTTACCGGCGGCTTCGCCGCCGGAGAAAGATCGGGGAAACACCGATCGGTTTTCTTCTGTCTCCTGTCTCCTGACATCTGTCTCCTGATGGGCACGCCGTGCCCCTACGAAAATCCGCGAATACGGAAATCCATTCCCCCTGATAAGGGGGAAATGAAGGGGGTTTATGACGTTTCGCAAGCGTTGGCGCGTTTTCATGCTTTCCAACCTGCTTTATCACATCATTCATACGCATACGGAATCGTTGGGCTTCGTTCCTCAGCCCAACCTATACCGCCGTAGGGGCACGGCGTGCCGTGCCCTGTCGTATTCACACGTTCGCGGAACGTTGGGGTTCGCTTCGCTCATACGCCTGCGGAACATTGTGGCTCTCCCTTCGTTCAGCTCAACCTATGCAGGTTTTGTGACCTGTGTTCAGTATTCAGTGGTCGTATGGGTAACTCCCTTCAGATTACAGACAACTGACCACAAAGGCCGCGAAGCGGCCGTTCAGTCCTCTGTCCTCTGTCTTCTGTCCTCTGACCATTACGCCGCGTCGTTGATGCGCTTGAGTCCGTGTTTTTTCGATTGTCCGTCGGGGCCGTAGAGTTCGAGCGGGTCGTCGCCGTGGCGCAGAATTTCGAGCGCTTTGGCGTTGTGTTCGATGCGCGCCTTGATGAGTTCGCCGTTCAGCGCGTTGAGTTCTTTTGCCTCTTTCGCGTCGGCGAGAATCGCGGCCCAGGCGTCGCTGACGCCGGCTTCCGCTGGGTGGTCCGCGCACCATCCGGCGACGCCTTTCGAGTCAGCGGTGTAGCCGAGCGCGCGAAGTTCCGCGTCGCGCTGCTCGGTGAGCTGTTTCAGATGGGCGGCGAGTTCTTCTTTTTCAGCCGCGAGCGCGGGGAGTTTATCGGTGTCGTCGTCGGAAAGCGCCTGGTTTTCAGCGCGGAGCAGACCGGCGAAGCGGCGAACCGCTTCGGCCTCCTGAAAAATGATCCGACCGATATCGGATGGGTCGGCTTGCGGGAGCGCGGGCGAGTCTGCCATTCAGTCTTGCCGGTGCGTCAGGAGTTCTTTGGCGGACGCGATGAGGCGGTCGGCGATCGCGTCGGCGTTTATGACGAAGCGGCCTTCGGAAATCGCGCGCTTGATTTCTGAGACGCGCGCGGCGTCGAAAGCGCTTTCGTCGGCGGACTGCAACTGGCTGGCCAATTCGCTCAGGCGCACTTCTCCGTCGGAGGTTTTCGACGCTTTTTTGGCGGCGGCGGGGGGCGCGTCTTTCGCGTAAGCGATTCCGTGCGGGGTGGAGGTGCTTTCGATTTTCATATTGAGTGCTCGTTGCGGTCGATGGTGTCCTTCATGATTATCGTCTTTTTTGTCGAAAACTTTACACTTTTGCGGTCGTTCAACTGCGGTTTCCAGGTTCAATGCGCGATCTCGACGATTCCGCCCGCGCGCGCGAATCCGCTGACGACTTGCCCGGACGCGGCGCGAACCTGAACGATCTGTCCTTCGTTGGCGTTGTTCAAGGCTCTTCCTTCGCTGCTGACGCGAAAGCCCGTGCCTTTTGAAACCATCCGCACGGTCTGGCCTTGCAAAATCGTCCACGGCGCGATCAGCGCGTCGCTCCGAAAATACTGCCCGACGGCGACGCTGTTCCGTACCGTCTTTCCGATCGCTTGCGAAGCGTCGGTGAGGATGCTCGCGGGAAGTACCGTCAATTCTCCCGAACGGTACGCGATGTCGTTGGACGAAACGAGCGTTCCCGTCGGGAGGTTGCGCGCCGAGACGAGGTAGTTCCCGGTGACCGAAACGCTGACTTGGAGGTAGATCGTCCAGGGCGAGGGGGAAAGGCAGCGGACGCCGACGGTCGATTTTCCCCACAGGCGGTTTCCCGGCGGGAGGAAAGGTTCGTAAGCGCTACAGGGGCGGGCGTTGTTGACCGGGCCGAGCGTGTAAGTCACTTTGCCCGGCAGGCTCCGCGTCTGCGTGCGGATGAAATCATCGAGCGCGGCGGAGATCGTACTTCCCGCGCTTCCCTGCGCCGAGGCAAAAAACGGCGTACAGAAAAGGACGAGCGAGATAAAGGCGCGGAGGAATGGGCGTCGTGAAAGGCACATGCCGCTATTTTGCCCCATTTCGCGCGCGCGTGAAACCGGGGTTTCAAAACGCGGCGAGCGTACGGCTTTCGTCCGGGGGATTTATGGTAATCTGTATGAGTATTGAAAATGAGAGGAGGAAGGAAAAATGCGGATAAGCTCGGATGCTTTTGTCGATGGCGGGAAGATTCCGCCGAAATTCACGTGCGAGGGCGCCAATATCTCTCCGGCGCTTTCGTGGGCGGACGTGCCTCAAGATGCGAAAAGCCTCGTGCTGATCGTCGACGACCCCGACGCGCCCGACCCGGTCGCTCCGAAAACGGTCTGGGTCCATTGGCTTTTATATAACCTGCCCGCCGACGCTTCGGGTTTGGCGCAGGCCGTCGAGGCTTTGCCCGCCGGGACGCTCGAAGGGGTGAACGACTGGAAAGTCACAGGTTACGGCGGCCCGTGCCCGCCGATCGGTCGGCACCGCTATTTTCACAAGCTCTACGCGCTCAATGCGCTTCTCCCCGACTTGAAAGATCCGGACAAGGCGCAATTGCTCGACGCGATGCGGGGGCATGTCGTGGCCGAGGCGCAGGTGATGGGGACCTACCAAAAGGGTGATTGAATCGCTTGGGCGCGCCGCGCGTCGTTGCGTACTCCATGCGCCGCCGGATCGCGGATCACCGACGCGGCAAGACCTCGCGTAGTTTGTCGGCGGCGTCGCGCAGCATCTTTTCGGTCGTCTCCCAATCGACGCACGCGTCGGTGACCGAGCATCCGTATTTGAGCCGCTTGGGGTCGTCGGGGATCGACTGATTCCCCCCGACGAGGTTCGATTCGATCATCGCGCCGACGAGCGAGCGGTTGCCGAAGCGAATCTGGTTGACGACGTCGGCGAGAACCAGCGGCTGCAATTCGGCTTTCTTGAAGCTGTTCGCGTGCGAACAGTCGACGACGATGTTCGGCGGAAGTCCGGCTTTTCCGAGCGCGTCTTCGGCGATCGAAATCGAGACGGTGTCGTAGTTCGGGCGTCCGTCGCCGCCGCGCAGGACGACGTGGCCGTAGCGGTTGCCGCGCGTGCGGACGATCGACGTGTTCCCGCGTCCGTTGATTCCGAGAAAACTGTGCGGGCGAGAAGCCGAAAGAATCGCGTTGATCGCGATGCCGATGTCGCCGTTCGTTCCGTTCTTGAAGCCGACCGGCGTGGAAAGTCCCGAGGACATTTCGCGGTGCGTCTGCGATTCGGTCGTGCGCGCGCCGATCGCCGCCCACGTGACCAAGTCGCCGAGGAATTGAGGCGTGATCGAATCGAGCGCCTCGGTTCCGGCGGGCAGACCGAGTTCGGCGAGGTCGCGCAGGAGCGCGCGCGCGAGTTCCATCCCCTTGCCGATCTTGAACGAATCGTTCATTTCGGGATCGTTGATGAATCCCTTCCACCCGACCGTCGTACGCGGTTTTTCAAAATAGACGCGCATCACGAGCATCAGGGCGTCGTCGACCTCGTCGGAGAGTTTTTTCAGGCGATTCGCGTATTCGAGCGCGGCGGCCGTGTCGTGGATCGAACACGGGCCGACGACGACGAAGACGCGGTGATCCTTGCGGTCGAGGATATTCCGGAGCGCTTCGCGCCCGCGCACGATCGTTTCCCGCGCCCGGTCGGTCAGCGGAACGCGGGCGTGGATCTCTTCGGGCGAGGGCATGGGTTCGAAATCGACAATGTTGAGGTTTTCGATCTCCGGGGTTTCGATTTTGTCGTTGAATGTCATGGCGTCAATTTCTTCATCAGGAATTTTATGGCGTCGACGCGGTCGCCGAGCGTCGGGCAATCGCGTTCGAGTATTAGTTTGTCCTGCCCCGCGAAGCGGCAATCGCGGTTTGTCTGGACGAGTTCGATGATGCGCAAAGGGTCGATCTGCGTCGCGCGACCGGGGTCGAACTGGAGTGCGATGCGCGACGCGCCGGCGTCGAGACGGACGATGCCCAAAGGGCGGCAGGAGAGGCGGACGCGATGCGTTTCGAGTAGCGCGTCCGCTTGCGGTGGCAGCAAGCCGAAACGGTCGACGAGTTCTTCATGTATTTGCGTTATTTCGTCGTCGTTCTCGCAGTCGGCAAGGCGCTTGTACAGGGTCAGGCGCTCGTGCACGTCGGGCGCGTAGGCGTCGGGCAGGAGCGCGGGCGTGTGAAGGTTGACCTCGACGCCGCCGCCCGACGGTTCGAGAAGGTCGGCGTCTTTCCCGCTTTTGAGCGCGGAGACGGCGCGCTTCAACATCTGGGCATACAGGTTGAAGCCGACTTCCTGCATTTCGCCCGATTGGCTTTCTCCGAGGACTTCTCCGGCGCCACGGATTTCGAGGTCGTGCATCGCCAGGTAAAAGCCCGCGCCGAGTTCGTCCATCATCTGGATCGCTTCGAGGCGCTGGCGCGCGCGCTTCGCGAGTCCCGAAAGCGCGCCGTCGTCGCCCAGCGTGAGAAGGTAGGCGTAGGCCTGGTGGTGCGAGCGCCCGACGCGACCGCGCAACTGGTGCAGTTGCGCCAGACCGAATTTGTCGGCGCGGTTGATGACGATCGTATTGGCGTGCGGGTTGTCGATCCCGGTCTCGACGATCGTCGTGCACAGCAGGAGGTTGGCGCGCTGCTGGACGAATTCGCGCATGACGCGTTCGAGCTCGCGCTCCTTCATCTGCCCGTGACCAACGACGATGCGCGCTTCGGGCAGGAACTTTGCGAGCTTCGACCGCATGGTCTCCATCGTGTCGACCTCGTTATGCAAAAAGTATACCTGCCCGCCGCGTTTGAATTCGCGCAACAGGGCTTCCCGGATAATCCCGTCAGAATATGTCGCAACGAAGGTCTTGATCGACAGGCGTTTTTGCGGTGGAGTGGCGATGACCGAAAAATCCCTCAGTCCTTCGAGCGAAAGGCTGAGCGTCCGGGGGATCGGCGTCGCCGTGAGCGCGAGGACGTCGACTTCGGCGCGCAGCGTCTTGAGAACCTCTTTTTGCCGTACGCCGAAACGGTGTTCTTCGTCGATGACGACGAGGCCCAGGCGCGGGAAATGGACGCTCTTTTGCAGCAGTTTGTGTGTACCGATGACGATGTCGATTTTCCCGTCGGCGAGTTCTTCGAGCGTCCGCGCCGACTCCTTTCCCGTTCTGAAACGCGAAAGTTCCGCGATCTGGACGGGCCATTCGGCGAAGCGGTCGCAGAAGGTCTGGAAATGCTGTTCGCAAAGAAGCGTCGTCGGGCACAGGACGGCGACCTGTTTTCCTCCCGCGACGGCGCAGAACGCCGCGCGCAGCGCGACCTCCGTTTTCCCGAAGCCGACATCGCCGCAGACGAGGCGGTCCATCGGCTTTTCGGACTTCATGTCTTCGATCACGGCCAAAATGGCGGCGGCCTGGTCGGGCGTTTCCTCGAAATCGAATCCGTCGGCGAAAGCTTCGTAGTCGTGGACGGAAAACTGGAAGGCGTAGCCTTGGCGCGCCGCGCGTCGCGCGTAGAGCGCGAGCAATTCGGCGGCGGTATCGTGCGCCTGGAGCGCGGCGCGGCGCTTGGCCTTCTCCCAGCCTTGCGCGCCGAGCGTGTGGAGCGGCGCGTTTTCGGGGTCGGCGCCGGAGTAGCGCGAGATGAGGTGAAGCTGCGGCGCCGGGACGTAAAGCTTGGCGTCGTTGGCGTATTCGAGTTCGAGGAATTCCATCTCGCCTTCGCCCAAATCCATGCGGATCAGGCCGCGATAGCGCGCGATGCCGTGCTGCTCGTGTACGACGGGGTCGCCGATCTTCAGTTCGGTCAGGTCGCGCAGCCAGTTGTCGAGCGACGCCCTGCGCGCCGACCGGTCGCGGCGCCCGCTCGCGCGCGGGCTTCCCGCGTAAAGCTCGGCTTCGGTGAGAAACGCGACGCCGCGCGAGATCGTCGGCGCGTGGAGAAAACCCTTGAAAAGCGGCGCGACGGCGAGCGAGACCTTGGCGCTACCCGAAAGGAAGGCGGCGAGGTCGTGGCACGAATCGTGTCGTAGCCCGTGTTCGGCGAACAGGCTTGCAAGCGTTTCGCGGCGGCCGGGGGATTCGGCGAGGAGGAGTACGCGCCCGCGAAAACCGTCGATGAAGGTTTTCAGCCGGCTCAAGGGGTCTTTGGCGTGGCGGTCGATCGCAACGGCGGGGACGGTCTCCGAGGTCTCCTCTTTTTTCAGCGTTATGCGCGAGAAGGGTTTCGCGGCGCCGAAAAACGCCTCTTCGCCCAGGAAGAGTTCGTCGGGCGACAACAAGGGTCGCGCGATCTCGCCAGAAAGCAAGTTGTAGCGCGAGACGGCGTCGCCCCAAAAAGCCCGCAGGGATTCCGAAACGTCGTTGTGCAGACAGAGAAAAGCGTCTTTCGGGAGGTAATCGAAGAGCGTCGCCGTCTCCTCGAAAAACAGCGGAAGCCAGTACTCGATCCCGGCGGACGGGATTCCGTTGCTGACGTCCTTATAGACGCCGGACTTCGCCGGGTCGCCCTCGAAGCGCTCCCGAAACCTCTGGCGGAATCGGGTGCGCCCTTTTTCGTCGAACGGAAATTCGTGCGCCGGGAGCAAGCGGATTTCTTCGACCGGGTGGGTCGTGCGCTGCGTATCGACGTCGAAGGTCTTGATGCTTTCGATTTCGTCGTCGAACAGGTCGATCCGGTAAGGCACCAAAGACCCCATCGGAAACAGATCGATCAGGCCGCCACGGATCGAGTATTCGTTCGGGGAAACGACGTTCGTGACGTGCGTATAAGCCGCCAGATTGAGTTGCGCGCGCAGACGGTCGGCGTCGAGTTTTTCCCCGCGCTTCAGAAAAAAGGAATACGCGGCGAGGAAAGCCGGCGGCGCGAAGCGGTACGCCGCCGTCGACGCGGGAACGAGCAGTACGTCGCATTCGCCGTTCATGACGCCGTAAAGCGTCGCGAGCCGCTCCGAAACGAGGTCGTGGTGCGGAGAAAACGTGTCGTAGGGCAGCGTCTCCCAGTCCGGCAGCACACGGACGCGCAAATCGGGTGCGAACCACGGGATTTCCTCGGACAGACGCCGCGCGTCGGCGGCGTTCGCCGTCAGCACCGCGATGAAGCGCGCGCGCGCGATCCCGGCGATGGTGAAAGCGTCGGCGGAGCCGGAAAACGACGCGGGACGCAGGCGCTTGCCAGCTTCCAGCGCCTTGCGCGGAAACGGCGATTCGGACAAAAAATCGTCGAGCGATCGGGATGGGTATTGCTGCACAGCGGGAAGAATGTCGGCCTGGGACGGGGTAAAACATAAAATTATAACGCCGGAGGCCTACTCTGCGATTTTTGCAGCATTTTCCGCATTTTTGAGCGGCGTCCAAGGCGCGTTTCGAGCGCGCCGGAGATTCAGCCTACTCGGTCGCAGGGGCAGGCGTCCGATGGCGTGGTACGGTATACGGTACGCGAGAAATCATTCCTGTTCTCCCTTGTTGCCAAGCCGCAACACCACACGATCAAAGTCGCTCTGGAACAGCCGGTCCTGCACGATGCGGTATTTCTCGAACTCGGTTTCGGCGTGCGCTCTGGCAATTTCGGCGCTCACCTTGCCCGCGTCCTGCAATACTTCACGGTCGGTGGCTTCAATGAAGCGGTTCAGTCGCACCTCCCAGTCCGCCATCGTCATGGGAATATGCCGTTTCGCCATGCTTTCGGCCACGTCCAGATAGGCGTTTACCAGCCGGGAAATCTGCGCCATCTCGTCTTCGCTCAGATAATTCTTGGCGACCACCACGTCGAATTTCTGGATTTTTCCGCGCGGGGCATCGGTCCAACCCGTCAGCCCCATGTTGATTTTTTCAGCGTCGGCGCGGTGGTAGATGAGCTCCGCCGCCGTCTGGCCGTGGATGGCCCAATGCAGCTTGTTCTGCACTGTGGCGAAAAATCGCTTGGTCGCCTGCGCTGTTGCGTCGTAGTCCAGCGCCGTGGCGTAGATGTCGGTGATCTTCTGGTAAAACTTGCGCTCGGAGAGGCGGATTTCGCGGATGCGCTGCAACTGCTCTTCGAAATACTGCTGTGTCAGCACTGAGCCGCCGCTTTTCAGCCGCTCGTCGTCCATCGTGTAGCCCTTGATGGCGAATTCCTCGACGATGGCTGTGGCCCATTTGCGGAACTGCACCGCACGCTCGGAATTGACTTTGTAACCCACGGCGATAATGGCCGTCAGGTTGTAATGCCGGGTGTTGTAAGTCTTGCCGTCAGCGGCAGTTATCCGAAAATTTCGGATAACTGCCTCCTCTTGCAACTCACTGTCGGAAAATGCCCTTATCAGATGGTAATTGATGGTTCGGACATCCACGTTGTATAGCGTTGCCATCATTTTTTGGGTAAGCCAGACGTTTTCGTCGGCATATACCGCTTCCACGCCCCCCGTGCCGCTGGCCGCCACAAAGGTCAGATATTCCGCTGCGGAAGAACGGGTCAGGGAAAGTTCTTTCTTCTTGCTCATGGCGCATCCTCCTCGCCTGGAATGCTCGCGTCCCCAATCACGCCCAGTTCGTTTTCCAATTGCTCCACCGTCGGCAGGTTCGTCACCAGTGGTTCCGGCAGGGCGCGCACCAGTTCATATTCCGCCACGCCGATCGGTTTGTCGATGCCGGATAGCGCATACTCCGCTACCAGACGATTCTGCGTCTTGCACAGCAACAGGCCGATGGTGGGCTTGTCTTCCGGCGCTTTCACCTGCGCGTCTACGGCAGCGAGATAGAAATTCAGTTGCCCCGCATGTTCGGGTTTGAAGGCCGTAGCTTTCAGTTCCACCACTACATAGCATTTGAGTCGTGCGTGATAGAAAAGCAAATCGATGAAAAATTCATCGTCATTGACTTCCAATCGGAATTGGCGACCCATGAAAGCGAAGCCACTGCCCAATTCCAGCAAAAAGTGGGTGATATGCCGTACCAGCGCATTTTCGATTTCGCGCTCGTGCGCATCATCGCCCAAGCCGAGAAAGTCGAACAAGTAGGGGTCTTTCAGGGTTTCCTGTGCCAAAGCCGAATGCGGTGCGGGCAAGCGCACTTCAAAATTGGTGACGGCCTGCCCCTGGCGCTCGTGCAGACGGTTGCGGATGTTGCGATCCAGGGTCGTGCGCGACCAGCCATGCTTGACGGCCTGGGTCAAATACCAAGCCCGTTCCTCGCGGGTTTTGAGTTTGTCGAGCAGGGTACAAAAATGAAACCACGGCAATTGTGCAGCAGCTTGCTGCACAAATTCCGCCTCCGGCCACGCTTCGGCAAAAGCCCGCATG